>CAYMVL010000033.1:0-229874 GCA_964394145.1 uncultured Dehalococcoidales bacterium | reverse complement strand
AAAACGTATTGAGCCGTGGGCCCTTTCGTGGTCGCCGCCTATACCAAAGATAACATGACTACCCTCCAGAGAGCGACTGAAACAGGCAGAGCCGGTGCTAACAGCAAAGCCGTGCATATCAAGGTGTAGGGTGATGGACTCGCCCTCAACGAAGTGAAAACTGATATTGGCGTTCTGGGGTAGCCTCTTATGGCGATCACCGTTGAGGACAGTATCAGGTATCTTGGCAAGAGTACAATCGATAACATGGTCGCGCATTGCCTGTAGCTGTTTGGTCTCTTCCGTAGTAACCAGTTCTACCGCTTTAGCAAATCCTACGGCACCGGGTATGTTTTCCAGCCCTGCACGGAGGTCGAACTCCTGAAATCCGCCGTCTACCCACTTCGCTAGCCTTGTTCCCTTACGGACGTAAAGCCCGCCTACGCCCTTGGGCCCATGAATAGTATGGGCAGACACCGTGATTAGGTCCACAGGTATCTTCCCGACATCAAGGGGAATGCGGGGAAAGGTATGGGTGGCGTCAGTGTGAAATAACACCCCCTTCTCGTGGCATATGCGCCCCACGTTTCCAATATCCTGAATGGTGCCAATCTCCTGGTTGGCATGCTGGATGGAGACCAGAATAGTCTCGCTGGTTATGTAATCGCTAAGCTTATCAGAGTTGATAAAGCCATCGCCGTCTACATCTAGATAGGTCACTTTGAAACCCTGTTTCTCAAGGGCGCGGGCACTATTGAGCACAGGGAAATCCTCAATTTTGGATACGATTATGTGTTTCCCCTTCTTATCACCCAGAGCAAGTGCTACTCCCTTGAGGGCAATGTTTGACGACTCGGTGCTTCCTGAGGTGAAAATAAACTCCTCCGAAGCTGCACCCAGTGCTATAGCCAGGGCTTCTCGGGCATCATCCAGGATCTCCCGTGCTTCTATACCCTGAGAATAGGCAAACTCCGAGGTAGCCACAGCGTACTTATCGAAGAAGCACGGTATCATTGCCTCCAGGACACGTTCGTCCAGGCGCGTAGCTGCTGCGTTGTCTAGGTATACCTGTCGTCTTTCTAGCATATCTCGCTCCTTTATATGAAGAGGGTTACAGTTGATTCTCTGGCCTCGCTAATGTAAGTGCCCACCGCGCAGTATTCTGATATCAAATCCTCGCGGAGATCTTCCTTCTTTATCCCCATTATTTCCATGGTCATATCGCAGGCAAGGACCTTACCCCCCAACTCCTTGAAGTCCTCGAGGAGCTTTTCCAGGGAAGCCACTCCGGCTCTTTTCATCTTCCGTTTCACCAGCCACTTGCCCAACCCCAGCATGTTCATCTTGGATAAGGGCCCTTTTTCCAACCCCCCTTTCTTGAGACGCTGGAGTCCCCAGAAGGTAAAGTAAAGTGATACCTCCATACCCATTGCCAGCGCTCCGTTGGCTATGATAAAAGCGCTGTAAACCTTATCCATGTCACCACTGTGAACTATTATGGTAGCTTTATCCGCCATGATTATCTCCTCCCTCTAGCGCCGTATTTTTATCTTCCAGACTCCGTCTTTTTCCTGAACATCGATAAGCTCCAATCCCAGAGCCTTGACTGCCATTGGTATTTCTTTCTTAGAGGCAGGGTGTGTGCCGGTAACTTCGACTATGTCGCCTTCCTTAGCCTTCCTCAACGCCTTGCGGGTTTCAACCAGAGGGACCGGGCAGGTTTCATTGATGCAGTCCACCTTTATCTCAACCATTTCTTGTTACCTCCACACAGGCTTGATTATGCTGCAATATTGACCCTTCATCTTGTAGCCAAACTTCAAAACCAGTACTGTCACAGATGCATTCCCCTGGTATGTCCACTCTGGAATTCTAATCTACAAACGATGGAAAAATCATAAAATGTGAGCCAGAAAAGTAACAAAACTATGTCATCTTGATACCAGCTATCCCTTTGTAAGAAGGGCATATGGTTTTTCAGCTGAGCTGCGTGCAGTGCCCTTTAGAATCCATTCCATTGCCTCTATCCCTTCGAAGATCAAGCGTCTAATGTCATACCTTTGTAATTTTTTTGCCAGTGATTTTATAACTTTTCGATGGGGCGCATTCTATAATTCTCTCCGGTAAGAAGGAGTTATGAGCAAGCAAGAATCTATGCTGGAAGGTGAAAAATGAAGCCAATTGGTGCCTTAATGAAAGAGCACCGACTGATTGAACGTATGGTCAGGGTACTTAGTGAACAGGTGCAGGAGATGCAAGAGGAAAACAGTATGAATAGTGCTGTCTTGGAGCTAGCTGTCGATTTTTTTCGCACGTATGCTGATCGCACCCATCATGGTAAAGAAGAGGGCATCTTGTTCCGGGAATTACTTAGGAAAGAGCTCTGTCCACATGACAAGATAGTAATGCAAGAGCTGATAGTAGAGCATTTATCAGCCAGGAAAACGGTTACGGCTCTTTCGGAAGCTATGAAGGCCAATGAACCAGGCACCGTAGTCGAGCTTGTGAAGGAGTTGGTTGCTTTTTACCCACTTCATATCGCCAAGGAGGATACAGAATTCTTCTACCCTTCTCTTCAGTATCTAAGCGAGAAAGAACAGCACAGCATGTTGCAGGAATTTTGGGAATTTGACAGGAAACTGATACATGACAAATACCTGTCGATTGTTGAAGAAGCTGAGATGAAAAGCGCCAGGCAGCCTGGGTAGAAATCCCACAGGTGGAAAGCTAGTAGTGAAGGCCAGGCCCAGGGTTACGACCCTAGACGATAACAGCATAATTCAGGCAGGTAGCAAAAGCCATGATGGTCTCTATAAGCACCGCAGCTCCGGGTTCTAGTGTTACGGGCAATCCGACCAGCAAAAACTGGGGCATAATACGAGCAATTCTAAAAAGGGGGTAGTCCGGTGAAAGACAGGCGTATAGAAGCTGAGAAGTCAAACATATCCATGTTGCCGGGGAAACTGGTTTTTGGCCGCCGGCAACGAATCATTATTACAGTGCTGGCATTATTATCGCTTCTGCTAATCGCAGGATGCGCCTCGCAAACAAATCAGTTAACGAGCAAGATAGGGGAAGAATTCAGCATAGGTGTTGGTCAAAGCGCTTCAATAGAGGGAGAGGAACTCAGGGTGAAGTTCGTCGAAGTTATCAGTGACAGCCGCTGTCCAATGGGCGCCAATTGCATCTGGGAGGGAGAGGCGACTTGTCTGGTTGACATAATTTACAACGAATCTGTTTACCGCAAGACATTGACGCAGCCCGGCATGGCAGGGAGCCCTTCCCAGGCTGATTTTGAGGACTATACGATAGTATTCAATGTCGAGCCCTATCCCTCGACCGACGCGGAGATAAGAACCACAGACTACAGGCTGAGACTGACTGTCAACAAGAGGCCCACTCTCTATGGTGGGCTTCTCGTCACCTTTGACGTTGTGGGAGAGGAATACTCTATCTTCATTACCGGCGAAGCGGCTATTGAGCAGGTCTTCGCGGTGCAGCGGGGGGAAAGCGAAGCGACAATACCAAGCGGGCGCCTCATCACAGGGTCGGTTTTCTACAACGAACCATGGACCTGGCACATAGACCCTGAGGATATCCACATGGCGGAGGTGACAATCGAACTTTGTGATGGCACTCCATCACAGGTTGAAGACAATCTTGATTACTGGTTAGAGACTGTAGAGCGTTTCTGCCCTTGGAGCGCAGAAATAGTTGAGATTCAGGATCTCAGGTAATGTTGTAGTGGGCGGATATCTAATGTTGAATGGGGAGGGAGAGGCTTTATGGGGCTATGTGAACTACATCAATAATCTCAGGACTATTGGTACCAGATGAACAGAACAACACTATGAGGGAGGGAAATCGAATGGAAGCAGAGCTCATAATCAAAACTGCACTCTCCGTAATCGGGACGGGTTTAATCGTAGGGGGTATAGTTGCTCTTGTCAGGAGCAGCAGCACCAAGAGCAAGATATTAGCTGCGGTGGCCGTCGCCGCTGGCATCGTTATCTGGCTTATCATTCTCTTCACAACCATAGTGTCTTCAACTATCGTCTGACAGTTGGGCAAGTGACAAGTCTAGTGCTGACAGAGGAGGTGAATTTCTGAATGAAAAAACTAATTATAAAGAGGATAACGGGTGTCTTACCTCGCTTGGCTGTCATGCTGCTAATTAGCCTGGTGTTTCTCGGGGCCGGTTGCAATTCCGAAGATGGCGTCAGACAGTCACTTAGCAGGCATCAGAATCAGTGGGTAAGTCATAGTATAGAGAGTTACAGATACCAATTAGGGATCACTTGTTTTTGTCTGGTAGAAATCTCTAGGCCTGTTACTATCGAGGTGCGAAACGGCGCTACTCATTCGGTGTCATATCTGGCAGACGGGACGGCTGCTGATGCCAAGTATTTTGAAAAATATGACACTATAGACGAACTATTTCTCATTATTGATGATGCCATCGACCAGAAAGCAGATGAGATAAAGGTGACCTATGATGAGGAGCTCGGCTTTCCAACTCGCATTCATATCGATTTCATGAAGGAAGCTGTCGATGACGAGATGACATACGACATTACTGAGTTCCAAATTCTGGAGTAGTCGGCCTCGCGCATGGGCCACACGGAGAGCAAGGCAGAAAAGAGCCAAGTGCAATCTAGTCCGAAGCAATTATCCATAGGTATGACTCTGAAGTCCAGGAGGGGAAGCTTCAGAACACAAAGGCAACCGTGAACAGGTGGGTCAAGTTTGTGACTGCGAATGAGGCATAAAATGTCACACTTTTGTAATTTTTCCCATTGATATTTTATGACTTTTCCATTGCAGCAAACTTATAATCTTAGTGAGATTATATACGTGCTGCCAAGTCGAGTCCGGTAACTTAGCGAATTCTGTCATTCGGCGCACGTTGTTTCAATGTCTGAACAATGATTCGACTTAGACGTGTTTATGAGCCGGCAGATGAAAATGACGGAACACAGGTGCTGGTAGACCGACTGTGGCCGCGGGGTATTGGTAAAGAGCAACTGAAAATCTATTCATGGAACAAAGACGCCGCGCCTAGTACTCAGCTAAGGAAGTGGTTCAATCATGATCCTGCCAAGTGGGATGAATTTAGAAAGCGCTACTTTGCGGAGCTGGACAACAATTCCGTGGCATGGAGACCCATTATCGATTTAGCACGTAGTGGCAATGTCACGCTATTATACAGTGCCAAGGACGAGGAGCATAACAATGCCAGGGTTCTGAGAGATTACCTTGAGTCAAAGCTTCATGAGTGAAGCAGAGGCTTGGTAATAGTTGCTTGAGAGCGGAGATACCCTGTCTCATAAGAGGACTAGCATGAAATCTAACTTCGGAATGGGCTGCGTGATTCGCTTTAAGGTTTCACAAGATCTAAGTGAACACAAGGAGGTGCAGAACTATGAGGCTCAGCAACAAGACAGCTATTGTGACCGGTGCCAGGAGAGGGATAGGTCGTGCTATAGCGCTAGCCCTGGCTAGAGAGGGGAGTAATGTTGTTGTGAGCGACATAAGCCAAGAAGACTGCAAGGAAGTTGTTGATAGAATAGAAGAGCTGGGCACAAGAGGACTGGCAGTCAAGTGTGACGTAAGCTCCAACGCTGAGGTCGAGTCTATGGTCAGTAGAACCATATCAGAGTTTGGCAGGGTGGACATCCTGGTAAACAATGCAGGAATCATCGTCTTCAAGCCTTTCTTGGAGCTTACCGAAGAAGATTGGGATAGAGTCTTGAACGTGAATCTTAAGGGCCAGTTCCTTTGCGCTCGTGCGGCTGCTAAGGAGATGGTTAAGAACAGGTCGGGGCGCATTATTAACATAGCCTCGATCTCTTCCGGAGGCTGTGGCATCGCCTTCCCTCTGATAGCCCATTACACAGCGTCTAAAGGTGGTATCATAGCTCTCACTGAAGCACTTGCGCTCGAGCTAACTCCACAAGGCATAAACGTCAACGCAATTTGCCCAGGGGCAATAGACACTGACATGGCTAAAGGTCTCAAATATAGCGGCAAGCTGGAGGAGACATTAGCAAGAATTCCGAAGGGGAGGCTCGGCCAACCTGAGGAAATTGGCAGCCTAGCAGTTTTCCTGGCATCCGATGAGTCTGATTACATCAGCGGGGCTGCAATTGTCATCGATGGTGGGTGGCTTACAAGCTAACCATATCGCACATTTACTCTAGGCATCATGCCGGGAGAAATGACTCCAACGAATATAACGAAGGAGAGGTTGTTGGTTTCACTATTATTGCGGGTATGGATAACGCAGAAATCGGCCACAGCCAGTAAGTCCTTGGTGGGAGTCTCAGGCAGGCTAGTTTTTGAGCAAGATCGAGTAATCCTGACCTCGAAGGTCCCGCATATAAACGAGGCAAGTCTTTCGGTGCGGCCTGTACTGGCCTTCATTACCGCATCTGAAATGATTTAAGTGAGAATCGAGCTTGTGTAAGGAGGAAATATCATGATATTCGAAAAAATTAAGTCAGCTGGCATAGCTCACAACTCTTATCTTATCGGCTCTGGCACTGATGCGGCTATTATTGACCCTCGGCGAGACTGTCAGGTTTACGTAGACTCTGCTCAAGAGCATGGCTTGAAGATCAGATACATCTTTGAGACTCATCGTAACGAGGACTATGTGATCGGCTCTATTGAACTTCATAATATGACCCGAGCCGAAATCTATCATGGCCCGGGGCTCAGCTGGAGATATGGCAATACGTTACAAGATGGGCAGCAATTCCGACTCGGTAGCCTCAGGCTCACCGCTATCCATACTCCAGGTCACACTGACGAGAGCATGTCTTACACTGTAGCCGACCTATCTTCTGGGGAAGCTGCGGTAATGGTCTTCACGGGGGATACCTTGTTTGTGAATGATGTGGGGCGCATTGACCTTTATGGAGTTGAAGAGGAAGAAAGGATGGCATCAAATCTGTACAACAGCGTTTTCCATAAGATCCTGCCATTGGGCGACGGCGTTATCATATGTCCGGCTCACGGGGCTGGTTCGGTCTGCGGGCTACATATTGCCAACAGGGATGAAAGTACCATCGGAATAGAAAGGCTGCAAAATCCGGTACTTCAGATAAAGGACAAAGATGAGTTTGTGAAGTACAAATTAGCTGAGAAAGTAGAAAGGCCGCATTACTTTCAGCAGATGGAGATTTATAACCTTGAAGGAGCACCGCTAATTGGGTGCATGCCCTTGCCCTCTCCTCTGACCCCCTTGGAGTTCAGAGATGAAATAGAAGAGGGAGCCATCGTAATTGACACTAGTGAACCCGCCGCCTTCGGTGGCGCTCATATCAAAGGTGCCTATAGTATCTGGTTGGAAGGGCTTCCTGTTTTTGCAGGTTGGGTGCTGCCTTATGACAGACCCATCCTGATCGTCCTGGAAGACCAAGCTCACCTGGAGAGAGCGGTGCGCTACCTGATACGTGCCGGTTATAGCAACATCGTAGGCTATCTCAGGGATGGCACAGAGGGCTGGTATAATGCTGGCTTGCCTACTGAAAGTCTACCGCTGCTTTCGGTACACCAGCTAAGAAGCATGCTTAATCGAGGCGAAGAACTGTTAGTACTGGACGCACGTAGCCAAGATGAGTGGAATTCAGGACATATAGAAGGCGCAATTCATATCTATGTTGGAGATATCGAGCAGAGGCTATCAGAAGTCCCTAGGAACAGACCGGTAGCCGTAATCTGCACTGTGGGACACCGTGCCGGCCTCGGCGCCAGTATTTTGCTCCGGGCTGGCTATACCAGGGTTTATAACGTCCTAGGAAGCGTCAAGGCATGGGTCGCGGCCGGTTTTCCTATTACAAAGGACTAAGCCCCTTAGAGTTGGGCGGATTGAGGTCTAAGAGACTATGAAAAAATATGACGTCATTGTCATCGGTTCAGGATGCGGAATAATTATCGTCAACGAAGCCTTAGCCCATGGCCTGAGTGTGGCACTTGTGGATAGAGGCCCACTAGGAGGCACCTGCGCTAATCTCGGTTGTATTCCATCCAAGATGCTCATATTCGCTGCCGATAGGATAGCTGAGATACAGGAAACCAACAAACTGGGCATTGAAGCCGAGATAAAAAATATTGACTTCAATTTCATAATGGAGCGTATGAGAAGAACCATAAGCGAAAATCAAGAATACATGAAGCGGGGGCTCTCCCATGTGGAAAATCTAGACTTATATGAAGGGGAAGGATATTTCGTTGATGATTACATCATCAAGGTTAACGGCAAGAGAATGAAGGGCGACAAGATTTTCATCGCCTCCGGCTCGCGCCCCCTGATACCGCCAATAAAGGGTCTCGGAAGCCTGAACTATCTTACCAACGAAACAGTGCTGCAATTGAAAAAGAGGCCGGACTCCCTCATAGTTATTGGTGGAGGCTATGTTGCAGTGGAATACGGCCACTTTTTTGCCGCTATGGGGACCAGGGTGACTATTCTAGAAATGTTAGACCGCCTCGTCCTTGCTGAAGAACCTGAAATATCGCAGATTCTGCAAGATGAGCTAAGTCGGCGCATGAGTGTCTACACTGGCGTCCAAGCTGAAACAGTGAAGAACAATGGGCATGATGCGACCGTTACTGTGCTCGATTTAGGCAGTGGCGGGCATAGGGAATTCACGGCGCAGAAGATCCTGGTTGCGGTGGGTAGAAGGTCTAATGCCGATTTGCTAAAGGTCGAGAATACAGGGGTGGAACTTGATAAGAGAGGCTTCATCAAAGTTGCCGAATACCTTGAAACCACCAGGAAGAACATATTCGCAGTCGGGGATAGCAACGGTCAGCAGATGTTCACACATGTAGCCAACCTTGAAGCATCATTGGCTGCCAATAATACCTTCCGCGGCAGTAAAATGAAGATGGATTACAGCGCGGCTCCACACTCTGTCTATTCCCACCCCCAGATTGCATCCGTAGGAATGACTGAAGAGGCTGCTAGAAAAACACACAAGGTCCTGGTCGGCAAGGCTAAATATTCAGACGTGGCCCAGGGTGAGGCCATGATGGAGGAAAATGGCTTAGCCAAAGCCATCGTGGAAGCGGACACGGGAAAGATACTGGGTTTTCACATAATCGGCCCATATGCCCCTATTTTAATTCAGGAGATTACAAATGCCATGGCATACGGCGCCGGCATTGATCAAATACAGACAGGCATGCACATACATCCCGCTATCAGCGAGCTGATACCCGAGGCGTTAAGTAGTCTGAAGAACATAGCTTCTTGATCATCCGAACAGAAGAAGCACTTCATTTCATCATGAGTATTCCTGGTATGAACGAAGGACATAACATCCACATATGGCCAATAACTTGCGCCCTTTATTATGCCCTGAATACTTACCTCGAGATTGATTACTGGATGGTGAGCAATGGCTTGACATTCAACATGAGGTCAGGCAAGAGCCATCTAAACGCTACGGCATCAGCCCTAGCACGCTACAACTTGAATGTGAGAGTTGTATCACTGAAATTGCCTGCTAAACGGACGAGCATGAGTACGCAGTCGATGGCATAACGCTAGCAAATGTCACAAATTTGTAACTTTTTTATGACCTATTTCATAACTTTTCCATTTATAGTCTGCTATGATCTCAAGGAAAAAGTCACATGTCCTTGGCGTTTAATGCTAATCTGAAATAAAATTAACTAGAGGAGGTGAACAATGCCTGAATTTGCGAATCCATTTATTGGCAACATCCCTGACCGGAAACTAACCACAGGAGAGTTGATCCGTGCCATCCGGCTTGACCTGGCATCCGAGGAGGAGGCGATCCATGCTTATCTTGCTCAGGCCGAAGCCACCGAGCACACACTCGCACGAAAGGTCTTAGTTGATATTGCCAACGAGGAGCGGGAGCATGTCGGCGAGTTCCTGCGGCTGCTGCAACTATTGACCGGGGATGAGGACAAGTGGCTTGCGGAGGGTGCCGCTGAGGTAAACGAAATAGCTGCTGAGTTAGGTACTGCGGGGACGTAGAAAGCAACACCGCCCGCCGGATAAGGGCTCAAGATCGGCTATCCTCTCTTAGCTCTGTGTGCGTACCTGGCTGCTACAGCCTTAGCAGATATTCGGTTCAAAAACCCTAACTAAGGCTGGCTGAGCGTCGTCCCCATCACAAGTAGTCCTGACTCTGTTGGGCTCGTTAACTTGCCCTCCTGCCGCTTCTGTTACATCCAGTTATTACGGGTGCCTGTATCACTCAGTCTCCCTTCTTCTCCTCGCCGTAGAAACCCTTAAGCTGTTCCGCCATGACCCTGAGCCTCTGGTCAACCATATAATTAACTGTCCCTTCAGGATAAGTGCTATCTTCTTGTTTCTCGCCTGCGGAGACCCCGGTCAGTATTTCGATGCCCTCATCGATGGTCCTAACCGAATAGATATGAAACTGGCCTTGTCGAATTGAGTCGACCAGCTCCTCATCTAGCATAAGATTTCTCAGATTCTGGTACGGTATAAGTACACCCTGGTCACCGGTTAGCCCCTTTGCCTGACAAACCTTGAAGAAGCCCTCTATCTTCTGGTTTACACCGCCTATCGGCTGAATCTCACCTTTCTGGTTCACCGAGCCGGTGACAGCTATATTCTGTCTTATTGGCGTGTCCGAGAGGCTAGATAGAATGGCATATAGCTCGGTGGACGAGGCACTGTCCCCTTCTACACCTTCGTAAGACTGCTCAAAACACAGGCTGGCAGACAGAGAAAGCGGCTTGTCCTGAGCATATTTCCAGCCGAGGTACCCGCTCAAGATCATGACTCCTTTATTGTGAATTGGGCCGCTGAGTTCAGACTCCCGCTCGATATTAATAACACCGCCACGGCCCAAGAAAGTCTTAGCTGTAATTCTTGAGGGCTTGCCAAAAGTGGTGTCACCCAAGGAGTAAACGCTCAATCCATTGACTTGGCCAACTACTGCCCCCTCAACATCTATCATGATAGAGCCGCGATTTATCATATCCCGGATTCTGTCGTCAACCAGGCTGTGTCTGAACAGCATCTCATCAATGGCTTTTCTCACATGGCTGGCAGAGATGAACTTGGAATTGTCCCGGGCGGCCCAGTAGTTGGCCTCCAGAATCCAGTTCTTGACTTGAGCAAACCTGGCGGATAGCCGCTCTTGGTCAGCCACCATCCTAGCCGAATACTCAATGACTTTAGCAACACCGCTGGGGTCGAAATGTCGGGTTTCACACTCTTCACAGCAGCCGGATAGAAATGCAGCGTAGTCCAGCATGTTTCTCATATTTCTCTCGATCTGAAAATCAAAGTCAGCTTTTACCTTGAAAATCTCCCAGAAATCCTCGTCGTACAGGGATAGCAACTGGTACAGCATAGCGTCGCCAGTCAGGACAATCTTGACCTTCAGCGGCATCGATTCAGGCCGCAGCCCCTGAGGCGCAATAAGCCCAAACTGCTCGAAGGGGTCTTCTATTCGAACCTCTTTATTCTTCACTGCCCGTTTAAGCGCTGGCCAGACACCAGGATTCATAAGGACATCTTTAGCGCTGACCAGCAGGTAGCCTCCATTAGCCCTGCCTAGAGCTCCAGCTTTCAGCATTGTGTGGTCGCTTATGTAGCCACCAAGCAAGAACCGGCGCTCGATCTTACCGAAAATATTGCCGAAATTAGGGTTGCTTTCGATAATCACTGGCGGGCCTTTGGCTTCGCCATTATCCACGAAAACATTGACCTGAAACGCAAGGAATGGATTTCCACCTCCAATGACCTGGCTGGCGGGTACCCTGAATATGGGATGTATCGGTTCTTCAGTACCCTTGAATAGTTCGAGGTTATCAAGTACATAGGATTTGAGGTCGGTAAGATACCTAACTACCTTGGGCCACTGAGAATACTGCTCAAACAACGAGGCGAAGAGGCCAGAAACAGTATAGTCTCCGACTTCTTTGTCAGCCTGCTTTAATCGCTCCGTGGTCTCTATCTGCGCATTGCTGACTGTTTCGAAGCTTTTCTGCAGCTTCTTACGCAGCTCGGCTTGCTTGGAGTCAAGCAGTCTCTTAGTGTCTTCGTCAAGAGCGAGGTATTCTTGTTCCTGCATAGGACGGTCGTCTTTCATGGGAATCAATAGTGGTCCCGCAGGAGTCATTTGAAGGATAAAGCCCTGGCGGCGGGCCTCGCTGGATATCTCCTCGAATATCCTCTGCTGCTTGGCCTGGGCCTCTTCAACCGCCTTCTGCCTCTGGTTCTTATAGTCATCGCTGGAGAAGGCCTGTCCTAGTGCCTGACGTATTTTATTAAGCAGGTCGGCGATTTCATCCCTGAAGGCCTTCCCCCTTCCTCGGGGCAGGCTGACTATTTGAGGGTTATCTGATTCCTTGAAGTTATAAAGGTAACACCAGTCCTCCACGGCAGACATTTCCGCTCGAGCTTCTTTCCCCCTGATGGTTCTTTCAATATAAGACTTCACCATGGACGTTTTCCCCGTCCCTGTCAGGCCAGCAACATAGATGTTGTAGCCATCGTCGGGCATATTCAGCCCGAATTCTACAGCTCGCGTTGCCCGTTCTTGACCGATGAACTCGCGAAGCGGCGCTAAATCTTTGGTACATTCAAAGGTAAACAACTTGGGGTCACATTCCCAGCGAAGCTTATCGACAGGTACCTCATATTTCTCGATTTCCATCTCTCCCTCCTTATGACTACTCTTGACAAGCAAGTTTAGCAGGATCCGCAGCAAGTGGCTATTATCCCAGTCCTACTGCGTGCTTCACTATGCTCAAAATCTCTCGGGCAATTTGGATGTCTCTCCATAGATTGAATTGAACCGCTGGGCGACGTCACGCGTCAACTATAGACGGTGTAACTAATCTTCGTCGACAGTACGACATAGATCTCACAGTGCAAGGAATAGGCGGCCATGAGTGCCATAGGAGCCGGCACGGTCACAAATCAGCACGGTTTCTGTCCTTTTGAAGGCCTGACTCACTGCTCCTGCAGGGAATGACCAAAGAACACTGGGGCTGACCACGCTTGCCTACTGATCTTCAGCCCCAAGCTTATCTACAGCGTCTCTGGCAGTCTCTGCCACCGGGTTAAGAAGGAATAGAGCAGCTTCAGTGTCCTCCATGTGACACTGGTCTACCGTTTTGAAATAACACACGCGGCGTTTCTTGTGGCTGCTGCTCCATGGCGTTGAATAAGCCGTTACACTGGTAGCATTGATCACACGGCCACCAGCAATTGCAGTATTGACATAGCCGAGTTAGGTAATATCTCTTCTATAAGCTACTGCCCTGAATTTGCCATCGTACACAAACGATCCAATCTCGACCCCGTAAAACCTTCTATCAGAATTTATTCAGTTTACCTCAATCATCTGAGGGTACTTCTTCGTTAAGGAGTCAGCTATATTCTCTTTTGCCGCCTGTGCTGCAATGGATCCAGAAGCCTGCACAATCACCCCCTAGCATGGCAGTCAGATTGAGTATTCATTCCGATTGGGAAACAGCTACGTTTCATCAATCTTCCGATCCCTTAACTAGTGAATGGTGGAAGCGCAGGTTATTTACGATCCGAAGAACAGTATCACTTTGATTAAGGGTATAGAAATGTAAGTAACGTATGCCATGGTCTAGTAGATCAGCACACTGCTCGGTGGCTAATTCTATACCTAATTCTCTTGCCCCATCATCACCGGATCCTACATCATCGAACCGCCGAACAATTTTATCTGGAAGCGTAGCACCGCATTTCTGACTAAACTTATGCATTCTATTGATGTCAGTAATGGGCATTATCCCGGGTATAATTGGAATTCTAATATCGGCCTTAGTAGCTCTCTCCAGAAAATCATAGAAGAAACGATTGTCAAAGAACATCTGGGTTATGGCAAAGTCAGCGCCAGCATCAATCTTCTGCTTTGTGTACCACATGTCCATTTCGAGATCTGGCGATTCGGCGTGGCCCTCCGGATATACGGCCACGCCGATAGAGAAGCCTGACAGGGAAACGGCGAGTTGTACAAGGTCTTTAGCATAGCAGAAGCCATCCTTCACCGGAGTAAACTTTTCATCTCCTTGACGCGGGTCTCCTCTGAGGGCAAGCACATTTTGAACGCCGAACTCCATATAGTCTTCCAGAATATCTTTCAGCTCATTTCTGTTCTGGTCAACACAGGTCAGATGGGGCATAGGCAGAAGGGAAGTCTCTTGAAGAATACGCAATATCAGGTGCCTCGTATTCTTCAAGGTACCCCCACCGGCACCATAGGTTACCGAGACAAAGGTAGGCTTCAGAGCTTCGAGTCTAGTAATATTCTGAAATAGTTCGTCCTCCGCCAATTTATCTTTCGGCGGGAAAAACTCAAAGGAAAGACTTCCCCCTTGCATCTCTATCAACTGTTTTATTCTCATGGCTGTCTACCTCATTTTGGTCTTTTGGGCTTAGCTTGGCTTAGATGAATTCGGCGAAGAGTCTTTCGACCCTAGCAGGGTCAATTTCCTGGCGCACCAGAGGCCCGTCGATCAGTGCAGGTAGCTGGTCTTCGTAAACGGGCAGTTCCTTACTGTAGATAATACCAATGGGCATCTTCTCACCCGACTCCTGCGCCTTTTCCAGAGCTGCCTTCTTATCACTCGGGTCATAGCCATCTTCATTTCGCAGCTTGTAGACCCGTTCACGATACCAACGGAAGGTATTCTTATGGTTGTACGAAACGCAGGGCTGTAGAATATCAATGAGGGCGAAGCCTCGATGAGTAATACCCTTCTTAATAATGTCGGAAAGGTGCTCGATATCCCCGGCGAAGCTTCTAGCAACAAAGCTGGCACCGCAGACTATAGCCAGAGCGATGGGATTCACCGGCTTTACGGCCCCGTAGGGCGTGGTCTTCGTAACAAAACCGAAATCACTGGTGGGCGATGCCTGCCCTTTCGTAAGACCGTAGACCTGGTTATTATGAACGAGGTAAGTGATATCATTATTGCGTCTGGCGGCATGGATGAAGTGGTTGGCTCCTTCACCATAAGCATCCCCATCACCGCTGATGGCAATGACCACCAGTTCAGTGTTAGCAATTTTGGCACCGACGGCGGGTGGGACTGGCCTTCCGTGAAGAGAGTTGAATACATTGGCCCTGGTATAGTGAGGCAGCTTGCCTGCCTGCCCTATACCAGAAACCAGTAACACTCGATGGGGCTCAATTCCTAACTCAACCAGAGCTTCGTTTAGAGCCTTCAGAATGCCGAAGTTCCCACAGCCCGGGCACCATGCCGGTTTAAGTCCAGCATAATCAGCTACCGTAACCATATTTAGCGTCCTTCCTTTCTTACCGCTCTGGCGATATAAGCAGGAGTAAAGGGCCGCCCATCATACTTCAGAATCCGCCCTGTGACATCATATCCTGTTTCTGCTTTGATGAGGCGGCCAAGCTGTCCCGTAGCATTGTTCTCAACGACGTAGCTGTTATGAGCTCGGTTGATAGTATCAGCGACAGCCTTTGTTGGTAAGGGCCAGAGCTCATTGAGATGAAGCATGTTGACACTGGCTCCTTCCTTACGCAGCATATCCACCGCCTCACGAATAGCTCCATAAGTACTGCCCCAGCCAATCAAGGCTGTCTCAGCCTTTTTCGGACCATACCGCTGAGGCGAGTTGCTCTCTTGCTTCAGGCTAGAGAGCTTGCGTAGCCTTTTCTCCACCTGTGACGTCCTCTCCTGTGCATCTTCCGTGAGGTGCCCTTCCTCATCGTGCTCATCACAATCAGTGACTACCAGAGCCTTGCTTTGCCCGGGGAAAGCCCGCGGCGAAACGCCAGACGGTGTTATCTTGTGTCTCTTGTACTCCGAGGGGTCATCCTCATTCTCCGAAACCTGGACGCCTCGGTCAATAATTAGCTTAGACATGTCAAATACGTCAACAGTCGCGTAGGAACTTGCCAGATGCTGATCAGTTAAAATGATAACTGGCAGTTGATATTTTTCTGCCCAGTTAAAAGCCCTGATGGTTAGCCAAAAGGCATCTTCCATACTAGCCGGGGCGAGAACTGCCCTGGGGAAGTCACCGTGGTGAGCGTGAAGAACAAATTGAAGGTCGCCCTGCTCAGTTCTGGTGGGCAACCCGACTGCCGGCCCCGGTCGTTGCCCATCAATTACCACTATTGGTGTCTCAGTAATGCCGGCCAGCCCTATTCCCTCTACCATGAGGCAGAGGCCGCTGCCCGAGGTTGCAGTCATAGCCCTGATACCGGCGTAGGCGGCTCCGATGGACATATTTATGGCAGCTGTTTCGTCCTCTGCCTGAACCATGACTAGTTCAAAATCGCTGGATTTGGCGGCCATGTATTCCATGATGGAGCTGGCAGGTGTCATAGGGTAAGCAGCCATGAACTTACAGCCGGCAGCAATCGCCCCCAGTGATATTGCCTCGTTGCCGGTGAGCAGCATTCTCTTTGTGTCAGAGAGTGGATTAATTTTACGCAATTTACCTTTGTACCCGGCGCGAGCATACTCGTATCCAGCTTTGGCCGCCCTGATATTGCTATCAGCAAGCTCACGTTTCCCGAAGTGCTCCACCAGAATAGCATTTAGTAGATTCAAGTCATAGCCTACCAGCGCCAGGGCAGCGCCAAGAGCTACGGTATTGGTCATAACCTTGTCGCCCGCCTTCTCTTCAGCCAGTTTCTCCAGAGGTATGCCAAGAAGCCCGTCGGCGGCAGAGCTGTCTTCTATCTTCTCAGCATCAAGAATAGCTACTCCACCAGGGGCCAGTTCTTGATAGTGAAGGTCTATACTATCCCTGTTAAGCGCAAGCAGCATATTCACCGGCTCGGCAATTGCACTTACCGGCCTATCTTTAACCCTGACACGGAAGAAGTTGTGTCCACCCCTTACTCTCGACTCATAGTCCTGGTCAGCGAAGATATGGTAGCCGCTGCGGGCAAACACTTTTGCTAGCAGGAAGCCAAGTGACTGGACTCCCTGGCCGGCTTCCCCTCCTACCATGAAATTGAAATCCACAGGCATTACTAAGCTCCGTGCCCGCTACTTCTTATATTTGCTTATAACCTCCTCCACCCATCCCATGGCAGCAACCATTGTCGGAAAACCGGCTGTGGTAATTGCCAGTAGAACAGCATGTTGGAGCTCTTCGGTGCTTATCCCTTCGTCAAGAGCTCGACGAGCGTGGGACCTGACTCCACCTTCTGAACTCAACCCTATGGCAATACCTAGCTTGATTAATCGCCTTGTCTTTTCATCCAGCGGGCCCTGGCCATGGCACTTGACAGCCAGTTCATCGTACGCTTTGGCTATCTCGGGAAATTGCTGCTTAAATTCCTTGTAAACATCCGGTAAATAACTCACTGTAAACCTCCTTATACGTTTCGAAGACATACACGGCTGGTAACCAGCCTCTCTCCTCAACAGGGAATCGCCACATTGGTCCGCCAATAAAACTTTGGATATGACGTTCCGAGTCATCTAGATACCAAAATGGTCTCCATGGAGCGATTTCCCATCTCAATCTCGACCTTTCTAGAGCCATGTTCCCCTCATTTCCCCTGTTTTCAATTGACTTTGGGCTCCGCTCTCCAGCCACGCCCTTCACTATAGGATGGAGATGCTCATCGCCCAGCAAATGCTGCACTACGAAACCTTAATTTCCTTCTCTGAGTACCAGAGCCCGTGGATATTACATAAAGCCGTAGCGTAGATGACCCCCGATTTACCAGTTTTCATCGACAGGCTCACCTCATGTTGAGTATAGACGGAACTCTTATCAGGCCCTTCTACGGATTCTCCGTGAGCCGTGAACTCAAAGTGACCCACCTGATATGGGGACTTCTCTCCATCCGGGTGAAAGTACACCGAAATCCAGCGGATATGGTGCGCAGTGGTGTTGGGATGCCCGACCTCTTTCCCCAGACTCACCTTTACTGCAAAGAAATCACCCGAGCTCACCTGGTCAGCACACTCTATTACGGGAACGTGTTTCTCCGTCTTCCAGTCTGCCGTTTGGAAAAGTGCTTCAAATTGATTCATTTCGTCCTCTTTTCTTATACAAATTTCTGCATTGCTTGTGCTCAATTTCTAGCTAGCTAATTGCCTACTCCACAACCGCGAGGTCTCACCATGAGTACCGGGACAGAAGCAGAATGTAGAACTCGATCTGCCACACTCCCCCAGACCCAGCGGCTAATCCCCGAGCGCCCATGTGTTGCGATGACGATTAGATCAACCTCATTCTTGTTAACATACTCGATAATGCTCTCTGCCGGTTTACCAGTTACGACTTCTGATTGCACGTTTACTCCATGATACCTTGTGCGGCTAACCAAGTCGCCGAGATATTTTGTAGCAGCGGCTTTAGCTTCTGACTCTATGCGCTTTATCTCCGCTTCGCTGAAGTAGTCACCATACCCCCTGACGCGTGTCTCAAGCGGTTCGACAACGCGCAGGAACACTATCTCCCGAACACCACAGCCTTCTGCAATAGACTCCAGATTAGGTAGAATGCACTCTGCCAGTTCTGACCCATCCAATGGTGCCAAGATCTTCTTGTACATTTCCCCCTCCTTTCTCTCTTCCTAAACGCTGCCCTCGCAACCCGGTGCGATTACCATTAAGACCGGGACGCGACTAGACCTGAGAACCTTGTCCGCAACACTGCCGTGGGCCCATCGACTGGGACCGGAACGACCATGGCTGGACATGACGATAATGTCGCACCCAGGATGTTCCGAGTAAATAGTAATCTCCTCGGCAGGATTACCAAGGAGCACTTCCGTCTGGACCCTGATTCCTTTGGCCTCGATAGCTTTCGCTATTCTATCAAGATACCTTTTTGCTTGTCTCTCCTTCTTCCCTATAGCCTCTGGCGCAAGTCGCTCACCCATTGGCTGGCTAGCATCGCTAATGGGTCTATAGCCCTGAACGCGCTCAGTAACGCTCACCAGGACAATCTCTGCTACGTCGCTACAGCCTTTCGCTAAGCCCTCCGCGTGGGGAAGAGCACATTCCGCCAGCTTCGAGCCATCCAGTGGGACCAAAATTTTCTTGTACATCTTTCAATTCCTCCTATAACGAATTCAATCAACTTGAGATTTGCGGTTCACTTTTACATGACAGACCTCCTTTTTTCAGTTGCCACATTGTCAAGGGCTTCAATCGCCTTGTGGTACTTGGGATGCGCCGTGATTTCCATGACATATTCTAAATATCTGACAATGCCGTCTCGATCGATGATGAAAGCGCGACTGAGTAGACCTGCTTCATTGATTAGAACTCCATAAGCGAGGGCAAAAGATGCCTCGCGCTGCTCCGAAAACGTGTGTAGATTCCTGAAGTTTTGCGCGCTGCAGTAGCAAGACTTAGTAGAAGGAAAGTCCATGCTTATGCCGGATATCACAACTTCGTTCAATTGGGTTGCCTCTTCCTTGAACCATTGTGTATGCAAACGGCATAACTCAGCATCCACTGAATCGAGAAGGCTCAACCATCTGGCCTTTCCTCTGCTCGGTGAAAGCTCTATTTCGGATACGCCATTTGCCAGCAGCTTAAAAGCCGGCGCTTCTTGTGCCACTTTGATTTCACTGCCGAACAATGTGAACGGCGCCCCTTTCAGGGTCACACTTCTTGTTCCATTCACCTTATCGTTGCCTCCTATTGCATCGCAAAGCTGCTTCTATGATCTTTTATATTTACCACACGGGTATCGCCGAGCCGGTCTCTGTCTCAACTTCAGCGCCGGGATATTGGCATTCCAAGCTGACTAGGACGGAAAAGGCTACTGCACTTAAGATCGTACCTCCTTTGAACATAAATCTCCCATCTCAGAATAAAGTCATAATAAAGCTTGAATTATGGCCTTGTTGAATTTTGGCAAGTCGGCCGGTTTACGGGAGGTGATGATATTGCCGTCCTTGACAACTGGCTCATCAACCCAGATAGCGCCGGCATTCTTCAGGTCCACTGCTATTGAAGGCCAAGAGGTAACGCATCTCCCTTTGACTATGTCGCATGAGATGAGAAGCTGAGGACCATGGCAGATTGCAGCTACAACCTTGCCCAGACCATGCGCCTCTAGTACCAGATCAACCATGGATTGGTGCAAACGCATTTTATCCGGCGCATAGCCACCCGGAATAATTATGGCATCCAGTCCATCCGCCTTGACTTTGCTGGCAGTAGTGTCTGCTCTTACCTCAGCCACCCCCTTCTTTCCCCTATAGCTTCTCTTTGAGCCGCTGCCCACAATTAATACCCTGGCCCCGGCATCCCTCATCTCTCGTAATGGCTCCACGAGTTCAGAGTCCTCAAACTCATCCTCAACTAGAATAGCAACATGTTTTCCCGCAAGCACGCGCTATCTCCTTTCCGAATGGCTCGTTCCGCCGATTCACTTGAACTGGTAATAGCATCTTTAACACTAACTCCCGAACGTTACGACCTCCCGCATAAGTATGAAGTGCAGGTCTTCAACCAGGCATCCGCTCGCCACCATAATCGTAATCCCCTGGCGTTACATCGGAACACTTAATCCGTGCAAATTGAGTTAATGCAAGCACCATCCTGTCTTTTAACACTGATTCAACACGGATATTCTATAGGGCATCGAATGGAAAAGTTATAAAATGGTTGCCCAAAAAGTTACAAAAATATGACATTTTGACAAGTAAGGCTGACCCCAGACTTGCAGACAAATAACCTTGCCCAAAAAGGGATGGGCTAGCAGGTAGCTAAGCCTAGCGTCGAAACGAACAAAAACACTATGCTGCGCAGCGTTTCTTTCGGATATCAGGAGTCGCCTCTGAGTCAGCGAGGAAGGGAAAGAGACCGCCGCGTCGGATGTCATAATCCCTGGTGAACATCATCACGAATTACGGAGATGCCAAGGATAGCTACTACGTGCATATCTACTGCCGTTAGAGCTGAGATGATAAGAGCCCGTTTTCTTGGCATAGACATCAATATAAGAGCAAGGCCAGTGATACTATCAATTAGCTGGTGAAAGAGCTCTCCGGCTGCTACTAGTAAACCCAGCTCCAAGCTAGCCTTGAATACGATGAAGCCATCGTAACAGAAGAAGAAAACAGGACATAGAAGACACCTACTCATCTAAATACGCACTGTCCATGACCTAATCTAGTCTTCTTTATAGCGGCTGTCTGGGATCTATTGCTGTCCGCAGCTGTGCTGTTCAGCCTGGTCTAAACAAACACGCCAATCTCGCTCGAGGTAAATTGGCGCCGCATCAATACTAGAGCTGATTAAGCAAAAATGATGTCCACACCATCTGATGATGTTATGGGTCTGATAATTATTCTCAAACCCGCTTTCTTCTTAATCATTGCCGCGTCATTTCTGACAACCGCTTGAGCAAAACATCGGCATAGTTCCGCTCTTCTAAGGCTAATTCGTGCAGAAGAGTTTTGACATCTAGCTTCTCGACCAAAGCTGACACACGTTTGTAAAAGTCATATGCCATATACTCTTTCTCCAAAGCTAGCTCCAGTGTCTCCATCTCGTCAATGAATCCCTCCTCCACTTTGGTTAAAGCAGGGCCAACTTCCAAACCGCCTTCCATATACTCTGCTTTGACTTCCTGCTTAAGCTCATTCAGAGAAACCAGCTCACCTTGCCCAAGCAAGGAGACAGCACGCTGGTATAGCCTTTGCATATGCTGGCCTTCAGCATCAGCCAGCACCTCAAAGGTCTCCTTTACGCCGGGCGATGCAGCCCTTTCGCTGGCTGCCTTATAGAAATCCCACGAGCCCTTTTCCAGTCTTATACCCAACATAAGGATATCTCTAACCCCCGCTACCTCAGTTATTAACTCAGGCCGTGTCTCAGGGATCCCGGTAATACGTTCGTAAGACCAGTTGAAAATACCACAGCTTCCAATTCTCCTAGCGGGATAAGTGTAGCTCCTGGAATATGCCCGGCCTCATACTCCTCAGGCTGTCTCACATCTAGAAGAATATACTCGCCCGTCGGGTCATGGTCGAGAATATCCTTCACTTCACCCGGCGATAGGCTTCTCACCTCATCAGTGGCACAAGCTATCTTCACTTGAACATCCCCAGAAGTCAGGCTATATTTCTACAAGAATTCTATTATCTTCGGCCTTGACTTTATACAGCACAAGCGGTTTAGGTCCCTTGACGGCCTTGCCAATAATAGAAATCAAACCAGTACCCTTTAACCAGCGGACTACCCGCCCATCAGCAAGGTCAAATTGAGAGCCATGCACGGGGCAGGTTACTACAGTACCTTCCAGCTTGCCCTTAGATAACTTCCCTGCCATATGAGGGCACCGGTTGTGGGCGGCATAATACTTATCCCCAACCCTCGCAAGAAGGATTTCATGTCCCTCAACTAGAACCTCTGTCATAGTCCCATTGGCAAGTTCTGAAATCCCAGCTACTTCTACCAGATCGCTCATTTATTCCACCTCCTGTCACTAATATATCAACATCCGATTCAACCTTCCACTTGTTGAATCTCGCCCTCGAGTTTACAGTAGTAAAGCCAACTTTGTCGATAGCAGTCTTAAGCAATTCAACGAATGATATATCACCACTCCGACGGAGAATCATAGCATTACTCCCGGATGAGAATGCATCGGGGTCCGTATTAAGTATGCAATGGCGTTGCCTATATCGGTCGAGAGCTCTACAAGATTGGTCAACAGCATAGCCAATCCTAAATTCATTTCCACAATAGTATGCCTCTTTCTAAATTTATACATGGAACATGCACAACAATGGACATGGTCCTTGCCCGATTGTGGTAGCGTTCCCACCATACGAGAACCAGAATAAAGAACATGAATCCTGACGCGTATTGGGGAGCGCCTAACTTCTGTCGGGCCTCACCCCTCCCCATACCTAATCTCACTTCAGGAACTTGGATACAAAGGGAGATGTCTCACCACGACGTAGAAAGTGACCAGAAGGCCCCTCTCCCAAGAATTCAGAAAACCATGACTCATGCTCTACTTCCTCGTGAAGGATTGAGAGAGCTAAATCATAGGTTCTATGGTCCTTTCCAGCAGTAAGGTTGCAGATGTTCGTATACTGACGAACTGCACATCTTTCAGCCTCCACAAGGACTCTGAGAATCTTATTGACATCATTCATATCCTCAGGTAAATAGGCTGGTGGACACCCTGAGATATCATGAAACTCCTTCATATCTTTGGGTAGCCCTCCGCCCAGTTCGTAAATACGTGGAACCAGCGCCTCAAAGTGATTACGATCTTCGATGCGCGCTGTCTCTGCAATCTCTTTAATTGTCTCCCCATCCAACCCAATCAGATTGGCCCGTAAAATAGTGTAGTAATAGAAGGTAGTAAGCTCGGCGGCTGCATTCTTGACCAACAACTGCACTAGCTGGTCAACGTTGACTCCTGCCCTTTCTACCATTTCGCGCGCTACTCTAGCCATGTCTTTGCTCCTTTTTTCAAATTATTGTGTCCCCTTTATGAGTTATTAGCTTAGCATTGATTTCTAATCTCACATAGGCATTACCTCCTACTGCGGCAAAGTTCAAATTCGTATGGAATCCTACCCCACCAAGAATATCGCCACAGACTATTATTATCCACCAGCCTACCTGGCTTACAGTATTAATAACATAACACTTTATGGGCGAAAGCCTCATGTGCTTTCTTAGCTTCTGCGGCTTATTAGGCATGCCAGTAGAACATGGCTACATTTTAGAAACAGGAGAGTGGAAAAGTCATAAAATGAGTGACAAAAAAGTTACAAAACTATGACATTTCACAAAGTATTGGGTAGCTTTGCCAGAATGTACTTTCAGGCAGACGGCAAGTCGATCATATAGCCTGTCTTGGGTATGGTGCGAATAATCTTGGGACAGTTATGGTCTACTTCTATCTTTCCCCTTAGCCGGCTGATCCACGTGCGTAGTATCTGCACGTCATCTCGATACTCGGGACCCCAGACTCTAGTGAGAAGGTCGGTGTACAACATGAGGCTCCCAGCATTTTGAGCAAGCTCAGTAAGCAGAAGCCACTCAATGCGGGTCAATCGAGCCTCTTGCCCTCGTACAATAGCAAGCCTCCTCTTGAAATAAATGACAAGGTCACCCAGAAAAAATTCGTCCGTGACTTTCCGTTTATCATCCGACGACAGGCGTCGCCTCACCGCCTCAATTCTTGCTACCAGTTCATCAGGGCTGAAGGGCTTGGCCAGATAATCATCAGCCCCGAGACTAAGCCCTTTCACCTTATCCGCATTTGTTCCCTTAGCGCTGAGGATGATAACCGGTACCGAGGAAAAAGTGCGGAGCTCCTTCAGTGTTGAGAAGCCGTCCATTCTCGGCATAAGCACGTCAAGCACAACTAGATCTGGTTCCTGAGCCTGAACCTGCTCTAAAGCCTCCAAGCCATTGCAGGCAGTAAGAACCTCATAACCTGTAACACGAAGCTTGACACTGAGGAAGTCGACAATGCGCGTCTCATCGTCAACTACTAGTACGCGGTATTGTTTCATGCCATTGTCTTTAACGTGCCCGTTTGCCACGCATCATATAAGGAAATGCCGCTGATGTCAAAACGCCCCCTCAGGATTCTGTTGACGAGCCAGCAAGGCAGAACTAGAATATGACCAGTTAGTCTGGTTACAGGACTAGTACAGCGAGGAGAATACCGATGCAAGGCGAACTTAGAAATAGCGGCATCGATGTGGCTGGTAACCTGCTTTGGGGTACCCACTTCTGCCAGTTTTACAATACCAAGGAGGATTTAATTGATATAGTCGCTCCTTACTTGAGGGCTGGACTCGAGGGTAATGAATTTTGCATCTGGGTTACTTGCGAAGCCCTCCCTTTAGCTGAGGTACAAGAGGCAATAAGAAAAGTAGTGGATAACTTCGATGAATACCTGCGGCGAGGACAGATAGAGATAGTACCTTACAATGAATGGTATTTGTCCCAGGGGGTATTCAATGGTGACCTTGTCCTAGCTGGCTGGGTTAGTAAGCTGGAGCAAGCTCTTGCCAGGGATTACTCAGGATTGCGGATAATAGGAGATACATCTTGGCTTGAAAGCGATAACTGGTACGCTTTCTCGGAACTTGAAGCCAAAGTGAACAAGGCCATCGCGAACTACAAAATGATAGCTTTATGCCCCTACTGCATTGGCAAATGCGATGCTGCTGCCGTCACAAGTGTGATTCAGAATCATCATTTTGCCCTGGTCAAGCAAGAAGGTACATGGGCTATCGTGACAAGCGCTATATATAGGCAGGGCAAAGAGTCCCTGCTGGATAGCCCCCGTAGGCTCAGCCATGCTCAGGCCATAGCTCACACTGGAAGCTGGCATCTGGACATTCGCAGCAACCAGCTTCTCTTTTCTGATGAGACTCATAGAATCTTTGGGATTCCCAGCGGAACGCCCATGACTTATGAGACTTTTCTGTCCAGCGTCCATCCAGAGGATAGGGATTACGTTCACCGGAAGTGGACGGCAGCACTTAGAGGTGAGCCATATGACCATATTGAGCATCGCATTATTGTGGGGGATGCCACAAAGTGGGTGTGCGAGACGGCAGAGCTTGAGTTTGATCCGCAGGGATTTCTCAAGGGTGGATTCGGCACTGTTCAGGACATCACAGAACGCAGAAACATGCAAGATGCGTTGCATGTGAGCGAGGAAAAATTCAGAATTGTCTCTGACTTCACACATGACTGGGAGTACTGGCGCAGTCCGGATAACAGATTCATCTATGTATCGCCTTCTTGTTTACGCTTCACCGGATATACTAATACCGATTTCATGAATGATTTCAGTCTGTACCTGAGCCTGATTCACCCCGATGACAGAGAACGGGTGCAGAAACATATGAGGGAAGATATACATCAGCACGAACCTTTCGAAATTGAATTCCGTATTATACGACGTGACGGTCAGGAGCGATGGATAAGCCATGTGTGCCAGCAGGTACTTGATGAAGATGGTAACCCCTTGGGGCGCCGCGCCTCTAATCGTGATATTACTGAGCGTAAACGAATGGAAAACGAGCTGAGAATCAAAGATTCTGCCGTTGCCTCCGCTGTCATTGGTATTGCCATCGCGTCTCTGGATGGCACGATAACTTATGCCAACTCGGCATGTCTAAGGATGTGGGGCTATGAGAATGAAGAGGAAATATTGGGCAAACATATCACAGAGTTCTTTGCAGATAAGAGCAGGGCTGGAGCAGATATTGAGGAGCTTTCCGAGAAGGGAGGATGGCAAGGCGAAGTCAAGGCGAGGCGGAGGGATGGCACAACCTTTGATGTGCATCTCTCGGCGAGTCTGGTCAACGATGCTGATGGCGAACCGTGCCGCATGATGGCTTCCCTCGTGGATATTACGGAGATTAAGAGAATTCAGGAAGTACTTAAGGAGGAAAAGCAAATTCGCTATACCATAATGGAGAACTCAGGAGCACATCTAGCTTATCTGGATAGAGAGTTTAACTTCATCATGGCAAACTCTGCCTATGCCGAAGACTTCGGATACGCCAAAGAAGAGCTAGTGGGCAAAAACTATTTTGCTGTGTTCCCCGATCTGAAAAATGAGAAGACCCTCTTCAATCAGGTCAGAGATATAGGCGAACGTGTGCTCTATCATGATAAGCCATTTGAATTAGAAGGCGAGCCTGGAACAGGCATGAGTTACTGGGACTGGATGCTTACACCGGTAAAAGACTCCTCCGGTAAGGTGCAGGGGCTGGTGCTATCGCTTATCGATACAACAGCGCGTAAGAAGCTGGTAGACTTAAAGGACTCTCTAATCGGAATGGTATCGCATGAACTAAGAACGCCTTTGACAGTGATAAGTGGCTGTATAAGTACCATCCTGACCGAATGGGAGCGCTTGTCGTCAAGCGAGCTGCAGCAACTTCTTCAAGATGCTCTTCTCGAAAGCGAGTCTATGTCGCACTTGGTGGAGAACTTGCTGGAGCTATCCCGCTTCCAGGCTCAGCGATTGGCCCTTTATGAGGAGCCAACTCATGTCAAGGCCCTCATCAAAGAGACAATCACTAAGGTAAAACGGCAGGCGCCATCACACCGGTTTATTATTTCTATACCCGAAGGGCTTCAGTTAATAAACGTTGACCCATTAAGAATTGAGCGTATTCTATATAACCTTATGGAAAATGCTGCTAAGTATTCTCCTCCTAGAAGCCAGATAAAGGTCTCAGCCAGAGCGGAGCCAGAACGTCTGGTCATAAGCGTCAGGGACCGGGGCAGAGGTTTATCACCCAGCGAGCAAGCCAGAATATTCGGTGCGTTCGAGCGGCTGGAGGATAGCAGACCTGACAGAGCGAAGGGAGCTGGGTTGGGACTTCTGGTTTGCAAGAGACTTGTGGAAGCTCACGGGGGGCAAATCTGGTTAGATTCAAAGATAGGCAAGGGTTCAACATTCTACTTCAGTCTGCCGTATTTGAAGGGGTCGCATCCCCATCAGGCCGGTAGTGAAACAGGATGAAACTTGCTATTCTTGATCATGATCAGACGCTGGTAGACTTTCTAAATCTCTGGCCACAGTCTCAGTTAAGACTAGGGAGGGCCACTTGACTGTTTGTGTTGCTTGATTGGTGTGGTTTCACTCAGATGTACAACACATCTCAGCTTGAACAAGAGCTTGACTGTCAAAATGAACTATGATGTAATTGCCACGAGGTGCTGGTTCGTAAAGGAGGGCGGATTATGCCAGAGCAAGTTTTCACCAACTGTACTGAAGGCGGCCCGGTCTTTGTTCATGTAAGAGATGGCAAAATAACCCGTATTCGGCCTATAGTCTTTGACCAACAAGACGGGCGATCATGGACTATCGAAGCTCATGGGAGGAGCTTTTCTCCCCCAAGGAAAGCTACCCTTGCTCCCTTCACGCTGGCTGAGAGAGCAAAAGTCTACTCAGATAAGCGGATTAAATATCCTCTGAAAAGAAGAGACTTTGACCCTAATGGCGATAGACATCCTGAGCTGAGAGGGAGGTCTGCGTATGAAAGGATAAGCTGGGATGAAGCTCTGGATACCGTAGCCAGGGAGATAAAGAGAATCAGAGCTGACTACGGCCCCGCGGCTGTTACAGCCATGAGGTCCTCTCATGCCGAATGGGGGCTGCTGTTCTTTAGGAATGGTCCCTTTGGCCGGTTCTTCCAGATGCTGGGACACACCGCCATGTTTGATAATCCCGATAGTTTTGAAGGATGGCTGTGGGGTGCTACACATGCCTCCGGTTTCTACTGGAGGGTGGGAATTCCCGAGCAGTCCGACCTGCTTGAGGATGCTCTAAAGAATACAGAGCTTGTAGTCCACTGGTCCAACGATCCTGATACTACCCACGGATGGCATGGCGCGCAGGAGTCTGCTATCTGGCGTTACTGGCTTAGAGATCTGGGGATAAAACAGGTCTTCATTGACCCCTTCTGCAACTATACTGCAGCTATACTTGGGGATAAATGGATAGCACCTAGGCCAGGCACTGATGCCGCTATGGCTATGGCAATAGCCTATGTGTGGATAGAGGAGAATACTTATGATAAGGATTACCTTTCCCTTCGAACGATTGGTTTTGAGCAATTCAGAAGCCATATTAAAGGAGAAGATGATGGAGTGCCCAAAACGCCGGAATGGGCACAAGAGATAACAGGCGTATCGGGGCGGACCATAAAAGCGCTAGCTAGAGAATGGGCCTCGAAACGGACAATGCTGGCCGCCGGTACAGCGGGCGGGCAGGGAGGTGCTTGCAGACAAGCCTACGCCACTGAGTGGGCAAGGTTAATGGTATTGCTACAAGCCATGCAGGGTCTGGGCAAACCGGGAGTCAATATCTGGGGAACGGCCACTGGAGCGCCGCGTGATTCCTCATTTAGATTTCCCGGATTTGAAGATGGAGGGCCAGATACGTTTTCCCTGGTAGCTAAGAAACCTGCAGTCAATAGCGTTACCCAGCGCGTTTATCGTTTACTCGTACCTGAATGTATCCTGAACCCACCGGTTACATGGTCAGGCGAAGGCTTCTGTGTGAGGTCTTTGGAACAACAGTTCATCCCCTATACCTATCCTGAGCCCGGCAGTCCTGAGATCAAAATGGTTTACCGCTACGGTGGGTCTTTTATAGGGACGATGACGGGAACAAATAGATGGGTCAAAATGTACCAAAGCCCCAAACTTGAATTTGTAGTCAATCAAGATTGCTGGTGGCATGGCGAGACGGGGCTTGCGGATATTGTCCTACCGGCAAGCAGCAACTTCGAGAGGAGTGACATATCTGAATGGGCAAATGAATCGGAGTACGGCAATTCGATGAGCAACGCCTGCAATCACCGGATCATAGTCTATCAGAAGAAGTGCATTGAGCCCTTGTGGGAGTCGCGACCTGATTACCAGATTTTCTCAGACCTCGCTGAGCGGCTGGGCTTCAGGGAAGAATATACTGAAGGCAATTCAGAGGAGGATTGGATTAAGAAACTGTTTGATGCCTACTCCCTGCCAAAATACATATCCTATGAAGACTTTAAGAAGAAAGGCTACTTTGTAGTCCCGTTTCCAACTAATTACAAACCTACGCCAGCCCTGCGCTGGTTCTATGAGGGCAGGGAGTGTGATACACCCGATATTTATAATCCTAAGAAGGGAACTGAGAAGTCCCAGGAGCTGGGAACATACAGCGGTAAGATAGAATTTGTATCACGAAGTCTGACCGAGCTTTCTCCTGATGATAAGGAAAGGCCACCAATGCCGAGGTACATTCCAAGTTGGGAAGGATATGACTCGGAACTGGCGAAGAAATACCCTCTTCAACTTCTCTCCCCGCAGCAGCGGTTTTCATTCCATACCCATCACGATATTAACATTCCCTGGCTTGACGAGATTCCCAGCCACCGCATATGCAAATATGGCTATTCCTGGCATGTTGCCCGCATTCACCCCTCAGATGCTGATGTTCGGGGGATCAAGGACAGAGACATCATCAAGATGTACAACGACCGGGGCGCGGTATTGTGCATAGCCCAAATTACAGAAAGGGTAAGACCAGGGGTAGTCCACTCGTATGGCTCGTCAGGGATATATGACCCAGTTGAGCCTGGTAAGGCTGGTAGCCTGGATAGAGGCGGCAGTGTAAATCTACTGACCCCTTCAAGAATGTTGTCTGCGAATGCTCCAGGAATGGCACCAAATTCGTGTCTCATAGAAATTTCGAGATGGGAGGTCTAGGAACGATGGCTAAGTATGGTATGGTGATAGACGTAACCAGATGTAATGGCTGCTACAACTGTTTTCTGGCCTGCAGGGACGAATTCGTAGGTAACGACTACCCTCCGTACTCCCTGTCTCAGCCTATGACCGGGCAGTTCTGGATGCGCCTAATTGAAAGAGAGAGAGGCAAGTACCCCCACGTCAAGGTAGCTTATACTCCTGTGCTATGCATGCAGTGTGAAAATGCCCCCTGCATTGAGGCAGCTCTTAATGGGGCCGTCTATCGCAGGGCGGACGGCATAGTGATTATAGACCCGGAGAAGGCAAAAGGGCAGAAGCAGATAGTGGATGCTTGCCCCTATCGAGTAATATACTGGAACGAGGAGAAAGACATTCCACAGAAGTGCACGTTTTGTGCCCATTTGCTGGATCAGGGCTGGAAGGAGCCTAGGTGTGTGGAGGCATGCCCCACCGGTGCTCTGGTTTTTGGCGATCTTGAAGACCCAGATAGCCAGGTATCAAAGCTCATGGCTTCGGGAAATGTCGAGACACTTCATCCTGAGTATGATATAAGGGAGAAAGTGGGCTACATCGGTCTGCCCAAGAGATTTATTGCTGGTACGGTGATATTCGGTGACAAAGATGAGTGTGCTGAGAATGTAGGTGTGACTCTGATAGGTGATGGGAAAAGAAAGAGGATTAAGACTAATAACTACGGTGACTTCGAGTTCGAAGGGCTGCAGGCAGAAAAGGAATACGCAGTAAGGATTGAATATCCGAGATATGCACCAAAGGAATTCAGGGTGCATACAAGAATCGATGCCTACCTGGGAGAAATAATCCTAGCTTGAACCTGGGTGCAAAGGGTGCATAATTCTATGCTTGCTCGGTGCAAGCGTTATTGCCCTTTCCCTCGACAGTAATTCCAGTTATTTCGTAGACATTATCAGCGTTTTTCGCTTTCTTTCCGAAAGGATGGGGGAGTGCGCCACGCCGGCATCTCAAGAAGATGGAGGAAGCCCAAACATAGAAGTAGTGTGAGGAATTACATGATCCATTTGTCACCGGACGTCTGGCTGTTGGCCGCTGGGCTGCTGCCGGGATAATAGTCCTGGACTGCGATGACTGTCCCTGATGCAAAATCCTCAACCTGTTTGATTCTGTTTGGTTTCTATGATTACTGCATTATATAATTTCAAATGAGCTCATGGTTACCTATTCCGTGTACCGACGAGAGATGTTAGGTCTACAAATTGGATTCCAACAGGAGGTGCAGCATGATAAATATTGGCATTGTCGGCTATGGCAACGTGGGACGCGGAGTGGTAATTGCCCTGTCAAGAAATCCAGACATGCGATTAGCAGCCGTCTTTACCAGAAGACCTGACGAGGTCAAGAAGGAGATTCTTGATATTCCCGTAATAGATAGCACAGCGCCATCTGTAACTGCATCAGATATAACAGTAGATGTTGCGGTCCTCTGCGGTGGTTCAAGATATGACACGCCTTCTCAAGGAGCATTGTTCGTTCGAAAGTTCAATACAGTTGATAGTTTTGACACACACGCAGATATTCCTAGCTATTTTCAACGCATGGATGCCCTGGCAAAGGAACATAATCATGTAGCTATTATTTCCGCCGGTTGGGATCCCGGGATTTTTTCAATGGAAAGAGTGGCCGGTGATGCTTTTCTGCCTGAAGGTAAGGGACACACCTTTTGGGGGCCAGGTGTCAGCCAGGGCCATTCAGACGCGGCTAGAAAAGTGAAGGGTGTTATAGATGCCAGAGAATATACTCTTCCGGTTGAGAGTACAGTAGAGCAAATCAGACAGGGCAAGACACCAGCTTTTTCGAAAAGAGAGATGCACAAACGTGTTGTGTACGTTGTCGCTCAGGATACAAGAGAACAAGAGAGGATTAGAAGAGAGATCAAGGAAATACCAAATTACTACATAGATTATGATACGGAAGTAATATTCCTCTCTGAAGACGAGATGCGACGAAAACACTCCTCTTATCCCCATGGTGGATTTGTCCTGACGTCAGGCTTGACTGGCGAAAATCATAGGCAGATACTGGAATATAGATGCCAACTGGATAGCAATCCTGAATTCACCGCCAGTGTTTTAGTAGCCTGTGCTCGCGCAGCTTTCAGATTGAAGCAAGATGGACGCAGAGGTGCATTCACAATGCTGGATATTTCTCCAGCCTTACTCAGCCCGCACTCAGGCGATACCTTAAGAAGCAGGTTCATGTAGGCACGTTATTGTCGGGCGGCGGGTCTGGTTCAATTCACGCCTCACTGGTATTGTTCTTACTCCGAGTGCTACGACTGTACTTTTTCTAGCACTCGTCATTGTGATACTGATATTGCTCTGCATTTGTGGCCGCAACCAGTGATAATCAGAGCACCAGTGGCCTTCTATTCCTTTTGCGTTGGAAAGAGAAAGGTGAGTAGTACCGCTATGCTTTTGGCATCACAGATTTCACCCGAGTTGATAAGCTGGGGTATTAGGTTTCTGGGGACACGGACCAACTCAATGCCTTCTGTATCTTCGGCAATAAGGCGGCTGGGCACAAGTTCGGTGGCTAAATATGAGTGTAAATACTCTGTGCCATATCCAGGGATGGAATAAAAGCCACCCAAGCTGTCTATCTTTCCAGGTACATAGCCGATTTCCTCCTGTAATTCACGCCGCACAGAATCCACGGGCTCTTCACCAGGTTCGATGCCGCCGGCAGGTATTTCCAAGAGCGACTTCCCCACAGCATGGCGAAATTGACGCACTAGCAGCACATTACCATCGTCATCTAGGGCAGCTACAGCGACACAATCGCTGTGCTCTACCACCTCCCTCGTCGTCTTCTTGCCATTGGATTTCTGCACAGTATCCACACGTAGATTTATACCCCTCCCATGATAAACTTCTCGACCGGACAGTCTCTTCTCTGGTAACACAATTCCACCTCTATATTACTTTTCTTTATCTATATGCACTTTCCTGCAAACTAGACTCTTCTTATAGTTTGCTCGATCGGAGCGATATAGAGCGAAAGATTCAATACTTTGCGTAACAACTCCGTTGTTAAATGTGACGAGTGAGCGCAACCTCATCACAATTAGGAAACTTGGGGCAGCGAAAACACTCTGCCCAGACTTTGTGTGGCAATTCCGCCTTGTCGATTAGATTGAAGCCGAGCTTCTCGAAAAAAGCGGGCCTACGAGTGAGACAAAAAACGTTAGGCAAGGCCAACTCCTTGGCTTCATTGAGACAGGCCAGGACAAGTGAAGAGCCAATTCCCTGACCTTGACTATTCTCATTGACGGCCAGGGACCTGATCTCAGCTAAATCAGACCAACTGACATGCAAGGCAGTACAGCCAATAACTTGGTTGCTGTCCCGCACTACAAAATAGTCTCTGATATTCTCGTATATTTCACTTAAAGCTCGTGGCAACATATCACCCTTGTCGGCAAAATAATTGACCAATTGCTGTATTGTCGGCACATCGCCTATTCTTGCCTTGTCAACCTTCAGATTAACGTTCATGATTGTTCCCCTTCAATTTTTGCCATAATGTGCCGTAGAAGTAAGTCGGTTTCCGGGATCTCAAAAAGCGAGCCGTATGAGGACTAAGCCTCAAAGTAGCGGTTTGCCCGCCTGATATAGGGAAGTTAATTTGCCCATCCGCGCTAAGTATAGCCTTATCTCGATCAGCAACCTTCAGACTCACCACGCTTTGCTGGGGTATTACTAGGGAGCGATTCAAACCGAGATGACATGATATGGGTTGAAGTACGATTTCCTTCGATTGAGGATGCAGGATAGGCCCGCCGGTTGCCAAAGAGTAAGCGGTGCTACCGGTAGCTGTGGCGACGATGAGTCCATCAGCTCTATAGGTGGTCAGTAACTCGCCATCGATTTCCGCTGTTATGTTAACCAAGCTGACGGTGGTGCTCCTTACGACTACATCATTCAAGGCATAAAAACTCTTGTCCCCCAGCTGAGCCTGGAGCATAGCTCTTTCCTCAACCCAACCACCATCTGTGATCACAGCGGGCAAATCCGAGAAAACTTCATTAGCCTGAAGCTCGGTGATAAATCCTAGATTACCCAGATTTATCCCCAGAAGAGGTACTGCTAGAGGGACTATGAGTCGTGAAACATGCAGGATAGTCCCGTCTCCACCGATGCTTAGGATTAAGTCTGACCCAGCTGCTTGAGTCTTAGCTTCATCTTCGTCCCAGGCTGAGCATTTCCATGAGCAGACCCCATGGCTTGATAACAGATCTTGTATCTTGTCCGCTAACTCTCGAGCTTTTTCTAATTGAGGATGATACAGAATACCAATTCGTTTCACGTGCGACAGAAGTCTAGCATTGCCCAATTTTAACTGTCAAACCATATAACATACCATAACAATAGCTGCCCTCTTCTGATGGCTGCAGCGAGATTGAGCCGCTATTCCTTTGACATCTTGGAAATCCTGTCGAATTCATCTCTCAGCTTCTTGTATGCTTTGTCCAGTGCCTCTGCTTTTTCCCCTGCGTTTCTGAAGTGCATACCATAAAACACCCGCCATAATTCATCGATTTCACCAAACCTCTCGCAAATTAAATTAAGGTCGTTCCTAACGCTTTGGGCTTCATCAGACAGCTTTTTTGCCTGAACGCCGGCTCTTATAAGCTCGATTTTCTGAGACAGTGTAAGCGGAGAGACAACCTGGACCCCCCTTCTCGTATAGTTGCGTAACATCTGGAATTCTTCTTTAACCAGGAAATAATAAACAGCCTCGGAGGGTATATAAGCGAAAGCAAACTCTGCTGAGCCTGCTTCCGGACACACATAGTCTTCCGCTATCTTGCAGAGGTGATTCTCAACATCTCTGTGAAAATCAATTCGGAATCTCTCTTTCTCTTTAGAATCCTCAATCTCCATCATCTTGATATAGTTATTGAGAGGGAACTTCGAATCTATACAAATAAGCCCCACTGTTGACCTTATATGGGCATCGGGGATTTTACCGTTCAGGACCATCTTTCTGATGCCAAACATATCTGGTGGGAGTTGGTCAGAGAGTATTGCTTCCAAGGTCAATTCACCCAGCGCGGCACGCTCTGTGGGCACACGGAGCATTTGTTCTATGGACCTGTGAGCATCGCGAATATCCTGAGTATGAGCAGTCAAGGCTCCTATCTTTTCCTCAAGACCCATCTTTGCCCAAGTGGTAGAGACAGCATTTTCGATGTCCATTGGTTTGACACCTTTGCCTCGAAAAACCAGGAAGAGCAAAACTACCAGCAGTACCACAACGATTACAAGCAGGATCTCAGTCGTCATCGTTTAATCTCTTGCACCCGCCATAATTAGTATAGAGTATCATATTCTGAGATTGGAGGGAGCACATCAACCGTGAATTGCTGCAGAGTTGTATGCAAAGGTAGATTAACCCAACGGCTTTGCCCAGGACTCCTGCCTGCATTTCCTAGCTGTACGGAGCTTTCTGGTACACCAGCCCCTTGGGAGAGTTTGTGAAGTATAGTCTGATAGCTTTGTCATTAGGTGCCACGCCGTTGAAAAACTGACTGGCTTTTATTAAAATTATGGTTGGCTGATGTGAGACGGTGGTCTATAAGCTTTGCGGAGTAAACGGATACCACGATACCTGTAATCTGATATGGAAAATAATACTGATATATTCGAAAAAGCAGTAGCCAGAGCTGAGAGGCTAAGTCAGGCAGCAAAGGAAGCCGCTGAAGAATCCAAAAAGGCTGCTCAGGAAGCTCTCACCAGGGCTGAAACAATAAGTCTGGCAGCTATGAAGAGTGCTGAGCAGGCTGAAATAGCATCTCGCGAGGCGGTAAGCAAAGCTGAAAGACTTAACAAAGTAGCTACGGAGTCTGCTCAGGTATTGTCACAGGCATCACAGGAGGCAATTATCAGGGCCGAGGCGTCCATCAAAGCAGCTACAGAGTCGGCTGCAGAATCGGCCGAAGCCTTCAAGAGAGCGGTGGAGAGAATCGAGGTGTTGGCCAAGTCCGCCAGAGACTCTGCTGAAGCACTAATATTAACATCCAGGAAGACTATTAGCAAAGCTGAAGAGACAAGCCGGACAGCACAGGAAATTGCGCAGGAAGCAGAAAGGGCATCACAGCAAGCAGTAGGCAGAGCAGAAGAAGTAAGCGCAGGCGCCATCGAGTCTGCCCGCGAGGCGAAGAAAGCGTCGGAGCAAGCCATAAGCAGACTGGAGAAGACTACCAGCATAATTCTGAGAGATGCTAAGGAGGCCGAAAAAGCTTCAAGAGAGGCAGTGGCTAAGGCTGAGAGGATAAGCAAAAAAGCTACGGATTCTGCTGAAGCAGCCGCCAAGGCATTTGAGGAGGCAGCGAGCAGGGCCAATACAGTAAGCCAAACAGCTATCGAATCCAGCCGGGTATCCAGCAAGGCATTCGAAGAAGTAATAAGCAGGGTTAATGAAGTAAGCAAGACAGTCGAGAAAGAGTCTAGAATAGCGATGCAGGCAGCGGCGAAAGCTATAAGCAGAGCCGAGACGTCAGTCAAATCATCTAGCGAGGCTGTTGAGACATCAACAAGGATATCGGAGGAGGCTATAAGAAAGGCTGAGGAAGCAAAACAGGCCTCAAGAGAAGCTATAAATAGAGCGGAGGAAATTGGCCGAGAAGCTGAGGAGGCAGCTGGGGAAGCAAAACGAGTATCACAGGAGGCGATAAGTAGAGCGGAGGCAGTAAGTCAAGCATCCCAAGTTACGGCTGAGGATGCAAAGCTGGCATCACTGGCGGCTATGAGGAGAGCGGAGGAATTAAGCAAAGCAGCAAGGAGTGGTGCTGAGGAATCTAAACAGGTAGCCAGAGAAGCTATTGAAACATCTATAAGAATAGCCAAGGAGGCTGTTATAGCTTCAGTAAAGGCATTACAAGAGGCTACCAATACGTCTGAAGGAACAATTAAATCAGCCAGGAAAGCTGCTATAGCGTCATTACGCGTATTCGAGAAAGCAGTGGCTGGAGCCCAAAAGTCAGGCGAAGAGCTGAGAGATTCTGTAGAGGTGTCGCCAGCACTATTGAAGGAAGCATTAGGTGAAGCTAGCCTCGACTTAGGAGCGAATGCAGCGCAGAAAGAGCCAAGCAAGGATATTCAATCGCGCTTGGATTTTCTATCCCGCATGTATGCAGCCAATAAGTCGAAACATGCTGATGAAGAAGAGGCAGACAGCGATGAACGGGGCGAGACTAGTTAGCGGAGGGGCTGAGGTAGAGACCCGTTACCAGTCAGTGATTATATTTCTATTGTGTAATGCTGATATATCGGATAAAATTTAAAGATAGATTGTGAAGGAGGAGTGCTATGTCTGATGCAGAGCAGGTTTTTATTGCGCAAGAGGAAGAAGGTGAACAGAAAGCAAAAAAGGTAGCCAAGAAAGCTGAGCAGACTACGGGAGCGCTTGATGAGACTCAACAACGGGCTATGGCAGCTTACGCAGCTTATATAGAAGCTGAACGGCAACTTGAGGAGGCGTATAAGGAGCAGGAAAGGCAGGCAGAGAGAGAGTATGAGAGGGCGATAGAGGAAGCCAAGAGGACTTGTGAGGAAAGCATGGGCCAGAGCAAAAAGACTTATGAGGAAGGCATAGACCGCGCATTAGCAACCCGCGATGAGGCTGAGAGAAAGGCTCGAGAAGCCCGAAATGAAGCCATGGAGCGGACATGGGTAGTATTCACTAAGGCTAGGAAGTGAGGCAAGAACAGGCTTAGCTGGTTCCATGGCAATTCTTTCCTGACGTAATAGCGTCCACTCGAGGACAGGCGATAGGCTGATTATGCAGCGCTCAAATCCATTATAGCAGCATGGGGATGTCGTTGAAAGTCTCTTCGAGTTTCCTGCTTTCGTATGCTAGGCCGCGCTTAGATTTCATGACAGAAATCAAGTCAATCGCCTTGGTGAAGTAATTCGTGATTTTTCGCACAGTTCTCAGTTCAGAAAGAACGACAGCTACATCCAGCGAACCTTTTTCTCTCGGATAGTCACCGCTTCTTATTAATGCATCTGGAGCCATCAGCTTCAAATTATCCCCTAGTTCCTTAATTAGCTCCATGCTTATTTCATTTGCGGGCGCAGTGACAAGGTATAGAGCCCTTCCAGCATCCTTTGGATCACACGTTAGCGATAATTCACCCAGGGCTTGGTCCATAGCATGACTCGCTTTGCTCGTTTCCTTCATCTTGTCTCTAAAATCACGCCTTGGCGCATGCAGGGGCATTCTGCGTGGGATTTGCGATGTGCCTTCGCCGATCACTGTCCATCCTGCCAGAGTCTGAATGATATCACCCGCGTCAAGCGTTCTGGCGCCTACATATTTCTGCTTTGTCTCTTCACCGGCGCAGAGGATATTGTAAAATGGTTCGACTACCCTGGCGTTAATTGTAGATAGGTTTCTGGCTGCGGCGGAGTCCTTCTTAACATACCTTTGATTATCGATAAGGAATACAGCATCGGCCACTAGGTAAGCAGACTTCAGGCACATAGCGGTGTTGAAAACAGCTCTTGTTTCTGTTGTTTCTTCTTGTGTAAATGGCAAGACGATAACGTTGTATACCGGCTTTCCTATGTAGCGCTCTTTCAGGTGCTGGGTTATTACTGATATTGACCCCGACCCCGTACCTCCAGCCGCACCGGCAATTAACAGGAAGGCATCTGTCTCATAGAAGTGCTCTGTTATCCTAATAGCATCTATGATTTTATCGGTGTTCTCCTTTGCTATCTCAGCCGCAAGTTCGCTGACTTTACCTACCCCGTGACCATTGGTTCGCTGACCCCCGACCAGAATTCTATGCTTGTAATCTGATTTAATAGTGTGTAATCCGCTTAAGTCCGCGACGTCAGTATTAACAGCAATAGCATCGGCGAGTATACTAATTCCCCGCTGCGCACGGCTTCTACTGTTTAGACGAGCAAATTTATCGGCAATTCGCCCTCCGCATTGACCTAGACCTATGACCAACAGTTTCATTCTTGTTAATTGTAAATAATACAGCGGCCTACTGTCAACGGTACCTACTCGTTATAGTGATTGGTGACACTTTCTTACTCTCTTATTTTGCCGATGTTGTTCAAGATATTCCAGTGGTGCAAGGTATCCCACGGCCTGGATGGGACGAACAATATCATATATTACTTACCAGTTCAACAGGGCTCGATTTAGCTCTGGCAGATCGAAGCTGGTATCCGTTACCTCATAGAACTCCTCGGTGTGTGTTCTTTGCGCCCTCTCTGCGGGCAATGGCATTCGATCTAAATCACACCGGTTCTTTAGCCTCATATTTCCCGGGTTTCCTTACTGCGTAAGGTTGCTGTATTTGCCTTATTAATCAACTCTGCTAAATAGCTAGGCTGCCTTGCGTGCCCGGGGCTATGAGAGCGGCTCTCCAGACTCTCTAAGTGCCCGAGCTGTAGCGCGCCTTCCACTGATATAAAGCCTGAGGGCGAGATGTCAAAGTAAGAGCCATAATGCAGCTATCGTAGCGCTCTTTCATAATCCATCTATCTGTCTCTCATCTATCTGGACGAGAGCATGATCCCTGGGCTTTGCCCGTTCTGCTGAGTTACGCAACTCCTGCTTGGGCTTTGACTTCAGATTAATTACTCGAAAATAGGACAGATCGTTAGCTGACATCCAAAGCAAAGTCGCTCTAATTACTGATTCTAAGGACTCCCGCCCCGTTGATCTTGCCCTCCTTGAGCAAGATCAGCGCTTCATTCGCTTCTTCTAGACTGAACTCTTGAGTCTCGGGTACAACGGGTATTTCAGCAGCCAGAGGCAGAAATTCTTGAGCATCTCTCCTCGTTACGTTGGCCACACTCTTCACCTCTTTTTCATACCAGAGATGCTCGCCGTAGTCCAACTCCGGAATGGATGTAGTCTTCCGAATTGCGTTTATGACCACTCTTCCCCCCTTCTCTAAGTTCCGCAACGCTTCACGAACAGGTACCCCTACAGGAGTAAAATCTATAGCGCAGTTAAGCTTCTCCGGTGGAGTGTCTCCGGTGGCTCCAGTCCAATCAGCCCCCAGCTTACGAGCTAGGTCTTGATGTTGCGTTTGATTTGGTCGGCTAAAAACGAAGACTTTGCTATTAGGATACTTGTACTTGGCAACCTGTATGATGACGTGTGCGGAGGCACCAAAGCCGTAAAGGCCTAGCACTTTGCCATCCTCCATTCCGGATAGTCTTAGAGCTCTGTAGCCAACTGCCCCAGCACACAAAAGCGGAGCTGCTTCCAGATCACTGAATCTGTCCGGAATTGGATAGGCGAAATCCTCTGATACTACAGTATACTGCGCATAGCCTCCATTGGCGTCTTTCCCCGTCCATTTTGCCTGGTCACACAAGTTCTCCTCGCCTCTCAGGCAGAACGAACACTTTCCGCAGGCCCAGTTGATCCAGGCAATCCCCACCCTATCTCCTGCCTTAAACTTAGTTGCTTGCGGTCCTAGTCTCTCCACTTTGCCCACAATCTCATGTCCCAGAATCATGGGGAATACTGAGGGAGAGACCCTACCTTCAATCTCGTCAATCTCTGTGTGACAAACTCCGCAGGCGTAAATCTTGACCAGAATCTGCTTAACGTCAGGGATAGGCTCGGGCAAATCCACTAGCTCCAGAGGTTTCTCCTCTACCGGAGATGTCCGCTTGAGTATCATCGCCTTCATGCTTCAGCCTCCTTATCATACGACGAAAATGCTGTCATAAAGATTTGAACAAACCATGTCAAAGCCCTCCCTGTATTGCTTCATGGCATGGGGGAGATAGTCCAGAATATCCTGCGCCGTTATGCCATCGTCGCCTTTATCCTTTGCCGCGAGGTCTCCCGAAAATCCATGTATAAACACACCCATTCTCACTGCGTCTTTGATAGGTAGCCCCAGGCCGAACATAGCGGCGATTGTGCCTGTCAGGACATCGCCGCTTCCCGCTGTTGCCATGCCGGGATTTCCACTGGTATTAATGAAAACGGTCTCATCGGGATAGCCTATGAGTGAATGGGCGCCTTTCAATACTATTATGGCATTAAGCTCTCTTGCTGTATGCTGCAAAATATCTATCTTGTGTCTACTCAACTCATCAATACCTTTTCCTGTAATTCTCGACATCTCGCCCATGTGAGGCGTGAGGATAGTATCGGATCTTCTCCTTCTGATTATATCTATGTCTTTGGAGATAGCGGTGATTCCGTCTCCATCTATAAGCAAAGGCTTCTCAAGCCCCAGTGCAAGTTCCCGCACCAGCCCTTGCGTTTCTTCATTCAAGGAGAGGCCCGGACCGATAATCACCATATCCACCGCTTGCGAAAGCTTCAGTAAATCGTCCTTGTTTTCTAATGCGACGCTCCCTGTCGGTGTTTCTTTCTGGGGTACAAAGACTATCTCACTTCCTTTGCTTCCCAGAAATGATGCAATAGATGTAGGCGCGGCCAGGCGCGAATATCCTCCTCCTGCTTTAAGGAAAGACAAAGCGGAGAAATATGGCGCGCCAAGATAACCTGAAGCACCAGCAATAAAGAGCACCTCTCCGAAATCTCCTTTATGGGCACTCCTGTCCCTCCTAGGAAGCTCTATTGGGGTATTTATTTCTAGCTTCATAGTATCGGAGTTGTAGAAGACGGGAGGGAAGGAGATATGCGAGACATACAACTTCCCGCAGTGGTCATAGCCGGGATAAAGCATATTACCTATCTTGGGAAGTCCGAATGTTACAGTATAATCTGCCTTCACCGCCGTCCCCATCACCTCTCCAGTATCGCCGTTTATCCCCGAAGGGATATCAACGCTGAAGACTGTCTTGTTACTTTCATTGATCAGTTGAATCGCATCCTTGTATGTGCCGTCAACTTCTCTCGTGAGGCCTGTCCCAAAGATGGCGTCAACGATGGCGTTGGAGTCCAAAACAGCCGATCTTACAGACTCAACTGAACTCACTCTAGAAATCTCCAAGTCTATCCTAGATCCTATGTCGAAATTCCTCCTTGCTGCACCTTTGAATTTGGTTTCATCCCCCAGAAGAAAGACCTTTGCCTGGCCACCACTAGAATGAATTTTTCTGGCGACGACCATCCCGTCTCCGCCATTGTTACCGGCTCCACAGAAGACTGCGAATTTCCTGTTTCTTATGCCAAACTCCTTCAATATGACGAAATACACTGCCTGACCGGCATTCTCCATAAGAATATCTTGTGAGATGGCGAATTTCTCCATGGCTCCCTCATCCAAATTTCTCATCTGGTTTACTGTGCTTACTTTCATTTCTAGTCTCCCTTCATATCCTCTGTGCCGTACACACTGAATTATAGCTCATGCAGCACTTGAGTATAAGTTTAGAGCAGTTATGACATGTTATTGGAGGAAGCAGTTCTGCCAATTATAATACATAAAAAACGGATTCTGATTATAGCTATAACGTAACGCTCAACAGCTGATTGGCACTGCTTCTTTACGTGTAGAGATCCACCGAACTGATGTATTTCTTGCTGCCGTCGTAGTCCACTCTGTATATTTGCAGGTCATCGGCAAATTCTCGAACCCAGCCATTGAGGGGAAAGTCATCGGTCTCCTTTATAGATAGTATGTATTGGACATCGTAGCTAGCGGCAAATCTCGTCACCAGGGAAATAAAATGTCGCAGGTGATTCTTGTCAAGGTTATTGGCGGCTTCATCAATAATGACGGGTAGCCCAAAATATTTTGCCAGCGCAGTTAAGACAGCCAGACTGAAGAAAGACCTTTCTGCTCCGCAGGGATGAGTTATTTCCCTGTCCTTATAGGTAGTCTTGCTGAGCTGTAAGCTACCTTCACTCATTTCGATGCAGGAATTCACCAGGCCTTCTGCTACAAATTCATCGTTTATTTCGATGATGATTTCCCTTATTGCCTGTATTACTTCCTGCTCATCGAATGCATTTTCCATAATGGCATCGAGAACCTTATTAATCCCGCCTGCTACTGCTGGCACATAGGTCAAGTCTCCGTACTCAGCGTCTTTGTTCTCCCAGTCAGTCCTCGTCTGCCCAGTCAGCCCTTCCCAGATCGATTGGTAGCGGGTTATATCTTTTTCCATCTGGCCGAGTTTCCGTAACAGACCATCTATTTCGCAAGTGTCAAACTGAGCTATCTCTATATTCAATAATTTCACCCTCTGGTTTACAGCTTCTTTGTAGGCCAACTTCTTACGGGATAAAATTTGTCTCACGCCCAGGAGGAAAGGCTCTAAATCCGACTCATGGTCCAATCCGGGCATCTCAATGTGCTCCCGGGTGAACAAGAGTAGCTTTCTATGTGTATCTTCAACTAACTCTGAAATCTTTTCCTCTTCTTTTCTTTCACCCTCCATCAACGCTGTCCCATATTCACCAAGTCTTGTGATTTGAGGAATAAACTCAAAGTCAAAGAAGCTTTCAGCCTTATCTTTATCGTCACATATATTCTGCAGGTTTTTTATCCTTCTTTCTAGAACGCGGGCATATTCCCTTTTCTTCTCCTCGGGTGCATCGGGAATAGGCTCAGGGCTTAATCTGGTGAAAGCTATGTCCTTATCCATAAGTCTTAAGGGCACAAGCCCGTGCACGATCTCTTCACCCTCCTCAGAACGAATCTTCACTAGGTCAACTTTAACTCTGGAAGCATTTCCAAGGGAAATCTCCCTGGTCAATAATCGCAGCACCCTCTCCTTATCGTTCTTGATCTTCGCTGGATTATCAGTTTTCAAGTCGATGTTCTCCTGCTGAGCTAGGTTGAGAGCATTGTAGTGATGATTTTGCGCCTGTTCGAGCTTCTGGTAGATAGCTCTCGTATACTGATCCAATCCGGCATCATAAAAATTATCGGGTTCCGGTGGCATAGAGCCTCCCAGTTTTGTTTCTTTCAAAGCAGCCATAAACCTATTCAGGCGGTTCCTATCTTGTGAAATCTCCTTAATCTTTGCAAAACAAGTTCTAATCTCTTTGTCTTTCCCAAGTAATGCTTCCAGGTCCTCGACATCAAGGGCGCGCTTTCTCATCTCGACCAGCCATTGTTTGATCTCGCCCTTCTCAATGTTATCAACATAGCTCTTCAATCCATTCGCGATATTGCCTATCTTCTGGGATGTCTTGCCAAATTCATAAGTCGAGAGATTGCTCAAATCGAGTGATACGTCCTTAAGCTCACCCTTTAGACGGGCTACGAAGGAATCATAGTCCCTCTTTATCTCGAGGACTCTAGCCGAAGCTTCCTCTATCAGTCTTTGAGTGCGCTGTTTGAAATCCTTAGTTAGCACCTTGGCATTTCCAATTTCCTTAAATAACTCCGTTATAACAGCATCGATATTCTTCTCGTTAAGATGCTTGAAGCCCATAGCGCTATCAGGTGCGAAAAGAGCGTCAAGCAATCCTGCCTTCAGTTCTTTATCCAGAGTCTTATTGAAATCGAGCTCCCGAAAGCCTTCCGCATCTTTCCTCAAAATTTTGTTGTCATCTCTGTAGCGGTCTATTTGTCTATCAATTATAAATTGCTTGCCACCATGGCTGAACTCTATAAGTATCCTGCCAGTGCCTTCAGAAGGAGCAATCTCCTTCGCTGTCACAAGTCTCAACTCGTCATAGGCGGAGGATTTTCCATGCCTTATTACTTTGCTGAGAAAAGCATACCTGAGGGCGTGAATTATATTAGATTTACCGGCCCTATTTTCTCCATGGATGACGACTGCCTTGCTATCTGGAAATACTATTGAGCCTTCCAGTTCCATAACGTTGTCAAAAACAATCTTAGCCAGTCTCACGCTTATCTCTGCTTCCAGAGTGGGTCGACTGTCCTTAGGAAGTTTATTTGCTGTTCCTTCGGCACCTCATAGTGAGTGGCAGCTAATTCAAGTAACCTCTGAAAGAGCGCTCTTCCCAGGTTGCTATCTGACCTTCTGGATAGATTATCGCCGGTGAATATCTCATCAAATAGGTTCTGCGCCAAATCTCTATCCGGCCAGGACAGAGAATTTAGTACCTTCGCTTCCAGCTCAGATAGAGTTATCATTTTTTCCAGACCCTTCAGTCCCGCGGTTCTCTTAAGTCCTTTTTTCGGTCTTACGGATATCTCCATGGTGTTAGCTTCCGGATATTTGTTGGCTTCTCTTTGAAGCGTGTCGGCGAAAGTCACCCCCTGGGCAGAAACCCAGACCCAGAGGTTGTCCTTATCTTGTCTGCGCATCAATGTGGAATACACTTCGTTGATTCCAGTTATAACCTCCGCGGGAGTATCACCTTTCACTTCTACCTTAACTATGCTTTGTATCGGGCTATATCTGTGTAATGAAGTCTCGTAGCCGTCTAAAATCAGGTAGCCAAAAGGAGATTCTTTGACCTCTGGTCGGTCTAAATCGCCAGGCCACTGGTATTTGATGGTGAAGGCATTCTTTAGCTCTCGTGAAGGGATTAGAGCTGGCAATGAGTAAAGGTTGGGTATATCCAGCGAACCATGCGAGTAGTGGTGCATGTGGCCATTAAAAAGCAGTGAGAATCTTCTGCCCAGCTCCTGCAGCACTTCCTTATCCAGACCATGTATTTCCGTTCCATGCATAGCCCAGGGCAAAGTCTCGTGCATAATGAGTATGTCTCCCTTATGGGGGAGTTCTTCTTCGGGGATGCTATAGCTGCCCTGCCGGTAGTGAGTTTCCATGAAATATACTCTATGGTCCAGTATTTCGATCTCTTCGTTTCTCAAGAAATGGAACCTGCTTCCCATATAGTCCTGCAGCTCTTTCAACACAGAGGCGGAATCATGATTCCCTCTTAAGGCATAAATCCCGTGGGTTGTGCATTCCATCAATCGCTTCAGCTGACTTCGAATCTCCGGCCAGTACTTAGCCGCTTCGGAGTCGGCTATCCAGTCTCCTCCTTTCTCCCTTTCATCAAACATGTCGCCGGCAAGGATGACTGCTTCGGGCCTTGCTGTTATTACCTGGCTGATGACATTACTGAAATTTATGAGTGAGATTTCACCGCGGGGAGACCTGCAGTTCTCGTCCCTCAAGCGTTCAGCCTGCATCAGGAGATGTGCATCACTAAGGATGGCTATTCCGGACATAGCTTATTTCCCCTCATTGCTGTTGTTTGCGGCATCGCATTCCGGAGATATCTACGATATCTTCAAGCTCGTACTACAAAAATAAGGAGGAACACTGCATAACTGAGGGCACAAGCGGGCTGTTTAATCACTGCAGTTACTTCTTGAGGCCTGCAACGAAAGCGTCAATCTCCATGGCAGCCATCGTCATTGTTTGAAGCGTACCCCTTGACCCTAAGGTTATGGCTACCTTGGATACTACTTCACTGCTAGGCGCATCTAGAATGTTGATGAAATCATATGGACCAAGGAGAGCATATTGGGCAAGAATGCTCGCCCCAAGTTTCTCAACTTCCTTATTGACTTCTTCAATTCTGTCCGGATTATCCTTAACAGTCTTCCTTCCCTCGTCTGTAAGTGTTGTCAGCATTACAAATTTAGCCATCTGCAACCTCCTCTAGTTATTATTCACACTTTACAAAGCTCAAGCCCGCTTGTGCTCTACTTGATTGAATGTATCTATTAGTCGATGTATGGGAACGGCAATCTGGTCTTCCTGAACGTAAGGTGAATAACAGCTATCAATTTGAACAAGTCTTTCTATCGGCATCTTATTCGCTATAGCAATGGCAAGCTTGTCAATCGTCCCCGATATTATCTCTTCAGAAATAAGTTGCGCACCTATCAAATTCTTATTCCGGTCAGCGATAAGCTTATAACGCGTTGGCTTGCCATCTTTCCCCATCGGCTCCCTCAGGAAAGGGGTGTCAACCGTAACAGAAATCGTCTCTATGCCTTTCTCCCTAGCTTCCCTTTCAGTGAAGCCAACTGATCCCACCTGATGGCCAAATATCTTGGTGACAAATGGCATTACGGTTCCTCTGTAAGGGATTTTGTTACCCAGAACCACGTTCCTTCCCGCTATATACCCACTTCGAATTGAATTTGCGGCTAGCTGGTGACTCCTTTTGGAACGGGTGATTATATCCCAATTCTCCATGCAGTCCCCGATGGCGTAAATGTCAGGGTCGCTTGTCTGCAGGTATCTATTTACAGTTATGCCTCCTGTCTTACCTATTTTTAGCCTCGCTCTCCGCGCCAAACCTGCATTAGCTTTCACTCCAGTGCCGAAGCAGATGAAATCCGCTTCTATTTCTCGCGTCGCCAGAATCATTCTCTTCTTCCCATTCTTGTAGGCTATCCTTTCAATCCTAGCAGGCAAAATTAATTCGATGCCTTCCTCAATCATTGTCTGCTTTAATTTCCCTGCTATTTCTTCATCCAGCGAGGCGCGCATTATATCCTGCCTGACCAGGAGATAGATCTTTCTATATCCTCTTGATTTCAAAGCCGCAGCTATCTCCAAGCCAATAAAACCACCCCCAATAATGGCTGCGCTGGAATAATTTAATATGGCATCCCTTAGGGCTTTGCCGTCTGCTATGTCAGTGCTCAAGGCGAATTCGTATTTGCCATCCAGACCAGGAAGTGAGGGTATAGATGGGGTAGCACCCATAGCTAGTATTAGTTTGTCATAACTATATTCTTGCCCCATGGCTATAATCTTCTTTTCATGGCTGAGTATCTCAGTGACTTCAGTGTCCAAATGCAGATTCATATTGCGCTTCTGATAGAATGAGGCGATTCGGTAGCCGCGATATATATCTTCCCACTTCTCTATAGTTCCGCTGAGCACTAAAGGCATTTCACAGGGATTACATCCGAGCTCTGCTCTCTTACTAAAGATATCTATTTCTGCTTGCGGATCCAGACGGCGAACCTGAAGAGCTGCTATCGCCCCTGCATCCCCGGTACCAATAATACACACTTTCATAACTTTTCCTCCATTCTGGCTAATGTCATCGCCTTTCCATTATACTATGATTGCCATGACAGCAAAAGCAATAGAATGGGTTAGTGATAGGCTAAGGATCCTAGACCAGAGTAGGCTTCCTCAAGACCTAATCTTTATTGATTTAGTCACTTATCAGGACGCAACTTTGGCTATCAAAGAGATGCGAGTCCGCGGCGCGCCAGCCATTGGCGTTCTAGCTGCCTACGGGATAGCTCTAGGGGCACAAAACATAAAGGCAACAAACAAGGAGGAGTTTCTCACACAACTAAACCAGATTACCCAAGCGTTTGCTGCCACCAGGCCCACTGCTATCAATCTGTTCCAATCTATTGGCAGGATGATACAGGCTGCTATAGGCGAAACTATTGATGAAATGAAAACCGCACTTGCTGATGAAGCAACGAAAATACACATGGAAGAAATTCAGGCAACTAAGCGCCTCAGCCAATTAGGAACTGAGCTTATCCGAGACGGATTCACTATTCTGACCCATTGTAACGCCGGGCCTCTGGCCACTGCTGGTTATGGTACGGCGCTGGGTGTCATCAGAGCCGCCAAAGAGCAAGGAAAGAGGATAAACGTCATTGCCACAGAAACTCGCCCTCTTCTTCAGGGAGCCAGACTTACTGCTTGGGAACTACTGCAAGATGGCATCAAGGTAACCCTAATAACTGACTCCGCGGCCGGCTATTTCATGAACCAGCAGAAGATCAACTGTGTTATAGTCGGAGCTGACAGGATTACTGCAAATGGTGATGTCGCCAACAAGATTGGCACTTACTATCTGGCCGTTTTAGCTAAGGAAAATAAGGTTCCCTTTTATGTAGCTGCACCCACTAGTACCATTGACTTTTCATTGCCTTCTGGAGCAGAGATTCCCATTGAGGAGAGAAATCCCAAAGAGATAACTCATATTCAAGGGATACATATTGCCCCCGAAGGGATAGCTGTAGCTAATCCTGCCTTTGATATAACCCCACATAGTTACGTGAGCGCCATCATTACTGAAAAAGGCATAATCAGGGAGCCATATTCAGCGCGGCTCAAATGTAATTAAGAACTACAATCTGTGTGCTGGCAGGCAGGGACGATTGACTTATTGAAAGAGTTGAAGTTGGTTCGACCCTGTGGACTCCCATTTTGATCAGGAATTTGTCTAGAGGTTCAAGGTTTCTGCTTAGCGCCTCAGTTTTATAATGCATGGGAATAACAATATGAGGGTTTAGTTGCTTTATTGTCTCCACAGCTGTGTCAACGGATATAGTGGATATCTCTCCAACAGGCAAGAATAGTACGTCCACCACTCCTAACTCCTCTATCAGTTTGGAGGTCAGTGGATGGCCGAGGTCACCTAGATGACATAAAGTTATAGCATCCATCTCTATGAGGTATACCGTGTTCTTGCCCCTTGTTTCTCCTTTGTCTGGGTCATGAAAGGTAGCGATTCCCGTAATAAACGTCCCGCCTATTTCATATTCGCCGCAGCTCCTTATTTGCCTGGGATTACTAGCGACGCCCTCAACGTAGCTGTGGCCAGGGTGGAAATGGCTGATCGTGACTATATCTGCCTTGGGTTCTCCTAACGAGTAACCCAAGCTCGGGTGATATGGATCAGTAATCAGCGTCGTTTCCTTGCCTTTGATGAAGAAGCACGAATGTCCCAGCCACTGTATCTCCATATTTCTATAAACCTTTAGCAGTAATATAGGCGGTAAGGTCAGCAAGCCGGCAACTATAACCCCATTCGTTATCATACCAGGCTAGCACCTTTACTAGATTGTTGTCGATAACCATGGTGCTCAGTGAATCGAAGATGGCACTGGCTGAATTGCCTTTGAAATCACTGCTTACCAGTGGCTTACTGCAATATTCGATGATTCCTTTGAGCTCTCCTGCGGCAGCTTTATGAAAGGCATCATTGATTTCTTCCGCAGTGGCATTCCTATTCAAATCAGCTACAAAATCCACGAGAGATACAGCTGCTGTAGGTACTCTTATTGCAATACCATGTAGTTTGCCCTGAAGTTCAGGCATGACCACTCCCACAACGCGAGTAGCGCCTGTTGTGGTAGGGATGATGTTGGTAGCAGCAGAGCGTGCTCGACGAAGATCCTCGTGAAACACATCTAGAATCCTTTGATCGTTAGTGTAGGAATGGACGGTGGTCATAAGACCATGTTCAACTCCAAAGTTCTGATGCAGGACTTTAACCACAGGAGCGATGCAGTTAGTAGTGCAAGAGCCATTGGATATGATGCGATGCCTGGACGGATCATATTGCTTTTCATTTACACCGAGAACAATAGATATATCTTCTCCTTTGGCAGGCGCTGAAATAATCACTTTCTTAGCTCCACCTTGGAAGTGACTGGCAGCCTTGGATGCCTGAGTGAAGAGTCCGGTAGATTCAATTACTATATCTACGTTGTAGCTCTGCCAAGGAATCTTGGCCGGGTCACGTTCAGCTAGGACTCTTATTTCCCTCCCATCAACTGCAATGGCATCATCTTTAGCCTCTACCTCGCCCGCATAAATACCATAATTGCTGTCGTACTTGAAAAGGTGAGCATTAGTTCTTGCATCGGTGAGGTCATTCACTGCTACCACCTCTAAGGTGCTACTGCATCGCTGGATTATGGCCTTCAGTGTTAGCCTCCCGATACGTCCAAAGCCATTGATCCCCACTTTCGTTATCATCTTACTACCTCCTTCATTACTAATATTTAACTAGTCTTTAGCCAGGTACAAAGACACACCATCCATAGTGACTTCCCCGACCTTGCCTTCAGAGCTTAAGAGCTGAAGATAAGCAATGACCTCCATCACAGCTAGCCGCCTATCCCAAGGTGATAAATCACGGAAAGTAGTCGCTCCTCCGTTGGTCACGCACGCTATATTCTCGGCTATCTGGTAGGCTGTTTTCAAACCGTCATTCATGACTCTTATGATCTTTCTCTGCTTTTGCTCATGTTGGTTGATTATATTAGCCATCCTAAGCCTTAGGCTGTTGAATACTGGCCCATGCCCCGGCAAGACAAAGGTGACCTCAAGTCTGTCTAATTTCTCAAGCGAGGAATTGTATTCTGCCAGAGGATTCTCGCCGGACAGGGGGTTGAAGCCTATATGCGAAGCCATATCATACAAGATATGGTCTCCCGAAAAAAACACTTTCTTCCTCAGTTCGTGGAGGCAAATATGACCGGGAGAATGGCCTGGTGTTCTCATCACCCGGATTTCGAAGGTTCCGTTGGAGATACTATCACCGTCATCCAGCATCACCTCAGGTAATTCAGGTGTGACAAACTTCTTCATCCATAGCGATGCGTCCTTCATTTCGGACAGCTCAGCTTGAGGCACACCATTTCGCTGTAGCAGTTTCTCCATCTCTTTGAGCAGCTTGTCAGAATCTTTATAACGGGGCTTAATAGACTCTGCCTCAATCTTGTGCATGGCAACCCGGGCTCCGGTCAGCTGTTTCACCTTGCTCGCCAAACCATAATGGTCAGGGTGAACATGAGTGATTACGATATTCTTGATATCCTGGAGTCTAAGACGCCCAGCTTTTAGCCCCTCCCGCAGAGCCCAGAGTGATTCTGGCGCATCCCAGCCAGCATCAATCAGTATACTTCCTTCCTCTCCCTCCAGCACATATACATTGGTGTACCCCGATAGCTCTTTTGGGAAAGGGACTTTTATTTGATGTATTCCAGAGACTACTTCCATGAGTCTAAACTCTCCAAATTGTAGAATGCTTCTCTGCCAGGGTAATAAGCAGCACTTCCCAGTTCCTCCTCTATCTTCAGCAGTCGATTGTACTTGGCCAGTCTTTCGCTGCGGCAAGGAGCACCAGATTTAATGAATCCAGCGCTAGTAGCTACCGCTAAGTCAGCTATTGTAGTGTCCTCAGTCTCTCCAGAACGATGGCTGACGATAGTCGTCCATCCCGACATCTGTGCTTTCTTGATCACAGCAACAGTTTCAGTAAGGGTGCCTATTTGATTTGGCTTTATAAGAATGGAGTTAGATGCCTTATGGCCGATGCCCTTTTTGAGGCGCTCTATATTTGTGGCGTAAAGATCGTCGCCTACTAGCTGGATTTTTTTGCCTAATTTTATAGTAAGTAGTAACCAGCCCGGCCAGTCATCTTCAGCCAAGCCATCCTCAATGCTGATGATAGGGTAATCCGAGATACACTGGACATAATAATCTACCAGCTCTCCTGAAGTAAGTGTGATACCCTCACGGGACAAATAATACTTGTCGTTTTTATAGAAACTACTTGCTGCAACGTCAAGAGCAAGAGACAAATCCTTGCCAGCTTCATAGCCAGCTACATCAATAGCTGCTAAGATTAGCTCCATCGCTTCTTTATTAGAGGACACCCGAGGAGCAAAACCACCTTCATCACCTACGTTGGTATTCAGTCCCTTATCTTTGAGAACTTGGTACAAGGAATGATAGACCTCACTGCTCATTTGTATAGCTTGTGCGAAGCTAGCCGCACCTAAGGGAACTATCATGAACTCCTGGAAATCGGTAGAATCCAGAGCATGCTTACCTCCATTCAAGATGTTCAGCATAGGAATGGGCAGTAGGCCCACTCCCGCCCCACCCAAATATCGATAGAGGGAAATACCGAGAGAATTAGCACCAGCCTTGGCCACAGCAAGAGATGCCCCCAGAATAGCATTGGCGCCAAGACGGGCTTTATTGGGAGTGTCATCGAGGTCAATCAGCTTATGGTCTACAGCGGCTTGTTCCAAGGCAGACAGGCCAACAATGGTCGAACTGATCTCGTTGTTCACGTGGCCTAGCGCTTTCAGGACGCCAAGGCCATTGTATCTGCTCCTATCGCCATCACGTAGCTCGACAGCTTCATACCTGCCAGTGCTTGCCCCTGAAGGTACCGATGCCACACCAATAGCGCCGCTAACCGTAGTTATCTCGACCTCTACAGTGGGGTTGCCTCGAGAATCAAGAATCTCCCTCCCTTTAATCTCTTCAATAGTTGCCATTTCTAGACTCATCTTGCAAATCTCACTAAGCTCCTACAACTGCTAGCTTTGTCATACCAGGACAAATCGTACTGTTTAACATTATTTAGAGTGGTGCTACGGATCATATAGCCGTGAGGACAGACTCTGCTAAGCAACTGCATGAGTTTTCTGCCCCTTGGCCAAAGACGTAGCCTTCTTTACCGCTTCTTTAGCATCGTGAACTCTGATAATGGAACTATCTTCTTGCCCATTTTGTGACAGCGACCAGGTATCCAATCCAACAACCGGAATGCCGTTCTTGAGCGCATAGGCAATCTCACTTAGCGTCCCGTAACCACCCCCGATGGCAACCACCGCTTGCGATGATTTTACTATCAATATGTTTCTCGCCTCTCCCATGCCAGTGACTATGGGGATATCTACCCAAGGGTTAGCAATGCTTAAGTCCCCTCCAGGCAAGACCCCAACCGTTAGCCCACCTTTTGACTTTGCCCCACGACACACTGCCTCCATCACACCACCTAAACCACCGCATATTATAGTAGCTCCTTCCTCGACCAACAATTCACCCACAGTCTCGGCCAGTCTTGCTTCTACTGCAGAGCAGGAGGAATTTCCAACGACAGCTATAATCATTTTCTGGCTCAGTCATAGATTATACTATATTATCGCGCGGTATGTAATTCATCGTGCCTGGGCATGTATATTCACAACACCCGCTCACTCTAGATATGCAGACCAAAATAGAGCAAAATGTATTTGAGGGAAATATATAATAATATGAGGCCGAAAATTGCCTTCAGGATAACGGGTCGCAGTCGAGCAACCAGTCTAGCGCCAATTATTGCGCCACCGGCAGCTCCAAGACCTAAGGCAATAGCAGATGGGACATCGCAGAAACCTTGAACAGCCTTGATTACGCCTCCAACCAAGGCAAACCAGATGAAAGACGCCATAGATGACCCGATGGCAATACGCACTGGCGAACGAAGTAAGTAGATTAAGCTTGGCACTAAGGCAGAACCGCCGCCAAGACCGGTCATTCCGGTTATAAATCCTATCCCAGCACCCACGCCAGCTTTGGCGCGCTTGCTCCCTCCGAGCACATTCCCACCAATTTCCGCAAATTGTCGGCCGGATACTCCTTCGTAGACCATTCTTACGGCGAACCAGATGATAACGAGGCCAACGACCAGGTCAATGACAGCGCTGTATTCACGAACATAGTAAAAAACCGCCGATCCTACAAGTACACCACCTACCCCGGGCGGAGCTATATACTTCACGGACTTCCAGTCTACATTGCCCAACACATAGTGCTGGATTGCGCCAGAGACGGCAGTAAAAATCACAGCCACCAAAGTTGTACCGACAGCGATGGTAGGCGTGAAGCCAAATCCGAAACGAATTGCGGGCATCATGATTATGGAGCCTCCTATGCCGAGAAGGCCACCCGCAACACCAGCCCCTATGCCAACAAAGAAGAGCATTAAGAGAGTCAAGTTATCTACAACCGTTTACACAGAACTTTTATACAGCGGTCAATTAAACTTGCTCATTGCCGCCTCTATCCCCTGCTTGAGAAAGCAATCGATTGCTTCAGCTACCCTTGCAATTGCTGATTTGACTACTTCCTCTTCTTGAGGACAAAAATCGCCAAGTACATAATGGACTATAGTATCTTCATTATCAGATTGTTCCTCTTCATGCGGCCGTCCGATGCCCACTCTGACGCGAGGAAAGTCCTCGCTTCCTAGAGCAGATATAATAGACTTAATACCTTTGTGTCCTGCCGAGGTGCCGCTGCGACGCAAGCGAATCTTGCCGAGGGGTAAATCGAGGTCATCATATATTACCAGGAGATTGATATATGGAATGTCGTATTTGTTTATCAGGCAAGCTACCGTTTTACCGCTCAGGTTTACAAAGGTTTGAGGTTTAGCCACTAATAATCTGCTGCCAGCTATCTCCCCAAGGCCTATCCTGGCCCTGCATTGCCTTTGCTCAAATCGGATAGAGTGAAGCCCGGCAAAATAATTCACGCACCCGAAACCAACATTATGCCGATTATGTGCATACTCTCTACCGGGATTACCCAGACCAACAAGGACTTTCATCAATAATTAACTGGTTAAGTCTAGCACACTTAACGGGCTTCTTCCCGCTTGACATATCATGAGTACAATTATCAACCTCAGGGAGTAGGGGGTTAAAAACAACGAAGTATATGACATTCCTTTATACTGACGGACTAGCCGAGTATCACTCAGCAGTCTCAAAGACATGTTCGAAGACCCGGAATGGACAGGTGCGAATGCTGCTATGGTGTCTGATTCAATAGTTGCAGGAACTCGGCCTCGCTCAGGGTCTTTGTCCCCAACTGTCGAGCTTTGGTTAGCTTGGAGCCAGGGTCACTGCCGACTACAACATAAGAAGTCTTCTTTGTAACATCGGCACCGGCTTTGCCACCGAACGCCTCTATTTTCGCTTCTGCTTCGGGTCGGGTGAGGGATTCCAGCTTGCCGGTCAAAACAAATTCCAGTCCAGCCAAAGGTAACTCCTCGCGTTTTGCTTCCTCGCCCTCTTGTGTTGCCAGCCTCACGCCAGCTCTTCTTAGCTTTTCAATGATTTGCTTATTCCCTTCCTGCCTGAAGAAGGCGGTGATGCTCTCGCCTATCTTGGGCCCAATGGTGGGAAGGGATAGCAAGTCTTGCTCGCTGGCTTTAGCTAGCTCGTCTATGCTATGAAAATGCTCTGCCAGCAGTCCAGCGTATTGCTCACCAACATGGAGAATCCCTATGGCAAAGATAACCCGGGCCAATGGTATGTCCTTGCTTTTCTCAATCGAATTAAGCACATTAGAGGCGCTCTTGTCTGCCATCCTTTCTAAGCTGAGGAGTTGCTCCTTGCTGAGGTAGTATAAATCGGCAGAATCTTTGATCAAGCCGGCCTCGTACAAAGCCTGGCATAGCTTTTCACCCAAGCCATCTATATCCATTGCCCCACGACTGACGAAATGTCTGACTTTCTCCAGGGCCTGAGCAGGGCAGGCCGCATTGACGCAGCGGTGCATGGCTTCACCTTCGGGCTTTATCACTTCGCTTCCGCAGACAGGGCAGCGGCTGGGGATGTGAAAAACCTTTTCTTCTCCCGTGCGACGGCTGACAATAGGTTCGACAACCTCGGGTATCACTTCGCCAGCCCGCTGGACCACGACCCAGTCCCCAATCCTAATGTCCTTGCGGTGGACATCCTCCTCGTTGTGTAACGCTGCTGAACTTATAACCACACCACCAACTCGGACTGGTTCTAAAATAGCATAGGGGTTAAGGCTTCCCGTCCTTCCTACATTTATGCCAATGTCAATTAGCCTTGTAGTGCCCTGAATGGCAGGGAACTTATAGGCAATGGCCCACCTCGGCTCGTGGGCTACAGTGCCTAACTCTTGCTGAATTGCGATGGAGTTGACTTTTACTACCACTCCATCGGCGTCATAAGGCAGGCTTTCGCGCTTTTCTACCCAGTCTCGATGATATCCTTCTGCTTCATCAACGGTGTTACAAAGGGCTATATTGGGGTTGATTTTGAAGCCTAAAGACTTAAGCCATCCCAGTATTTCCCAGTGGGTAGCCGGTACTGTGTTGCCTTCAGCCCAGCCTAAGCCGTAGACGAATATATCCAGAGGACGCCTGGCAGTAATGCCGGAGTCAAGTTGCCTTACTGAGCCGGCAGCAGCATTTCTGGGGTTAGCGAAAAGGGGTAGACCTTCCCTGGTTCTCTCCTCATTGAGCCTCTTAAATCCCGCTCGGGGAATATAAACCTCGCCTCTCACTTCAAATCTTGGTGGTGCCTCTCTGGATACGGAAAGGGGAATGCTCTTTATGGTCCTCAAGTTATGGGTGATGTCTTCACCCCGGTAGCCGTCTCCCCTGGTTGCTCCTGTGACAAGCATGCCATCAACGTAAGTTAATGCTACTGCTAGCCCATCAATCTTGGGCTCACAAACGAGGTCAAATGAACGTCTGCCTAGAAGGCTGCTTACTCTTTTATGCCAGGTTGCCACCTCGTCATGGGAAAAGGCGTTGGCTAGGCTCAGCAAGGGCTGGGGATGTTCAACAACCCCAAACGCTTCAACTGGAGGTGCCCCAACTCGTTGTGTTGGTGAGTCGGGGGTAATAAGCTCAGAATGCTCAGTCTCAAGCTGCCTGAGCTCCCTCATCAGCTCATCATATTCTTCGTCGCTGATTTCAGGGCTATCCAGGACGTAATAACGGTAGTTGTGATAGTCGATTAACGACCGTAGCTTTTCTACTCTTTGCTTTATCTCCGTCACGTCCCTCACGGGGTTGGTCCCTCTAAGCAAGTATAGCAAAATTTGACGGTATCGATTTTACTGCCTCACCACCTCTTTTTCTACTCAGTAATTCTGCTATACCTGCTACAATTAGTTGGAGTCCAAGCAAATAAGCTCTTCCTGCAGGAGACACCTATTCAACCCGTGGGTGCTAAAGATATCTATGGGAGCATCGAGGTATTGGAAGAATATGCCGAAAGATCGAAGGGCGTGGAAGGATTTTCTGATTCTATCTCGGTCTGACACTTTCACTTATCCCAAGGTTTAGTTTCAAGCTGCATAAGCTTCCAGAGTCGAATTGCAATGCGAGATTCGTAGAGTGACCTGCCTTATTTGTCATGGTAGAGAGGGATTTGCTTGATATTCTGCTTCCTGTGGCGTAGTATCAGCGTTGCTTGAAGGAGGATTTGAAAATGTCTGTGAAACCGCTTGTAATAAGGTTCTTCGCTCCTGTTATTGATACTACGGTCAATGCTTTGCTGAATGCTGTTGACCAGAAGATGAAGGAAGGGGCAAAGGATTTTATCATTCTTATCTCTTCTCCTGGAGGCTCAGTCCCCCATGGTTTGAGTGCCTACAATTATCTGAAGGGGTTGCCTGCCTCGATAACTACGCACAATTTCGGCACCGTTGATTCTATAGGCATCGTTATGTACTGCGCTGGTTCTAGAAGGTTATCAGTGCCTCAGGCAAGGTTCTTACTTCATGGAGTTAATGCCCAGTTCAGGGGAAATGAGAATTTGGAAGAGAAGCAACTAGAAGAAAGGCTCAAAGGGTTGAAGATAGATATGGAGAATATTGCTAAAGTCATCGCGGCGAATACAGGTAAGAGTACAGAGGATGTGACAAAGGCTATGCTTGAGAGGACTACTTTGAATCCAAGCGAAGCTCAATCCTGGGGTCTAGTACATGACATCAGGTCTCAATTATTTGAGTCAGGCAGTGAGGTAATTTCTATTCAATTTCAGCAGCAACAACCGCAGAAGCTGTAATACTGCCTGGAAGTATGTATTTGCCTTTGCGCTAGAATTCGGACAAATGACCAGTTGCAACGTGACAGCACGTCAAATCACCCAAGTAGCTCACTCAATATAACCAGCTTCTGGCAGCTGTCATGACTGAGATAGCAAAATACTCTCGTTACGCATGCCGCTCCTTTAATGAATACAGACATCGTGGTTCTTCGTTTTCAGTCGTGCCTTGGCAAATCAAAGCCCGACATCCGGCAATGCTCGTACAAGATTCGTTTGATGCCTTCACTGCCATTCTGCGACGGCAACTCTTTCCATAGAAAGGGAGTGCTTCGTCTTATCTCGTCCAAAGCCCGGTAGTTATCTCCATGCGATTCAAACATCATTCCCTCGCCTGCACACCAGGCTGGAGATGTCTCAAGTCCGCTTATGTTGTTACGGTACTTTCCTGAGCTTGAGGAGCCGTATTGGCCTAAGGAAGGTAGTAATGTCAGGCACAATGAAATTGCAGCCTAAAACATTTCAAACACTGTGCAGCTGGGTGAACCGCAATAATAGCACAGGCTGGCACTGAATTAGGACATCGTAACTGATCAAATTATGACGGAGCGCAGACATAGCCATGGGATAGTTTAGGGCAGCATACCCGCCTCAACCGGTGCTTTGGCGTTCCGCTGCCGTAACTGTGTTGGCCAAGAGCATAGTGACTGTCATAGGACCAACTCCTCCAGGAACGGGTGTGATCGCCTCGGCCTTAAGTCTAATCTCTTCAAAATCCAAATCACCTACTAACCGCCTACCTGTCTTGGAACTAGGGTCTTCGATATAATTGGCACCAAAATCTATCGCTATCACTCCACTCTTTACCATGTCAGCAGTGATGAATCTTGGTCTATTTACCGAGACAACAACTATGTCCGCTACACGAGTATAGGCAGCTAAGTCTGGTGTGGAAGGGTGGCAAAGAGTCACATTAGCTCCAGCATCTTTCGCTTCCTGAACTAGTATGGATGCCAGAGGCTTACCCACCAGATTGTCCACATTTACGATTACTGCATGCTTTCCATTGAGCTTCCCATAACCATTTCGGACAAGCATTTCATAAATTCCCACTGGAGTCGCAGGAAGAAATGCCTGCTCGCCCATCCAAGCCCTGCCCACGTTTACAGGATGGAATCCATCCACATCTTTATCCGGTGAAATAGAGGCCAACGCTGTGGCCTCATTCAAGTGCGCCGGCAGGGGAAGTTGCATGAAGATGCCGTGAACCTTAGCATCTGAGTTCAATAGCTCAATTTCATTAAGCAATTCCTGCTCCTCGATACGTCCAGCTAACCTTACCATTTGCGAGCGGATGCCTACTTCGCCGCTCGCCTTTTCTTTAAGGCCAACATAAGCCGTCGACCCAGGATCATCGCCTACAAGGATACCAGCAAGCCCGGGAGTCACATCTTTCTTCTTGAGCTTTTCTATCCTTTCTCGCAGTTCTTCCCTTATTTCAGCCGAGAGTTTCTTGCCATCAAGTATCTTAGCAGCCATATTTTCGTCCCCTAAAAGTAATTTCAGTTTGTCTAGTTGCCAGTCTTCTCAGCAGACCTAATAGTATTGACCATAAGCATTGCTGACGTAACCGGCCCTGTCCCTCCTGGAACCGGGGTTATTGCTGCAGCTTTTTCTTTCACCGCATCGAAATCGACATCACCCACCAACTTGAATTTGCCAGGGTTTTGCGGATCTTCTATTTGGTTTACCCCAACATCGATCACCACTGCTCCTTCCTTTACCATGTCTGCAGTGATTGCCTTGGCTCTACCCATGGCAGCAACCAGAATATCAGCTTGCCTGCTGATCGAACCAATATCCTTAGTTCCTGTGTGGCAGACTGTCACCGTAGCGTTAGCTTTCTTTTGCTTCTGAACGAGTATGCCCATTAGTGGCTTCCCCACGATATTGCTCCGACCGCAGATGACCACATGCTTCCCCTCAGGACTATGACCGCTGCGAACCAGTAGTTCCTGGACTCCGTAAGGAGTAGACGGCAAAAATGTTTCCTCCCCCAGAAGTAATTTCCCTGCATTAACAGGGCTAGTCCCATCAACATCTTTATCAGGTGTTATTGCGCTCTCTGCTCTCAGAGTGTCAAGATGTCTAGGCAATGGTAGCTGGAGAATAATACCATGGAATTTGTGGTCCTTATTAAGTTCTTCTATCCTGGTGTCAAGTTCTCGCTGGGTGACATCTGCATTAAGTTTAACTGTCTCTGTAAAAATGCCCACGGCCTCACATGCCTTGGCAATACCACGAAGATAAGATAAAGAGGCAGGATCCTCCCCAACCAGTATCGCTGCAAGGCCGGGTGTTACGCCTTTTCTTTTCAAATCCTCTACTTTCTGCTTCAGCTCCTCTCTAATCTCATTTGCTATTGCCCTTCCGTCGATTATTTCTGCTGGCATATATACCTCCTTAGTTTTATTTCGCCACTTGGATTGCTACCCTGCCACACCGTCTTCACGTACTCTTTATTGACGCAGAAACAGGCTAATTATACACCTGTATTCTAACCAAAAACAGGCACTTCTGGGACTGACAGACACTGTTTCCACATAAGGTCCTCAACCTACAGATGAACCAGGGAAAGGAGATGCTTCATGTCAGGTGAAGAAATTATAACTAATAGGAAACGGCGCCTGGGAATAGCTCGCCATGTAGAGGAAGTAAGGTATACTGTCGCTAAGACTTGGCGGTATTCTGGCATCAGCAGAACGGCCTTCTATCGATGGTTATGAAAGATATCAGAGGTACGGCGAGGAAGATTTGAAAGACCCCTCTCGCCAACCTCTGCACAGTTTCAGGGCGACCAGGGGGGAAATCGTCGCGAAGATAGTCTACTTGAGGCAGCATTATCATTCGTATCCCTAGAAGATAAAGATGTATCTCCAGAGGTATCATGACATCACGGTGAGCAGTTCCGGAGTGTGGAGGATACTGAAGAGATTAAATATGAACCGTTTACCCTATAATCAGCGATACAAGAGACATGAAACTCGCTGGATAAGACATGAGAAACCCGAGCGTCGGCATCATATTCAAGTTGATGTTGAGTTCTTACAGAACATTCCGGATACCAGAAAAAGATGTTACCAGTTTACCGCCATTGATGACTGTACACGGCTTAGAGTCCTGATAATAGGCGACAAAAATAACCAGAAGATAGCCATTCAGTTTATCGACTATGCCTTATCCCAGCTACAATTTAGAATCCAAGTAATCCAGACCGACAATGGAGCTGAATTCCAAGCACAGTCTCATTGGCATATTCTGGACAAAGGGATAAAACACGTGTACATTGAGCCTGGAAGGCCAAGACTAAACGCCAAGGGGGAACGGAGCAATAAGATAGACGAGAAAGAGTCTTACAGAATGCTAGATGCAGTAGTGATTGGCTAGACAAAGCTGTTCAACGATAGACTAAGGGAATGGGAAGAGTTTCCAACCGTGACTGCCCACACGCCGCCCTGGGTGGCCAGACACCGTATGAACGGCTCCCGGAGAAAATGAAGCTTTCTGTGTAAATGGTCTGCCTCAGTCCCACACGCTATTGACAGGGAATCCGTTTCATGCTAAGTTTAGCGACTGGAATTCTTTACTCCAATGAATTTGACATGAAGTGGAGGGCACTCGGATTCGTTATAAGTGCCCTTATTTTTATGCCTGTCTAGGAAGGAGAATGTTATGGATTTAGTTTGGATTGCTGTGATTGTGGGACTCATAGGCGTCGCTGTGGTCGCCTATTTTGTGCGTTATGTTTTACGACAGGATCAAGGCTCACAGAAAATTAGAGACATCTCCGCCGCTATTAAGGAAGGGGGCCTTGCCTTTATTCACAGAGAGTACCGGACTATGGCTATCGTGATAGTGATGATAGCCATTGTTTTGGCGGTTATTCCTGGTTTGGGCTGGAAGATGACTTTGGCCTTCATCTTTGGCGCTTTATGCTCAATGGGTGCTGGTTATGCCGGCATGAATATGGCCCTCAGGTCCAATGGCAGGACCTGTGCCGCAGCCCAGAAAGGCTTGAACCAAGGATTAAGAGTTGCCTTCAGGGGTGGAGCAGTCATGGGACTGACTGTGGTTAGTATAGGGATACTTGGACTATCTGTCTTATACTTTGCCTGGCACAATGACCCGAATTTCCTGTTCACAATTCCAGCGTACGGCACAGGAGCCTCACTGGTAGCTCTTTTTGCCAGGGTAGGCGGAGGTATATTCACCAAGGGAGCGGATGCCGGTTCCGATTTGGTGGGCAAAGTTGAAGCTGGAATACCAGAAGACGACCCTAGGAACGCCGCAGTCATAGCTGATAACGTAGGTGACAATGTCGGCGACGTATGCGGTATGGGCGCAGACTTGCTGGAGTCTTATGTTGAAACGGTTATTGCCACCATGACGCTTACAACTATAGGTGCGGTGGTAGCACCATGGGTAACGGGAATACTCTTCCCAACGCTCTCGACCGATGCTGCAGTCAAAGCCGCCTGGCAACTACCGTTGTTAATTATGGCAGGTGGCATTGTAGCCTCCATAATCGGCTGTTTCTTGGTCAGAGTAGGAGAGAAGGTAGAGATGGCTGCTCTTCTGGGAGCATTGCGGCGTGGCACGCTGGGCGCTACGGTACTTGCTGCAGTCTTCGGTTTCTTGGTGATCCATTTTATGGATGCTAATGTGAGCCTGTTTTGGGCTATGCTCGCAGGTCTCATAGCCGGTGCGCTTATGGGAGAAAGCACAAACTATTTCACTTCCTACGCCTACAAGCCAACACAGGAGATCTCCGAAGCTTCGGCTACCGGCGCTGGCGCCACCATTATTCGCGGTTTTGCGAATGGCATGATGAGCACATGGCCACCCATAATCTTGATAGTGATAGCTATTATCATCGCCTATCACTTCGGCAGCTTCTACGGCATAGCCTTGGCCGCTGTTGGCATGCTGTCTACCCTTGGTGTGACTTTAGCTACTGACGCTTATGGACCCGTGGCGGACAATGCTGGTGGAATCACCACGCAGGCGGGACTAGAAGCTGAGGTGCGTGAGAGGACCGACGCTTTGGATTCCCTGGGCAATACCACCGCAGCTACCGGCAAAGGATTTGCTATTGGCGCAGCTGCTCTAAACTCCATCGGCTTAATTCTTGCCTTCGCTATGGCTGCCGGAGTAGTGACACCCTCAGCAACAGGAGAATTGACATTACCTTCTGAATTAAGCTTGCTAAGCGTACCGGTTATCGTTGGCATAATTCTCGGTGCTCTCATGCCCGCCGTCTTTTCTGCTATGACTATGAAATCTGTAGGTGTAACAACTTCAGCCATTATCAATGAGGTTCGCCGTCAATGGCGCGAGATAAAGGGGTTAATGGAAGGAACAGCCAAACCTGAATATGGCAGATGTGTAGATATTTGCACCCGAACAGCACTGAAGGAGATGTTAATTCCTTCAATATTGACAATAGTGGTGCCAGTAATAGTAGGAGTAGTCCTGGGCAAATATGCCTTGGCTGGTTTCCTTGTGGGGGCGCTGGCTACAGGGTTTGTACTTGCGGTTACGCTAAACAATGCCGGAGGCGCCTGGGATAATGCTAAGAAGTGGATTGAAGCAGGGCAATTCGGAGGCAAAGGTTCAGAAGCCCACAAGGCGGGCGTAGTCGGAGACACAGCAGGCGACCCGATGAAAGACACTGCCGGGCCATCTCTCAATATAATGCTCAAATTGATGTCGGTAATATCATTACTACTGGCGCCTGTGCTAGTGAATTTCCCTGGCTTGATTTAGCGGTACCACTTTGCCGGTGAGGTCCTTCTCATTTCCGCGTCTGGTGGAATCTACTTCATGTGTTTCACCAGTAAGTCTAGTGTACAGATGCATTGCTTTTTACTCTTCTGCTTTGCGCTGCCAATAGGACAATGGCATCCTGAGGCTGATATAAATATCCATCGCGCCTAGCACCGTGGGTAATAATAGTAACGCGGTGTAACGAGTTCCAGTGACGCGAAAGCCAGCCAAATCCATTTGTCTAAAGCTGAGCCAGAGATCCCTGAGAATAGATGTGCGCGATAGACAAGGCAGGCGCGCCTGCTTCCTTTTCATCCAGGGATGCCTTAAACGTGTTGTTGACGCTATTGTTAATACCATTGTCATAAGATTAGATGGCAGGTGACCTTTCTAATCTGATGTAGCACAGGTGCTTGCAATTTTGAGTATCGTTTATTATACTTAATATTGGTCGGTTACAAGTGTAGGTTATCGCGCGATTGACTAAGCTCATTTTGGTTTGTTTGCAGACGCCGGATGACCGAAACTCTAGGTTACTATTATTGAAAAAGGAGGTCATCCATGGGATATGCAGACAAGACACTCACCTGTGTAGAGTGCGGCGCCTCGTTCGTCTTTACCGCTGAGGAACAGAAGTTCTACGAGGCTAAGGGGTATACCAACGAACCCAAGCGCTGCCCTGCCTGTCGAGAGGCAAGGAGAGCCGGGCGCAACGATTCAGACAGTTACAGATCAGGCCGCAAGATGTATCCGGCAATATGCGCCGCTTGCGGTAAGGAATGTATGGTGCCTTTCGAACCGCGAGAGGGCAGGCCGGTATATTGTAGTGAATGCTACAACAAGATGAAATTGAGCAGCCGAGCATGATTTGATTGAAGCTGTATTCTTCAGGGGTTAGGACTAATCCTAACCCCTGAAGAATCATCGGAACTATAAGCACTCTCTCTATTCCAATAAAGGTGGTTTTGTGTGAGGTCAGGTCACAAGATCGGAAGGAGGCTAATATTACTAATATATATGTAGGCAATCTATCCCGTGAAGTTACCGAGGAAGAGTTACGCCAGGCATTTGAGGCCTTTGGGAGCACCAGTTCAGTAAATGTCATTAAAGACAGATACAGCGGTGAATCTAGGGGTTTCGCCTTTGTTGAGATGGCAGTAAAATCCGAGGCTCAGGCTGCAATTGATGGACTTAATGGAACGTCTTTAAAGGAGCGGACGCTAACTGTCACTGAGGCACGCCCGCGCTCTGAGGGCAGAGGTGGAGGTGGAGGTGGAGGTGGATTTGGAGGAGGAAGACGCCGCAGATATTGAGCGCCATTATTTAGCCGGAGCGCATTAAATACGGCCCTTGGTGGTTGATACATAATTCCTTGCTGAAGCGGGGCGCTAAATTGCCAGGGCGGATCTTGTAGATGTCAAAGACACTCGCGCTACTCCGGCCACTGTAGCACAACGTCAGACCGGACATGTGCTGGGCCGTTAGCTGAGCTTTTTACTTCACAGGGTAGAGGCGAGTTCATTTAGCTTATTCAGCACAGCCTTCAGAGCATCCAACTCCTTCCCATAGCCTGTCCAATCAGCTGCCTTGAGGTATTGCTGAGCCTGCTCGTAATGTTGTAAAGCCTGCTCAATCAGACCGGCAAGCTCAGCACTCACAACACTCTCTGGCTCTGGAGGAAGCGCTGGTTCTATCGCAGGGCCAGTCGCTCGTACATCAGTACCAAAGATAACTGCCATACTTTCTTCCAGTGTGCGCTGCATTACTATCTTGTCGCCAGCAGCGACAATAACTCGCTTCAACTCTGGAAGACCACCGCTTTCTGCCTGCAGGAAAACTGGCTCCACATATAGATTGGATTTGCCTAGGGGAATCATCAGTAGGTTGCCGCGGATAACTTGAGAACCACCGCGATCCCACAGGGCAAACTGCTCAGTGATGATGGTATCCTGCTGGATTCGGTTCTCTATCTGGCTGGGGCCATAGACCAGTCTCTCCTTTGGGAAATGATAAGCAAGCAACTTCCCATAGTTCTCACCATCACATCGGCCAGCAAGCCAGCCGATGGTGTTATTCTTATTAACCGGTGTAAAGGGCAACATAAGCAGGAACTCCTCCTCATTCTCCTGAAGCAACCGCATAATTATATAGTAGGGTTGCATAAGCTGTTCTGAACCAGCATAGACCTCCTTGGGAACGGCCCACAAGTCTTCCCTATTATACAATACCCGCGCATCACGCATATGGTAGCTTTGGTATACAGAGGCCTGGATATTGAACATGTCTTCAGGATAACGTAAGTGGACTCGCAGGAATTCAGGCATCTGATCTATGGGTAAGAAGAGTTTGGGGAAGACGGCCTGGTACGTTCGTACCAAAGCATCCTCTGGCTCGGTGACATAGAAAGTTACACTGCCATCGTAGGCATCGACAATTGCCTTAACGCTATTGCGAATATAGTTTAGTCCGTCCTGATTCGGTTCAGAATAGGGATAGCGGTCAGTAATGGTATAGGCATCCTGTACCCAAAATAACTTTCCATCCTTCACTACCAGATATGGGTCACGATCGAGCTTCAAAAATGGCGCCAGGTGATTAACCCTTTCACTGATATTCCGATAATAGAGCAATCTGCTCTCAGAGTTTAGCTCGCTACTAATTAAGATATTGAAATCACCAAATTGCCAGGCATAGACTAATCGGCGGATGAAAGTGCCGATACCGACCCCATCCTGACCCTCATAATAACCATATACATTCTCATCCCCCATTGGATAATCGAATTCCTGAGTATCTGTATTCACAATCACATAATCCTTAGTCTTTTCCCCAAAGTATATCTGAGGCCGCTCTATATCGAAGTCGCCAACCGGAGGTATATCCTTTATCAGTAACTCAGGTAGTCCTTCAAGGCTGACTGCATTCGCCGGGCTCATGGCAACGCCGTAACCGTGCGTAAACTGCAATCTTCTGTTAACCCACGTCTGCGCCTCGCCTGCCAATTTTTCGGGAGACAATTCTCGTGCAGATAGCAAGACCTGGCGGTATTCATCATCGATGACGTAGCGGTCAATATCCACATCATGAAAGTCATAGTAGAGTCGAATTGCCTGAATTTGGTTATAGGTATCCTTCAGGGGGCGATGGTCCCAAAGCCTGATATTATGGATTGTATCATGATTTTCACCCACATCCTGAGCGCTAGGGGCCTCCTCCGCAGGAAATGATTCCTCTTCAACCCTGTCCAAAGCGTAGGCGCATCTAGTCGCTTGGATATTATGTTCTATGTAGGGTGTCTCACGAACCAACTCATTCGGTTCAACCTGAAATCGCTGTACCACGTCAGGAAATATCATTCCAAGGATGATGCCGGCTGCTACCCAAGCCCCGATGCTATACATTGCCCAGCGCAGCTTTCGCCGCAATAAGAAAAAGAGCATTATTACTATAGAGATGATCGCTACCACCAGCATAATCCACTGCGCCGGAAGTTGAGCATGCATATCGGTATAACTCGGCCCGAAAACCACCCCCCGCCTGGAGAAAGCCAGTTCCCAGATGCCCAACCAGTAACCCCAGGCTGCAACAGACAACGTGGCTGCGATTAGCCCACCACCATGTGCTAGTACCCTCCTGGGGAAATCCAATTTAGGACGCTCTATACCATAAACTAGAACGTACATTAGGATGCTACCAATAAGCGTGACTATCAGCGCAGCTAGAAACCAACTTCGTAGCATTTGCAGGAAAGGCAAAGAGAAGACGTAGAAGGCGATGTCTTTATGAAAAACCGGGTCTCCAATGCCGAATGGCTGCCTGTTAAGAAACTGAAGTACGACGAGCCACCTACCAGCGGCTACCAAACCAAATATTACGCTGAGTAATCCCGTCCCTCCAATAACAGCCCACTTATGTACCGGCCTCGGCTGCCGCACTACTGTCCAGGGCCAAATATGTCCCTTGCCGTTTGGAATCAGGCGAGCCGTCAGAACCAAATTTCCTAAGAACAGGAAAAGAAAGATGATGGCTGCCGAAAAGAAGACTAGCACCTTTGCCTTAAGAACAGTAGCATAGACATCCCCGTACCCAAGACTGCTGAACCATAACCACTCCGTGTAGAACCCCTTTGATATATTCAGGACAATGAATACAATCACGATGGCAGCGAGAATCGTAATTGCCCTAGAACCGCGCCCTCGCCGTGCACCGGTTACAGGTTTCTCAGCTGCACTTTCAGGAAACCAGCGCTCCCATTCTCTGTTATTAAAAGAACTCAACTTACCTGCCTGAATCTATTTGAACCACTGCAGCCCGATTAAACCTTCTTCCAACTCCTATCTCGGCCATGTTATCGAATGCACTTGAAGCGAGTATAAACGACAGGATAACAGACCTTACTCGAAGCCGTCAATGCCACATACACTATAAGTAACCAAGCCTGCTTCCAGCCATGCTATCTTGCGTCGATCTGGAGACTGCATCTAAATAGGGAATGTGAAGTCCCGACTAATATGATATCATCGTAGGGGGAGTCACACTCAATCGTCATGGTTAGGCTAAGCGACAAATTGCTTATCGGGTGCCTTGTGATACTAGTAATGGCTACCATCTCCTGCACGCCTTCCCATGAAATGAGTGATAGCCGGCACAAAAGGACTTCGCAGCCCCTACCAACCTATACATTCTCAATAGTCAACGTTTACCCCCATGATAGAGATGCCTTTACACAAGGATTAGCCATTGAGAATGGCACGCTTTATGAAGGTACTGGACTCTATGGCAAGTCTTCTTTGAGGAGGGTAGAATTGACAAGTGGCGATGTTTTACAGGTTTACGCGCTTCCCGATGAATATTTCGGTGAGGGCATTACCGTTTTCAACGATCGCATCATCCAGCTAACGTGGCAGTGTAATAGGGGGTTCGTCTACGATAAGAAGAGTTTTGAGCTGTTACGCGAATTCACCTATGAAACAGAGGGGTGGGGTATCACCCATGATGGTAAACGTTTGATTATGAGTGACGGTACTTCGACATTGTATTTTTTGAATGCCGGGACATTCGAGATTAGCGGTCATCTGCAGGTCCATGACAACAGCAAGGAGATAGATAATCTGAATGAATTAGAATTCATCGATGGCCAGATATATGCAAATATATGGAGTGCAGAGAAGATAGCGATAATAGACCCTCAATCTGGATGCGTTACCGGATGGTTAGATTTAGCAGGAATTCTTGCACGTCAATCTGACCGCAAACCAGAAAATGTGCTTAACGGCATTGCGCATGACGCCACAACGGGCCGCCTGTTCGTAACCGGCAAGTTGTGGCCTCAACTGTTTGAGATCAAATTGAGAATAGCAGACTAGCCCCCAGCAGTTCGACATAATGTTCCTTATCAAACAATCAGTTTCCAAGCTAACCTCAAGCTGCACCAGATATAGCCGTATGTAGTGGGGGAGAGCGGGAAAGCTAGGCATACACCATAGCGCAAGAAAACTCTTAATACAGATTATGTAGTTAAGTCAGGGTCTATAATGGATAACCGTGAGGCCCAACTGCCTAATTATTTCTCTCCAAATCGGCTAAATCAAGAGCGCGGCAGACCTTCTAATACTGGCGTTTCTGGCGCAGGCTATGTAGACTTGACTTATCCCCGTAATAACGCTCTACTTTGCTCAACGCCGCCGTAGTCTGAAAACCACAGGATTGTCAGGGTCGGGGCAGGCAACGATTGCCGTATCTTTGTCCTTCTCCCAGGGCAACGACCCGCCGAATTGCAGCACTTCGGCAAAAGGGAAAAGAGTGTAAAAAGCCCATGAGCAAAGGTTCGGGGCTGTCTTTTGCCCGATGATGAATACGTCGCCAAGCTTGTGCCCGGCTTCACAAATTCCTTTTTGTGATATCACCTCCGCTATGACGTCATACATATAATTATCGCCTTGCTGGCGCGATCCAATCTTCTAGAACTGACCACCTTTGCGCGGCTTCAACTGTAAGTATGTCAATTCTATATTGCATTGACAGTCGCATGCAAGCTCCTTCTCCAGCCGTTGCCTGAATTGCAGTCTCACTTTCTCATACGCCCTGATAGCCTATTGCAAATCCTACCCTACGCCTCAGATACGTTCGCACCAAACCCCAGTCCAGCGTTGTTGAGTCAGTATTTGACGCCGGGTCTTACTCAGCCCCGATGATGATTGACAACTCACCAAAAGAGAATTAGTATCATAGTATCGGGATAGCCTTCACAGATCACAAGGACGAGCAATGTCTCAAGAGGGGAAACCAGATAAGAAACAGGCGGTTGATGACTTTGCCGAGCTATTTAGACTGTTCGGTCAGGCCGTCAGCGAAATATTCAATGACCCTGAATTGAAAGAGGAAGCTAAGGGATTCACAGAAAGTGCTTCAGCTTCGGCAAGAGTCCTGGCCAGCAGGTTTAAGGACGAAGAGGTCAAGAGTAAATTCAGAGATGTGGGAAAGGCAGCACAAGCCTTCGCTAAAAGTGTAGCCGACTCTTTCAAGGATGATAAGGCGGGCAAGAGACATTTTACTATCGAAGAGGCCAAACAAATTGGAGAGGCGCTGGGTATTGATTGGAGCAAGTTTTCAATTGAACAATATCGCATGGGTCTTGACGTGGAGCTTGAGCACGGGAAGGCAGACCAGCGCACCAACGTTACCAATGACGATCCTATTATGACAGGGAAGATAGCTTTGGCTCATCTAAACGAATTCCCTGACTATTATACTCGGCTGGAGAAGATGGAGAAGGAAGCCGAATGGGAACTTTGAGTACGGAGTAATAGCGGCTGGGATTACTCATCAGCCAGATGCTCATCAGGCAGCTTCTAAACGCGTCAACGCTAGACTTCTACCCCTGAACAATAATCACCGGAATGTACAATCAGCTTCAGGCAACTTGAGAATTTACTACCACTGCACAAACATCGGCATGACGACGTGAGTGTAGTTGTCTACGCCTATAGGCCGGATGACACCCGGGCTTGATGGAGTAGTAATCTCCAGCGCAACCTGTGTCTGATGAAGGATGCCCAAAACATCGGAAAGATACTTCACATTGAAGGCAACCTTCGCCTCTTCGCCGTCGACAAGAGCATCAATTTCACCGACATTATCACCAATCTCCTCAGCCTGGGCAGAAACAGTCACCTTTCCCGGGCTAAGCTCTGTGCCCGGGGTTACGACCAGGCGCACGATACCACTAGCGTCACGAGCAAATACAGAAGACATTCTAGCAACTCGCAGGAATTCACTGATGTCTACTACTGCCCTTGTCGTGTAGTTTTCAGGAATGACCTGGGAATAGTTTGGGAATGACCCTTGAATAAGCTGGGAGATTATCTCGGCATTCTTAAGACGAAAGAGTGCCTGATTCTTTTGTTCGTCTACGGTAATTTCAACCGCTTCCTCTTGGTCACTGAGTAGACGGTTGAGTTCATTGAGAGTCCTGGCTGGAATTATTATAGTAATCTTCTGGCCAACTGAGGAGATGAGAGTTGTCTTATGGACAGCTAGTCTGAAGCCATCAGCAGCTACCAGATTAAGTCGGTTATCCTCAAACTCCGCGTTGACTCCAGTTAGTACAGGCCGGGACTCTTCAGTTGCTGCGGCAAAGATGACCTGGGCGATACCTTCCCTGAGGTCAGAAGCCTCAATACTGGTACTGACGCCGTCACTTATCCTGGGGGTTGGTGGAAAGTCTTGAGCATCAATCCCATTGATGTGGGCCCTGAAGCGACCGCTTCTGAGTTCTAACGTGTGGCTGCCAGCAGGAAGAGACATTTCAACCAGGTCATTAGGCAAGGAATTAACAAAATCAACGAGTAACCGGGCCGGAGCAGTGATGCTGCCTTCCTCTTCTACCTTGGCGCCAATCCAATAGGTAGTCGCCATTTCCAGGTTGGTAGCTGCCAGTTTGAGACTCGACGGCTCAGCAGTTAGAAGTATATTCTGCGTAATAGGTAAGGTGGACCTGGTAGCCACAGCTCTACCTACTATTCCTAGCCCCTTACTCAGGTTCTCCTGCAGACAAGATAACTTCATTATCTATCCCTGAAAGCTTATCGCAATTGCCAGTATACTATTTAGTTGACAGGATAGTCAATGGCTTGTGCTGGCTGTCTCTTCGTCTCTATTACACTCTTTTTGCTTGTTTATCCGCTGTGTTGAGGAGACTACGCCATAGCGGAACTCAGCATGGCACACTACCCGGAATAAACCGCTATACTGGCAGAAAAAGCAACTAGCCTTAGCCAAAGCAGAATGAAAGTTGTATAATATTGTTGACGGATGCTAGTTAGTACCTCCCTAGAAGCGGAGCAAATAGCACGGTTAGCCATGGAAGCTGCTTCTGAGAAGCAAGCCAGTAATATAACTATGCTGGACGTGAGAGGCTTGTGTTCATTTGCTGATTATTTTGTCATTTGCACCGGAGACACAAAGCGTCATATTGAAGCTATTTGGAAGGCAATCGACGAGACGTTGAAAGATAGAGGCGCTACTTCCCATCATAAGGAAGGTACACCCGATTCAGGCTGGTTGCTTGCTGACTTCGGTTCGGTCATTGTGCACATATTTGCGCCGCTGGAGCGTGATTACTACCAACTCGATAAACTCTGGGACAAGGCAATTCCGGTAGTTCGGATTCAATAAGTCTAAAGGGCTAGCTGATCCACTTATCAATTGCCCTGTCGTAGTCACAAACATCGCTTTCTGAGAAGAATAAGGCTATTTCTCTCGCTGCATTTTCTCGAGAGTCAGACCCATGTACTAAATTATGCCCGATTTCAATTCCAAAATCACCCCGAATAGTGCCCGAGCGGGCTTTCCCTGGGTCAGTTTCCCCCATTGTCTGTCTTATCACATCAACAGCGTTCTCTCCTTGAAAAATAATAGCGATAACAGGACTGGAAGTAATGAAATCTACCAAATTATCGAAGAAGGCTTTGCCTTTATGAACCGCGTAATGCCGTTTTGCTAAGGCGTTATCTATTCGTAGCATCTTCACGGCCACGATTTTAAGCCCCCTCCTTTCGATGCGGGAGATGATTTCTCCTGCAAGTCCTCTTTGCACAGCATCAGGTTTAATAAGCACCAAACTTCTATCCACTCTATTAATCGCTCCCTTCCTACACCCTCTGGATTAGGGTGATTAATTCTATCTCTTCTAGGGAATCAACCACTTTGTCGGCTTCTTCAAGCTCCTTCTTTGGATGGGTATTCGCTACAGCCAGGCATCTCATTCCAGCTGCCTTGGCTGCTTTAACGCCGAAAGGAGAATCCTCGATTACAACACAATCCTTCGGCTCAACTTTCAGTTTCTCAGCAGCTAAGAGAAATATGCCAGGGCTTGGTTTGCTCTCAGCTACCTCTTTCCCCGAAACAATTAGATTGAAAAATCCTCCTAAGTTAAGTTCGCCGGTAATCAAAGAGATATTAGCTTCTGGTGCTGACGAAACGAGAGCCTGCTTGAAGTTTCCTTTCTTAACCATATTCAGTAGCCTGATTGCTCCAGGCAAGGGTTTCACATTTCCTCTTATCTTAGTTCGGAAATTCGCCTCTTTTTCCCGTGCGATTGTGTCCAACTCCTCCTGGCGTGGCTCTCCTCCCATGGCGCTGCGAATTATCGAGTCGTCTCTAACACCAAAGAGCCTGGTAAAAGCGTCCTTACTAAATTCTACTCCCCTTCTTGCAAAAGTCTCCTGCCAAGCAGCGAAATGGTACGAATTAGAATTGACAATAACGCCATCCATATCCCAGAGAATCGTTTTCTTTGATCTTGAAACTACATAGAATAGGGAGCTGCCTTCGGCTAGAATCGTGTTGTCTTTGTGAGAAAGCACCCCCTGAGTCTCAACCAGCCTCCTTGTCATTTTGGTAACCCAGGCAGAAATTTCAATTGGCTCATTTATGGGGACTACCTGTTTGAACCTCACTTCGCTTCTAGCCGTAACTCCAAAGTAAATCCCCGAGCAGAGAAGTGCATATGCAGTTATTTCATCGAGCAGCGTATAAAGAATACCACCATGAACTATATTATCCCAACCCTGGTGGTATTTCCCCGGAGTGAACTCTGCCCGTACTTTCTCCCCGTCATAAAAAGGTTTCAACTTCAATCCAATGGGATTATCTTCGCCACAGGCAAAGCAAAGCCTAGTCGTGTAGTCGACGTCTAGTTTGGGCATTTTCACTTCTTGTTTTCCTCCTGCTATATTTGACCAGCTTGGTAATCCCTCTGCCATTTCCAAGCATGGCAAGTGAATTCACATGGTCTAATTCAAAATATGCAACGAATCCTGCTATACTTCAGCCCTTTCGCTTCACTTGCAGTTGCGAGGATTTCATCCTTTTCGGTTTCGTTATATGAGGAGGGCAAGGATACAACGGTTGCAAGGTGGCTGGGTCATCTTGTTGTCCCTCATCCAGCTTCTCCCAAGCCAAAATGTTTAAGAAGCCAGCTCGACGCAGCCTAATAGGGGCTGGTGGTATCAGAGCTTGCTTACCCAAACGTTGCTTCAGCAATTGTATTATATCTGGCGAAATTTCACCACAGAAAAGAGTCTTTCGCCTCGTTTGTCGGCACAAAGCATCCACGGTGCTCAGGTGTTCCTTTTCCAGGCAATACCACCCGTTGTCTTTCTGTTGATAGAGAGCTGTGGCTATCTTCTCATGGCTTACATGATGGATGGGGCGCAATGGCAAACCGGTATAAGCAAATGAATAGGCTTCGACCTCCAGCGTACTGATACCAAGCAAAGGAATGCTCAATGCGAAAGCCAAACCTTTGGCAGTGCTCACTCCCACTCGTAGCCCATTGAAACTCCCGGGGCCCATAGCTACGATAATGGCTTCCATAGAAGTCAGCATAGCCTTAGCTTGATCCAGCAACCTGAGCAAGTTTGGCAGCAATTCCACAGTGTGATTCTGCGTCGATTGCCAAGTCAACTCAGTTAATATACTGCCCTTATGGGACAAAGCGATGCTGCAAGCGCTCGAAGAAGTATCTATGCCTAGCTCCATACCTTCTCCATATTCAACATTGACTCGAGGCATTTCAGCAAATTCAAGTATCGCTCTCCTTCGGGTTTCAAGTAAATAACACGTTGCATCTCAGACGCAGGAACATAGTTAAGCGTGATAAACATTCTTTCCGACGGTAAGATATCTAGCCCCTTGTCTGCCCATTCAACTACGGAAACTCCCTCGTTGTAGAGATAGTCCTCTATCCCGAGGTCAGAGACTTCCTTTAAATTGTCGAGGCGATAGAGATCAATGTGGTACAGTGAAAGCCTGCCATGATATTCTCTGACGATAACAAAAGAAGGGCTTAAGGCGAATTCCGTTGTATGCAACCCGAGGGCAATACCTTGCACCAAGCGAGTCTTGCCGGTACCCAGATCACCTACGAGAAGAAACACATCACCTTCACAGGCCAGTTTCCCCAAGTAACTTCCCAGAAGCTCAGTTTGTTCTGGGCTATACGAAATCAGCTTTAGAGGTTTCATTCTTGAAGTGTTCCCATCCCTCTTTCTTGAAAGGGATAAAATTACCTTTGCTATCTACCACGGTAACTCGTTTCGGCGATTCTGCCTCCATAACTTCGCCAATTACGGTTACCGGACAATCTAAAGCTTGCTTTACTCGATCTATCGTAGTCTCGTTGGCAGTAAAAAGGAGTTCGTAATCTTCTCCTCCACACAAAGCAAGCTGCTGTGAGTCCGGGTAAATTGCTCCAACTATTGGGTGTACGGGTACTTGCTCTATGTTTATCCTGGCGTTCACCTTGCTCGCTTCACAGATGTGGTCGAGGTCGATAATGAGTCCGTCGCTGATATCTATGGCGCTCTTAACTCCCTGGGCGACTAAGATTCGCCCTTCTGCCACCCTTGGCATCGGGTTGAGATAACCCAGCCTCAAAATCTTGCTCTTTTCCAGATCCACTGTGAATTTACCTTCCAGCATTTCCAGCCCAGCCGCAGATAGCCCCAGATATCCTGTGACTGCTATTTGCTCTCCAGGTAATGCCGTTGAGCGCTTTAGCAATGTCCCGCCCTTGGAATCGCCTATTACGGTGACATTTATGACAATATTAGGGGCAGAAACCATATTACCACCAACTATAGCAACCCCAAACTTCACAGCCAAATGCATCATGTTACTGTAAAACGTAGAAATGCTCTCTACCTCAAGTTGACCGGGCAACGCTAGAGAAACCAGAGCATACTTAGGAATACCGCCCATGGCAGCTATGTCACTTAGATTCACAGCCAGTGCTTTCCAGCCCAGTTCCTCTAGACTGGTCGTGCCTAGAGTAAAGTGTGTACCTTCAACTAAAGTATCAGTGGTGGCCAGTTGGACGTTGTCACCGATTTGCCAAGCGGCAGCGTCATCACCAATGCCAATCAAGAGTTCTTTCCATGAGCCATACTCGGGAATCCCAAAGTCACGCGTGATCCGCCGTATGAGGTCAATGAGCCCAGACTCTCCTAGTTCTGATAACCGCATTCGCAAAAGTATAGCATTGACTCTATTTGAGTCTCAACTTCAATAAATTATTGTGTGAACTTATTGCGTCCAACAATATTGTTGAAGATACATTGTTCCCTGCGATAAGACCTCGGTCACGCGATAGGTCACTCAGAGGCTGCTGTTATCCCCCCATATTTCAGGTCACATAGTCAATCAACGGCTTCTTCTTAACTATGTGACAAGCACAACCGGCAACAAGACTGATCCTAACCTGATCCCCCGTGCTGCTCGAGCTCACCAGTCTACACAAAGGCAACCGCAAAAGAATGAGACAACTCGCTTACGAATAGCTCCTCGTAGCTTAACTCGAAGGAATCATATGGGCTGCAGTGCGGCTCAAGAATATGTATATCATCAACAGATTAGGCCTGCAACGGTTATCGCCGCTGTTACTCAAGAGCTTGTCTCAGAAACGGTACTCCAATTAGTCCATTACTTAATAAGAACATCCGAAGTCCGTGTTGGTAGAATAATGCTTAATGAGTTAGAATTAGACCGTGGAGACGGACGCTTAATTACTAATGTTAAAATATAGGACAATCTCTTGCTGACAATCCCGAACCCTGAAAGAGCCGAGTACGGCTTGGATACTTATGGTATGGACGTTATCGGATTCGTTATAGGGTATTTTGCTAGTTAGCGAGACGTTTAAGCACAGATTGTCACTATCATTGAAGTGGCCGCTTAAATTATAGAAGCAGGTATGTTATACTAACAGGAATTTAATGATGGATGAGTAGAATGCGCGAGTATGAACTGATAACTATGATTAGCCCAGAGGTTGATGAAGAAGAGGTGTCTGAAATTTTGGATAAAGTGTCCCAGTCTATCAGCAGCCGAGGCGGAACAGTAGATAAGACAGATAGATGGGGTAAAAGAAGACTGGCTTACCCTATAAGAAAATATATGGAGGCTAATTACGCTTTGACTTGCTTCAAGTTGGAGCCGAAATTTATTAAGGAGGTAGAGGAGGAAGTCAGAGCTTTGGGTAGTATTTTACGGCACCTCGTAGTGTTGTCGGAGAATTGACATGGCAAGTCTGAACAAGATAATACTCATTGGCAACGTGGGTAACGATCCTGAGATGAGGTACACGCCTGATGGCAGACCGGTAACGTCGTTCCGAATGGCCACCAATTACCGTTACACTACTTCTGCTGGAGAGAGCAGGGAGGAAACAGACTGGTTTAGAATCACTGCTTGGGGTAAGCAAGCTGAAAGCTGTAATCAATTCCTATCTAAAGGCCGAAGTGTATATGTTGAGGGGAGACTACACGCTCGCAATTGGCAAGGGCAGGACGGGCAGACGCGTACTAGCCTTGATGTGACTGCAAATCGTGTAGTCTTTCTTGAGAGGCAAGCTACAGCCTCTCTTCCCGAGGAGGGGGACATCGAGCCTGAGAACTTACCTTTTGACTAAAATAGAGGAGAAAATAATTTGGCTTATATTAGGAAGACAAGATCAACCAGGAATTTTGTTACCAAACCGGCAGTTTGCCCCTTCTGCACCGGGAGGATGAGAATATCCTATAAGGATGCCTCTATGTTATCTCAGTACATTTCCAGCCAGGGACGTATTGGCTCACGGCGCAGAACCAAGGCTTGTGCTAAACATCAACGTAAATTAGCGCACGCTATAAAGAGAGCCCGTTTTCTGGCACTACTACCTTATGCGCCGAGTCATATCTGGAAAACGGGCGGCGTGGGCTTACGTCACTAGAATTTTAGAGGACTGTATGCCAAAGCGTACTTATCAACCAAAGAAACTCTCTCGAAAGCGTAAGCTTGGCTTTCGAGCTCGAATGAGTAGCTGGGGAGGGCGTCAGGTGCTAAGAGCAAGACGGCTTAAGAGAAGGTGGAGGTTAACTCCAGTCTGACTCGTCCTTATGAAGAAACCTTGGGCTCTAACCGCGAGAGCGCAATACGCCTTGGTCTATCGACAGGGTAAGACATGGATAGACAGCCTAGTATTGATGAAGGCATTACCAAACAGTCTGAGCCTGAGTCGGTATGGCTTTTCTGTATCTAAGAAAGTGGGCAAGGCAGTACAACGTAACCATCTGAAGAGACTACTCAGGGAGATTATGAGATTCCAGCCAATTGAGCCAGGGTGGGACCTAGTGTTTGTTGTTCGTCCCGCGGCAGCTGATATTGGCTATCACCAGATGGAAAAAGAGGTGACCAAGTTATTAGTTAAAGCGAAATTGCTGAAAGAGTACGTATGAAGCAGTTGGTTCTAGATTTGATTAAACTGTATCAGGGCACAATATCTGAAGCTACCCCCCATTCATGCCGCTACCAACCCACATGCTCGCATTATGCAGGTCAGGCGATTGAAAAATACGGGCTCGCTAAGGGTGGCTGGCTGGCAATTAAGCGAGTAGCTCGATGTAATCCTTTTTCCAAGGGTGGCTATGACCCTGTGCCTTAGTTACGATTTCGGATCACCGCAGTGAAGCAGACAAAGATATTACTTCTCATCATGTTTTCTCTTTTTGGCTTAGTCTCTTCTTCTTGTTTTCCAAGCGGAGAGCAGCCGGCAAAGGGATGGGCTGGAGCTGTTGTATACAATGATATTATCTACGTGGGCTCTATGGAGGGTAAGGTAATAGCTGTGAACGCATCGGCTGGAAATTTGGAATGGACTTACACCATAGAAGCCCCGTCGGGTGACAGTCTGTCATGTGGCCAGACATCTACTTCAGCGGCTATATATGGTACGCCAGCCACAGACGGTGAGCTTGTCTATGCTGCTAGTTATGATGGTAAATTATATGCTCTCAATGCCGCTACTGGCGCTGTGAGATGGGATTATCCTAAAGAAGGCGACATGGGATCCATTGTAGCGAGGCCACTAATAGCTGACACCACGGTTTACGTATGTAGTTCGGAGGACAAGGAGGGCGGCAAGGAAAAACGTAGCAGAGTCTATGCCTTGGACACGACCTATGGTGAATTTAAGTGGCAATCGGATTCCTTTGCCGATAAGTTATGGACAACTCCCTTTGTCGCGGAGGGTGTAGTATATGTAAGCACCTTTGATGGTCAAATCCATACACTATCGACAGAAACTGGCAATTCCCTGCCGTGGAAGTTTCAGGCGGAGGTGGGCTTTGTTTCCTCGCCGATGCTATATGAGGACACTATATTTGTGGGCTCCTTCGACCATAACCTTTATGCTATAAAGATAGGTAGCGATACAGCGCTATGGAAGTTCCCTGGCGACAACTGGTTCTGGGCTACTCCTGTCGTTGAGCAAGGAGTTGTTTATGCTGGCTGTCTCGACGGTAGAGTCTACGCAATTGCTGTTGATAGCGGGGAACAATTGTGGGAATTTGATTTAGGGAGTCCTATAGTAGCCTCACCGGTCTTATTGGGTAACCACCTTATAGCGGCCTCAGAGCAGGGCGATGTCTATATCATTAACCCGGAGACGGGGCAAGCCGAAAAAATTAAGAATCGAGAAAATGACGCTCGGCCAACCATTAATAGCCAAATAAGAGCATCTCTATGCACTCACGAGGATGTGGTTTACATCCATGCTCAAGACGACAAGCTATATCCTGTGGATATTGAGCAAAAGAAGGTAAGGGAACCTTTTTCGCTTGACTACTAGAGAGGAATTATAATCATGCCAGGCCTAGGAGAGCTGTGGTACATAATTATAGGCAACCCCATACTTAATGGGTTGATTGCCTTATCTAGTGCCTTTTCTGGAAATTTCGGGCTGGCTATTATTGCGCTTACCGTTATTGTCCGCTTAATCCTCTGGCCTCTCAGTAAACGGCAGCTTGCTTCCACTAAAATCATGCAAGATATGCAACCCAAGATACAAGAGCTGCAGAGGAAATATGGCAAGAATCAACAGAAACTCCAGCAGGAGATGATGAAGTTATATAAAGAGGCTGGGGTCAACCCAATCGGCTGCATGTGGCCCATGTTTGTGCAGTTTCCTATTTGGATAGCTTTGTATCAATCAATTATGAAAGCGCTGGCTACAACGCCTGAGAATTTGTTGGACCTATCTTATCACCTTTATAGCTGGCAGGTGATAAGTCAAGCGTTTCCGCTGAACAGCAGCTTTCTGTGGCTCGATCTAGGAGGACGTGGAGATCTTATTCTGGCCATTGTAGTTGGTGCCACGATGTGGCTGCAGCAGAAAATGACTACTGCCCCAGCCATCGACCCGAAACAACAGTCAATGAACAGCACGATGCAGATGATGATGCCACTCATGTTTGGTCTCTTTGTCCTGATGTTTCCTAGCGGGCTGGCTCTCTACTGGGCAGTCTCCAATGTGATTGGCATAATAACCCAATATTTTGTCACTGGCGGCTGGGGTAATCTTAAATTCCGTTCCCCAGCTCAGCAAGTACCATCAAGGGAGACTAAACGAACGCCTCAAGGCAAAGTTATAAGCTAGGCTGGCAATAGAGCGAATTGCTAAAATAAAAGGCATGGAAAACTTAAGGATAACGGCTAAGACAGTAGAACAAGCAGTCGAAAAAGCCGAAAGGCAACTGGGCTTAAGTCGTGACCAATTTGATTTTGCTGTTGTTAGGGAAGGCAAGACAGGAGTTCTTGGGGTGGGCGCCGAGGAAGCTATAATCGAAGTGAAGCCACTGGCACCGAAAGAGAAGGATGCAGTTGGAGTAGCCACGCAGGTCTTGGACACCTTGATCAGACTGATGGGGCTAACAGGAAAGGTAGAGGTGTTATCTGCAGAGGTGCCTATTGCTTTGAACGTTGACGGTGATGATCTGGGCATCTTGATTGGCCGGCGAGGCCAGACACTAGTCTCTTTAGAGTATATAGTTAAGCTCATTGTAGCCGGACAGCTGAAAGACTGGTTGCCGATAAGCATTGATGTTGCTGAGTATAAGAAGCGGCGCAGTGAATCTTTGAACAGACTAGCCTTGCATCTAGCAGAGCAAGTGAAATTGAGACGCCGTTCCATTGCATTGGAACCAATGTCACCCGGTGAACGCCGTACTCTTCATCTTGCTTTGGCTGACAATCCTGATGTCACGACTCACAGCATAGGTGAGGGAGAGAACAGAAGGGTAGTTATATCGCTCAGGCAGTCCTAGTTCATGTTTCGAAAAATAGATATCAAGATAGATTTTCCTAAGATGGAGGAGCGTATCCTTCACTTCTGGAACGAACACCACATTTTCAGAAGGAGCATCGAGGCTAGAGAAGGAGCGCCACACTATGCCTTTTATGAGGGGCCGCCTACGGCTAATGGTAGTCCTGGTGTTCACCACGTGTTATCTCGACTGTTCAAGGACGTTATTTGTAGATATAAGACAATGAAAGGTTACCAGGTGCCGCGTAAGGCAGGGTGGGATACTCATGGATTACCAGTTGAGTTAGAGGTGGAGAGTTCTCTTGGCTTCACCAGTAAGGCTCAGATTGAGGAGTATGGCGTGGCTAAGTTCAACCAGCGCTGCCGTGAGAGTGCCCTCAGCTATATCAAAGAATGGGAAAGCCTGACTGAGCGTATTGGCTGCTGGCTAGATATGGAACACCCCTATGTTACTATGGATAATGCATATATCGAATCCTGTTGGTGGATAATAAAACAGCTATGGGACAAAGGCCTTATTTATAAGGGTTACAAGGTAACGCCACATTGCCCCCGCTGTGGCACTTCACTTAGCTCTCACGAAGTAGCTTTGGGTTATAAGGATGATACAGAGGACCCCTCAGTTTACATAAAGTTTCGGCTTGAGCTAGACTCAATCACGGCGACCGCCCTTGAGCCCTTACTCGGGCAGTTTCAACTCAAGCCAGCCTATTTGCTCGCTTGGACTACGACGCCTTGGACACTCCCAGGCAATACCGCGCTGGCAGTCGCATCATATGCGCAGTACTCAGTGATGGCAGGGCAGTGTGACCACCTTATTCTGGCTTCTGCACTTATAGACAAGTTGAGGCTTGACGGTTACCATGAGGTTCTGACGCTTAAAGGGGCGGAGCTCGCAGGTGTGCAAACAGGCCTGAAATATCAACCGCTATTTAATCCACATGAGTTTGGCGTGGAAAGAAAACGATTCCAGTGGTATTCCGACGGTCCAAGTATGGGGTATATGACTGTAGAGACTCAGAAAAGTAGTAGAGACTTATATTATCCTGTCATTGATGCCGATTTTGTGTCCCTGGAGGAAGGTACCGGAATCGTCCATGTCGCTCCTGCGTTTGGGGAAGTGGACTTTGAAGCAGGCAAGGATAAGGGACTTGATTTCGTTCAACCTGTAGATTTGGAGGGCAAAATCACTGGCACATATCCCTTCGCCGGTATTTTCGTCAAAGATGCTGATCCTATAATTCTCGCTGACCTTGAGTCGCGGGGCTTACTTTACCGCAATGAGAGGATCACCCATACCTATCCATTTTGCTGGCGATGTGAATCTCCGCTGCTCTATTACGCTAAGGAAACATGGTATATCAGGACAACGTCGATGAAAGACAGTCTCATCTCTGCCAACGACGAGATAAACTGGTACCCCGATTATATCAAGCATGGTCGTTTCGGCGACTGGCTGAAGAACAACGTTGACTGGGCCTTCTCCCGGGAGAGGTACTGGGGAACCCCTCTTAATATATGGCGTTGCCAGTCTTGTGGCGAATATCAGTGCATTGGTAGCATTGGAGAACTCAAAGAGAAGCTCGGACATACACCCACCGCACAAGCTTTTGAAAAGCCTAACGTAGATTTGCATCGCCCGTATATGGATGAGATTAAATTTACTTGTCCTAAATGCGGTGGTGAAATGCATCGCGTCCCTGACGTCATTGATTGCTGGTTTGATTCTGGCGCTATGCCTGTTGCTCAATGGCATTACCCTTTCGAAAATAATGATGAGTTCGAGCACAACTTCCCTGCAGATTTTGTTTGCGAAGCTGTTGACCAGACCAGAGGTTGGTTTTACAGCTTACATGCTTTGGCCACCTTACTCTTTGGGCAGCGCTGTTTCAAGAACGTCATTTGTTTGGGACATGTCGTCGATGCCCAGGGTGAAAAGATGAGTAAATCTAAGGGCAATGCGATTGATCCATGGACGGTGCTGGGCAAGAATAGCGCTGACGCCCTAAGATGGTATATGCTGGTTTCTGCGCCGGCGGAAGAAAGCCATCGTTTCTCTACACCTATGGTCGCCGAGGCCTTGCGGAAAACGCTTCTGACTCTGTGGAATACCTATTCATTTTTTGTTCTCTATGCTAATATCGATCACTTCATTCCAGCATCCACGGGCTGTAGTGCCTCCCATATCTCAAGTCAGTTACAGGAAGAGACGCCACCTAACAGACTCGCACAGGCGGATTCTTCCAACGGAGTTTCCCTCACCGCTCTCGATAGCTGGATCCTGTCAGAGCTTAATCGCCTTATTCTTGAGGTGACCGAGATCATGGATAACTACAATCCTACCTCAGCAGCGCACAAGATCGAGAAATTCGTAGATGATATCTCAAACTGGTATGTCAGGCGCTCCCGCCGCCGATTCTGGAAAAGCGAGAATGATGCTGATAAATTGGCCGCATATACCACACTATACCAGTCTTTGGTAACACTATCCCGCCTTCTAGCTCCCTTTGTACCATTTATTGCGGAGGAGCTTTATCAAAATCTGGTGTGCTCTGTCGATTCTGAAGCTCATGAGAGTGTGCATCTCACCAATTTCCCTGTAGCCGACAAAACTAAAATTGATGAGAAGCTAAGTAACGATATTGACCTGGTAAGGAAAATATCAAGCTTGGGCAGAGCGGCGCGGGCTAAGGCAGGAATAAAAATACGCCAGCCGTTGGCAAGATTCATGGTCAAAATAAGCTCTAACGATGAGAAGGGAGCATTGGAAGGCTTCACTGCCGAAATCATGGAGGAGATGAATGTCAAGGAACTCATTACCCTGAGCGACGCGACGGATATAGCGGCACTCGGGATGAAGTTCGCGGCAGAAATCGCAGCGTTTCCATCAGATGTCCCAGGTTACAGCATAGCTAGCGATGACAAATACTGGGTGGCAATAGACACCGAAGTGACTCCGAATCTGATGGCTGAAGGAATGAGTAGAGAAATAGTGCGTTATCTCCAGAGTATGCGACGCACGGCTCAGTTTGACATCAGTGACCACATCATCACCTATTATCAGGCAGAGGAGCCAGTAAGGCGGGTAATGGTTGATTTCGCCAGCTATATTAAACAGGAAACCCTGTCCAAGGAACTTATCAACAGTTTTGCTCCGGAGGCAGATTGTACTGAAGAACATCGTGTCTTAGATAGTAATATTGTGCTGTCGGTCAAAAGAGCAACCTAGATACCAACTCCTAATTTGAGGGGCGTTAAAAAAAGGGCCCCGGCCCGTAATCTTGGAGATCAAGACATTGACACCTTTAACTCCATGCTGATGGGCTTTCAACCAGTTGAACCGAGGTTATCCTGGTATCACGGCCCCTGACGAAGGTTACTTCCACTACTTCTCCAACCGGGCTGGTATGAATAGCAAGAACGAGATCATCGACGCTAGCTATTTCTTTACCTGCGAATCTGATGATGATATCACCTTTCTCTAAGCCAGCGGCATCCGCGGGGCTATCGCGGATTACCTCTACGATGTATGCCCCCTGGTCTACCGAAAGGTTGTTTGTCTCAGCGAAGAAGGTATCGACAGTCCACAGGCTCACTCCCAGCCATGGACGGGTCACATGCCCCTTTTGAATTAACTCTTCAATAATAGGTCTAGCATCATTGATATTTATCGCATAGCCCATGCCCTCTACTCCAATTGTAGCTATCTTGACACTCGTGATACCTATGACATCGGAAGCCATGTTAACCAGTGGACCACCACTGTTGCCAGGGTTAATAGCAGCAGTGGTTTGAATCAGGCCGTAAAGGGTATCTCCTGAAACGCTAACCGAGACATTTAGACGACTTACGATGCCCTCACTCGCTGAGATTCCTTCTCCTAACGCATTACCAATAGCCACTACCCAATCACCGAGGACGAGCGAATCTGAGTCCCCCAACGAGGCTTGAGGTAGATTCGCTGCTTCTACCTTCAGAACCGCTAAATCAGTTAGCGCATCAGTGCCTACAATGTCCGCAGGGAATGTCCTCCCATCTGCCAGTTCCACCTGTATGCTTTTGGCATACTCAACCACATGGTTGTTTGTGATGATATATCCTGACTCCTTGTCGATAATCAGTCCAGACCCACTGGCCTGCTGCGTGTACTCCCGCTGAAAGATATCATAAACCTGCATCTCAGTAGTGACGGAGACCACTGCAGGCCTAGCTTGGGCAATAACTTCAGCAATAGAAGGCAACGATATGGCCGTTGCGCTCCCTGCCTGTGGGAATGTCCAACCGGGGTTAGTATGCTCAGTTGAGCCAGTTGCGGGCGTGGGCGTTGACGGTGTTGGCTGTGGCTGCAATATTTGGGGAGGAGATATAGAACAGGCGCCGGAGTTAAGAGCCAAGCCCAGTAATGCTAGAGGAATTAGGATAGACTTAATCCTGTTACTCACTTCAGACGCTTAACATTATATCACTTGCTCTCTCGTTTTCGAAAACTGCTTGTTGGATATGACATGGTTGTGACGTAATCTTGGGCGCATGATATAATATACATGAGGATGAGTAATTCTTATGTGCGAGAGTTGCTGAGAGGGGTGGTAGAAACCCTGCTACTTATCATTATAGATATGTTCCCCTCTCACGGCTACCAAATCGCCAAAGAGCTAGACGAAAGGAGCCATGGCTATTTCAAGTTTCGCGGGAGCACAATCTATTCTGCACTGCGGAGGTTAGAGAGTGAGGGACTTGTATTGAGTTCATGGGAACAGGTGAGCCGAAAACAGGACCGCCGTTGCTACGAGATTACCGTGAAAGGTCGCGAGATACTAACTGAGAAACTGGTAGAACTGCAGAAGTTCTATCATGCAACGTCTAGGGTTATAAGTAACCTTGACTCCGCCTCGGAAACGGACCCCGAGAAATAGAAGCGCCTAGCTAATAAATTCACGCATCATACGCAAAACGCACTGCACGATTGCTTATCACTGCGCATAGTAAACTAGAAACAACTTACGCCCGCCTAAGCTCAGGGTCGTTGATTGTGTTCACATTGTTTGATATTGTTCTTGTGTCAGGTACTGGTGCCATAGCGTAGTATGCTATGGCACCAGTAGTTCTCTCTAGCCTACCTTTGGCAGTTCAGACAACGCAGCTTCAACCTTCTCCTTGGGATATTCATAGTCTATAAGTTTGCCTGACAGGTAGGCATCATAAGCAGCCATGTCAACAAGACCATGCCCACTATGGGCAATCAAGATAGTCTTGGCCTCACCGGATTCCCGACACTTAAGAGCTTCATCAATAGCTACCTTGATGCAATGATTCGTTTCTGGCGCACTGATAATGCCCTCAGTGCGGGCGAAGGTTACGCCAGCCTTGAAGGTGGCAATTTGATGCTCCGCTCTAGCTTCGACAAATCCCAGTTTATGCAGGTGGCATATAATGGGCGCCATCCCGTGATAGCGTAATCCCCCGGCATGTACCGGAGGTGGAATAAAACCATGCCCTAGTGTGTACATCTTAAACAACGGAGTGAGTCCTGCTGAGTCGCCAAAGTCATAGGCATAGGGTCCCTTGGTCAGGGTAGGGCAGCTTTCTGGCTCGACATTGATAATGCGCAGGTCCGGCTTCTTTCCCTCAATTTTGTCCTTGACGAAGGGCAGAAAGAGGCCAGCGAAGTTGGAACCGCCACCGATACACCCGACAATAATATCAGGGTAGGCATCTGCCTGTTCCATCAGCTTTTTTGCCTCCAAGCCGTTGATGGTTTGATGCAACAGCACATGATTAAGCACGCTGCCTAGAGAATACTTAGTATTTTCATGAGTCACACAATCCTCTACTGCCTCGCTGATGGCGAGACCCAAGCTGCCTGGGCAATCAGGGTCTTTTGCGAGCATATCCCGTCCCGTTTTGGTATCGGGGCTAGGGCTGGGGACACATTTGGCTCCCCACGTCTCCATCATTATTCGCCGGTAGGGCTTTTGGTGATAGCTAATAGCGACCATGTAAACCTTGATTTCAATGCCGAAGAAAGCACCAGCAAAAGATAGGGCACTTCCCCACTGTCCAGCTCCAGTCTCAGTGGTGATTCGCTTCGTTCCTTCTTGTTTATTGTAGTAAGCCTGGGCTACGGCAGTATTAGGCTTATGGCTACCAGCGGGGCTTACTCCTTCGTATTTATAGAAGATTCTGGCTGGTGTATCCAAAGCCTTCTCCAACCTGTGTGCTCGAAATAGTGGGGTAGGCCTCCACAAGCGGTAGATATCCCGTACCTCCTCAGGTATTTCAATCCATCTTTCAGTGCTCATCTCCTGCTTGATTAATTCCATGGGGAACAGAGGAGCCATGTCATCAGCCGTTACAGGCTTTCCTGTGGCGGGATGCAAAACTGGCGGCAGTGGTACGGGCAAATCAGCCTGGACGTTGTACCAATGAGTCGGTATTTCTTTTTCGTCCAGAATAAATTTTGTGCGGTTATCCATTTTTACCTCCTTTCAATGTTTGGCTAGCCTAGTGTTTAAGGATAATTTAGCTTCTACATTTGAACCTCCTTTACCAATATAGCATCCTTCAAGCGTTTGACAAAAGAGCCGACCTTCTCTACTCATGCATCACCCGCCTTTATTGCATTGGGTGATTGTATATCACGTAGATAACGCATATCACATCTCACTTCGTGCAATAAAAAAGCCTCTCGCCAAGGGGCGAGAGGCTTTCCTTTCGCGGTGCCACCCTATTTAAACCTTTTCAGGCAATCTCTGTTCGGGTACACAACTCTATCAGGAACTATACCCTGGGCTTAGCTAACGCAGCCCTCTGCGGCAAAACCTACTAAGCGCACGCACTTTTCGGCTTGCGGCTCCCAGGCCCATTCCAACCTTGCTCGAGTACCGGCTCACACCTAACCCGGCTCTCTGAACTCTGCCTCAGGCTGTACTAGTCCTGTTCTCAGCCTTTTCCTTATTCAATTGACTTCAGTTTATATGCTCGTCTCTAATTTGTCAATAGCACCAAGATGAATCTGCTTGAATATTATTTCGTAAACGCCTGTCCGTGTCGGACAGGACACTTAACATAAGAGTTGAGGAGAGGGACAATCCAGAAGCATTGCCTATAAGAGATTTGTACCTGAATAGGAATGGCAAGGAAGCAATGGGCAATCATCTATCTATATGATGGCTGTGAAATGTCTTCTAGCCAAGCCACCAGTGGTTACTATGCAATAATACCATCTATGGTGCATAGACAAGTTTGACCAAGCTAACATGGCGCTAGCTGCTAAACCCAACATACACCCATCTTCCTAATTATAAGAACTTGACGATATCTCAGAAAGTGTGTGTCCTGGCATCCAGCTAGGAATGACTCTGGCCTCTATACTTTGCGACTCGACTTGAACCACCATAGACTTGAATGACAGCAGTGGAGCAACGGTACGCTACAACAAAGCGGAGTGTGACCCTCTGGTTTTGTAGCATAGTAGCATATCTGATATAATTCAGATGAATGTAGTATGAAAGCGAAATGGTGGCATAATCCCTTCTTCTATTTGATATTGCTGATAGCGGCGATGCTGGCAATATTTGCGTTTGTGCGGCCCAGCGGCCCTGAGACAGTAACGACTTCTGAGTTCATAAGTAGATTACAGGAAGACCAGATTGACACTATTGTACTGGACAGCAAGGGTAACATTACAGGCTACAAGGAGAACAAAGCGGTAATTAAGGCTGGTTTTGGCGATAGCTATCCTGAATTGAGGGAGTGGCTAAAAGAGGCAGGAGTGGACTTAAGCGCACTAGAAATTGACGCACAAACGAGTGGCATCGATTGGGGAATGATAGCTCTCCAGGTCGGTGTACCTATTGCATTACTCGGGTTGATGTTCTATTTTCTTTTCCGCTCAACGCATGGTGCCGGTACCCAGGCCTTTAACTTCAGCAGAAGTCGGGCACGGTTGAGCACAGGCGATAAACCGGCAGTGACTTTTGCTGATGTCGCCGGTACTGACGAGGCAAAGGAAGAGGTTCAAGAAATAGTTGAGTTTCTCAGAGCCCCTGAAAAATTCCACAGTCTGGGAGGGCGTATACCTCGAGGTGTGCTGCTGGTAGGACCGCCAGGGACGGGCAAAACACTATTGGCTAAAGCTATAGCGGGAGAAGCTAAAGTGCCTTTCTACTCTATAAGTGGTAGCGAATTTGTCGAGATGTTTGTGGGAGTGGGTGCTGCAAGAGTGAGAGATCTTTTTGAGCAGGCTAAGCGTAACACACCGTCTTTGATATTCGTCGACGAAATTGATGCCGTGGGCAGACATCGTGGAGCGGGTCTAGGTGGAGGGCACGACGAAAGGGAGCAAACTCTGAACCAAATTCTGGCTGAGATGGATGGCTTCGATACTAACACAAGCGTTATTGTTATGGCTGCCACTAATCGGCCTGACATACTTGATCCCGCATTGCTACGGCCTGGACGCTTCGACCGCCATATCGTCATCGATTTGCCCGATATAAACGGCCGCAAGGCTATTCTAGAGGTACACGCCAAGGGGAAGCCCCTAGCTAAAGAGGTCAACCTGGAAACGATAGCAAAGGAGACACCCGGGTTCAGCGGGGCTGATTTAGCCAATTTGATTAACGAAGCGGCTATATTAGCTGCGCGACGCAATCGCAAAGATATCTCGCTCAGGGAACTCGAGGATGCAGCTGATCGTACTATCGCCGGTCCGGAGAAGAAAAGCCGGGTAATAAGTCCTAAAGAAAAGGAAATGATTGCTTACCATGAGAGCGGGCACGCTTTGACTGCGAAAATGTTGCCCAACGCTGATCCCGTGCATAAGATCTCTATTATTGGTCGGGGAGTAATAGGAGGCTGGACACGCTTTCTGCCAAGTGAGGAGCGTCACCTCTGGACCAAGTCGCAATTTGACGACAGGTTGGCAGTGAGTCTCGGCGGCCGCGCTGCTGAGGAAATTACATTTGGGGAAGTGACCACAGGAGCACAAAACGATTTGGAACAAGCGACCAAGCTTGCCAGGAAGATGGTTACGGAATATGGCATGAGCGACAAGTTAGGGCCGCGAACTTTCGGGCAAAGGCAGGAACTTGTCTTCTTGGGTCGTGAGATCAGCGAGCAAAGAGACTATGGTGAGAAGGTGGCACAGGAGATTGATGAAGAGGTACATACCATAATTCAGCGAGCATATAGTACTGCAAAGAAGATCTTGAGCGAGAACAAAGCGAAATTAAAAGAGCTGGCTCAAGAGTTGCTTGTTCATGAGACTTTAGAGGAACCCGAACTCAATAAATTGTTCGAAGGCCTCATGCCGCAATCGACATCCGGCTGAACCACCCGCCTCAGACATTCGCCTACTAGTCCTAAAACAGATTGCATCCTACTCAAGGACTCCAAATCACATCCTGTACTTAGCATGCAAATGACTTTCGCTTAATTAGCTGCCTGAAATCAATATCAGACTATCAATCAAGCGCGGAGCCAAGTTGACTATTTTCTTGAGAAATAATGCTATCATCTAGCTTAATGAATAGCGGCCGTGGCTGGCGAAGTTGTTGCCCTGGAGACGGTGGTTGAAATTTCCAGCCCGCTTCCTCAATAGTGGCATCAAAACCTAGGAAAGAGTGCAGATTCCTGGAACTAAATGGTAGGAATGGATAGAGCATGGTCTTTAGAGCTGATAGTATGGATAGAGTTGTATAAACAGATTTAGCAGCCGGCTGCCGTTCCGACTTAATTGTCTTCCAAGGAGACTGTTCATCAAGATAACGATTGGCTTCCTGAGCCAGGGACATGGCCTGTCCAATAGCTTCTTTAAAGTTACAATTATAAAGCAGCCTATCCACATTAGCTAAGGCAAGCTCACAATCATGAAGCAAGCTCTGGCTTCGTGCGTCAAGTTCACCGGGTGTTGGCACAGCTCCCTCGAACTGACGATAAGCAAATGTAAGGATACGATTAGCGAGATTACCGTATGTGGCCACTAATTCATTATTATTGCGACGAAGGAATTCACGCCAGGAGAAATCACTATCCCCAGTCTCAGGCATATTCACTGCTAGAGCATATCTCAGAGGGTCTGCCTCATACCGCTCCAAGTAATCAAGAAGCCAGACTGCCCAACCGCGACTCGTAGAGAGTTTCTTACCCTCAATAGTCAGAAACTCATTGGCCGGTACATCGTAAGGGAGGTTCAATCCGCCGTACCCCATCAACATCGCCGGCCAAATAAGCGTATGGAAAAAAATATTGTCCTTGCCAAGGAAGTAGTAACTCTTAGCATCTTTTCCCCAAAAAGGTCTCCAGGCCGAGTCATCTCCGCGTAGTCTTGCCCATTCTTTGCTTGCTGACAAATAACCTATAACTGCCTCAAACCACACGTAAATACGCTTATGGTCATAACCAGCTTGTGGAATACTCACTCCCCAATCCAGATCACGAGTTATAGCCCTGTCTTTCAAGCCTTCGTCCAGGAATTTCCGGGTCGTTGAGAGCACGTTGCGCCGCCAATGCTTTTGCTCTTTTATCCATGCCGCCAATTTATCTTGAAAAGCGCTAAGGCGCAGAAAAAACTGCTCAGAGGTTTCAAATCGAACAGGGGTTGAGCAAACATAGCAGTGAACGTCCTTAAGCTCGGAAGGATTCAGCGGCTTACCACATTCATCACATTGGTCACCCCTAGCTTTAGGGAAACCACAGTAGGGGCATGTACCTTCTAAATAGCGATCGGGGAGAAAACGCCGACACTTGGGACAATAAGCTTGGAGCATCTTGTCTCTGTAGATATAGTTCTTGCTGAGTAGGGTCAGGAAAATATCATGAGTAACCTCAGCATGGTTTGCGGTGCCCGTAGTGGTGAACAGGTCGAAGGAAATGCCAAATTTATCCCAGCAATCAAGGAATTGCTGGTGGTATTTAGACGCTACTGCTTGCGGTGTAGTTGATTCCTGTTCAGCACGAATTGTAATCGGGGTACCATGCTGGTCGCTTCCAGAAACCATCAATACCTCATTGCCTTTGAGACGATGATAACGAGCAAAAATATCGGCTGGCAGATAAGCTCCCGTGATATGCCCAAGATGTAGAGGGCCGTTAGCATAAGGCCACGCAACACCTATAAGAATACGCTCACTCAAAAACTTCTCCGTAAATAGCCATATTATTGTAGATCATGAACACCTTCATGTCATTGTGATAACCCACCACTCTACACAATCTGCGTCGGTTTGTTGGGACTAGCATGACGCCTGTTACCCGGAGTGACAACTGATAATACCTAGTCTTGGGGCAAGAAAGTTATTATCTTCTTTCCCTCTTCCTCTATGTACGAAGCATAGCCGCGCTCTAAGCAGCAGTCGATGCAAAGGCGTTGTTTTTCGTCGCCTTCCACATCGATCACCAGATATCGCTCCCCTGCTTTAATAAGTCGATGGCAGCCATCACACTGTATCTGTTCCACAGCAATGCAGCCACGCCGCATTTTAGCCTCCTTTCTTAAGCTTCAGCCAGGCTTGATAAAGCTTCTTCTTCGGTAAGTCATGAACCCCGGATACCAGCGATATTGCTTCTTGAGCCTTGAAGCCCTGCTGAAAAAGCTCCTGCAATTCTTTTTCTACCTCTTCCGTAATCTCAGCTTCTTCATCACCTTTACCCTCGATAACCAGGGTGAACTCGCCTCTTGGCTCGGTGAAATGCTTCTTCGCCTGGCTGACCTTGCCTCTAAAAATCTCCTCATGTAGTTTGGTGAGCTCGCGGCATACCGCTAGCCTTCTATCTCCAAGGACATCCTCTATATCACTCAGGGTTTCTTTCAAGCGATGGGGAGCCTCAAAAGCTAACATGGTTCTCGTCTCTCCGACTAGAGATTTAAGAAGCTGTTGCCTCCTACCACTACGACGGGGGAAAAACCCGAGATAAATAAACTGGTCAGTAGGCAGACCTGAAACCACTAAAGCAGTTGTCACTGCGGAGACTCCAGGGATAACCACTACAGGAATCCCGTGCTCAATAGCAGCGGCAACAAGATCGTAACCCGGATCGCTCAGTCCGGGTACACCAGCTTCAGAGACCAGAGCCACATCCTCCTCCCTGATTCGGCTCAATAAGTAATCCAGTTTGGCATGTCTGCTATGCTCATGGTAGCTAGTTACCGGGGTCCTTATATCATAGACTTTAAGCAAGTGCTTAGTTGTTCGAGTGTCCTCAGCAGCAATTAGTTTTACCTCACGCAGAAGGCGCAAGGCGCGCAGGGTAATGTCCTCCAAATTACCAATGGGGGTAGCAGTGATGTAAAGCGCAGCCACAACTCAGTAATTATACTTGATAGCGACCTTTTCTGCATTGCCTGCGCCTTGCTGGACATACGCGCATAACAAGCACGCGAAGACCATTGATGCTACCCACTTGCCACGGCGAGTTACCACGGCGAGAGCGTTACGCAGCGTTTATTCGTTTAGAATGAAGCTCGCTCTTTTTTGAAGGAGCAATTGACCAACGAACAACGGGCCTTCCTGTCTTTGCTAGATTTGACAGGTCAGGCATAGACTACATAGCTTTGTGTTATACAGTAGCCGGTGACCATGTCAGCTGTTCAACGAAGTGACTCAGCCTGCTGTGCTTCATATAGTGCCCTTAAATGGACATCATCCCATGGTGAGGAAACTGAATGAGCAAAATAATCAATCTGCAGCTGGGTCCTCCATTTATTTGAGCAGCGGCTATAGAGAATAGAGAAGAGACTATCCCCAGCAGCCTCGCCTTACAAGCAAAGCACAACAGGCTTGAGTAATTGACTCATGTTCTTTTGCGGTTTTGACTTTCGACACTAAGGTTCATTACAATTTAACATGTTTCTAGATACGGGCTCGTAGCTCAGTGGCAGAGCGGCCGGCTCATAACCGGTTGGTCGCAGGTTCGAACCCTGCCGAGCCCACCAAACAAACCTTGCGGTTCTTCTATTCTCGAGATCTTCTGTAGGTAAATCGCTTCTCAAGCGTACCCAGAACATTTGTACTTCTATTGCGGCCTAACATATACTTGACATAATAGTATCGTATTGAGATTATTGGGCATATCAATACGGCGCATGCACATAACGGGTAGTGTTATCGTGTGACTCGTGGCTCATTAGAATTGCAACAGCTACCGGATTCGGGCGTTCCTCAGCCAAATAAAAACCAAAGGCCTGTCTAAAGGTCTGGGGGCTTGCCTTAATTTGTAGCCCACATCTTTTTCCGTACTTGCTAACAATGTTTTCGATAGACCTTACGGTGAGTCGCATGTTTTCGCCATTTTTTCGGCTATCGATTGCACCACTGTATCGAATAAATAATGGCTCGAAATTGTCTCGGCGAGATTGTAAGTAACGCCTGAGCGATTGTGCAGTACTAGTTGATATAACAACCTGCCGAATCTTATCTCCTTTACCTTCCACACTTAATTCCTGACGTTCCCAGTGTATCTGGTGACGATTTAGAGTAACCAATTCTGATACCCGTAGCCCTGTACTGAACAGTGTTTCTAGAATAGCTTTGTCCCTCAGTCCTATGGGACCGCGATCACGGCCTGGGGCTTCAATCAGCCTGACTAAATCGCTAAACTCAGCTACCTGGGGAACCGGGCGGACTGTCCTAAATAATTTGACCGCTTCAGGTACTAAAGGGCAGGGATATCCCATATCGATTAAGTAACGCAGGTAAACTCTGAGCGCTGTCAACTTGTAGTTAATAGTGTTAGACCCGAGTTGCTTACCACCTCCATTGCCCGAATCCCCCGTATTCTGACCTCGGGAGGCCAGATACTCCTTATAGTAGGTGATCGTACGCTTGTTGATGTCGTCAAACTGGATGTGGTTTTCGTTTAAAAAATTGTCGAAGACCCGCAGATATCGTTTATAAGTGCGGGCTGTAGCTGTAGAATGATGGCTTGCCTGCACGTTCAGAAGAAAACCATCAATATGCGCCAGCATCTCTGTCAATCCCGTTTTGTTCTAGCCATGAAACATCTCTCGCTCGGCCTTGGCACAAGTGAACTCTATGGCTCGACGCTTGTCTGGTACCAGTAGAATCTTGGCCCTCGTCAACCTGTGGAGGTTCCACCACAACTTATAGGCAGAGGTAGTACCTATCTCTACGTATAAGTCTAAGTGACCCTCCTTATAGATACCCAGATCAGCACGTCCTTTGCTGAGGAAAGGCTCAGCAATGACTTCGAACCCCTGATTTTGGAAGTATTCAGTGATTACGTCCGTCATCCTTCTATGCCAGTCACCCCCATGGCGTGACAGTTTTTTGACACCATGTTTTTCCGTCAGGTCATCCCATAAATCATGTCCCTCCCGGCCAATGAACTCCTTTACTTCGACTCTGCCAGTTACGATTAAGAGGGCGATTTTCCTAAAGGTGTAGGGACAATCATCACAGCCCGGCACTTTATCTATGTACGCTTGCTCAATTGCTCCTTGCAGCCATCGACTCTCACTATTAATGGCTTCTTCCACAACGTGCCAAGGTAGTCCTGTCGTCAGAGGGCCACTATTCATTCCCATTGCCATTCTTGACCTTTCTACTATGGAAAGCCCTATGAACTTCCTTCAAATGTCTATTAGTAACATGGGTATAGACTTGGGTAGTTGTAATGCTTTCGTGGCCTAACATCTCTTGAACAGAACGAATGTCAGCACCGGCTATAAGCAGATCTGTGGCGAAGGAGTGTCTCAAAGTATGTGGGGTTGTTTTGACTGGCAAGCCAGACCTTCTGGCATATTTCATGACAATCCTTTGGACAGACCTTGCCGTCAGCCGCATTTTTTCACCGTTCTTCCCGCTATCAACAGCTCCGCTGTATCGAATGAACAAGGGCTTGAAAGAGTCCCGCCGCGACTGCAGGTAGCGCTTAATCCATTCCGCGGCCGTGTCGGAAAGAAAGACCACTCTCACCTTATTTCCCTTGCCCTTGATACCAAATTCCTGGCGGTCGAAGCCTATCTGGTCGCGATTCAAGCTCACCAGCTCCGATACCCTTAATCCGGTGCTGAATAGTGTTTCCAGGATAGCTTTATCTCGAAGCCCGATATTATCTGATATCTTGGGGCTGTTTAGCAGTCTCTCCATTTGTCCCGAGTCCAGGAAACTGACGGAACGCGAACCCTGTTTGGGAAGTTCTATCTTTTCAGGGGATAAAGTAGCTATGTCGCGTTTCACCACAAGATAACGGAGAAAAGCCCTCAATGCAATGATATAGTAACTTTGAGTGATTCTCTTCAACTGCGCGCCACTGGGATCCTTGAAGTGGGCCAAATACAACCTGTACCGTCTAACGACTTCAGCATCTATCTCATCCGGTTTTGCTGTGGAGTAGTTTTCACTCAGCCAGTTGTAGAAGCGATCCAAGTAATGCCTGTACCGCCTAATAGTCAGAGGAGAGCAGCCTTTTTCTATTTCCAGGTACTCTAAGAACTCGGCAACCAATAAGCTTAGGCTCATGCTTAGATTAACATTGTTATATTTTATAAAGAATCACTTTGTGTCGCAAAAGTTTCACTTTGCGACACTACTTTATTCTAATCCCTTTTCTCTTCCACTGTCAAGTGCTTGTGCTAGTCTGTTGCAGCATAAGACGAGCTTGGAGTCGCGTGGTTTTCTAACACTCGATGAGGCTAGACAGGGGGCCATCGCGCTTTCGACTGGGATATATATCCGTATCGGTATCTAAAAAGTCATATAACAGAATCAAACCAGCAGGGGCGAGCATCGCTCAGCGAGCCCGACCTGACGCAACAGGCAAAGCGGGATAAGTGCCCGTTGACACACAGTGCATCACGCACGCGGAAACCAACAGAAGGGACTATATCACATCAATGCCATGGATGCAGTTGCCCAATGGTAGATTCTCGCCTCTATCGAAAGGTATCGGAGCATTATGTGGAGCCAGTTCTCGAGGGCGTGGCGCCGAGATTTCCCTCTGTTATCTTGGTCTTTCATTCTGACAACGCCTCTATGAGTTTATCAACCCGTTGGTAATCAACCTTTTGATTCGCTTCACAATGGATTTGGAGAAAGGATTGTGGCATCAGCTTTCAATCTCTTCCAATGCACCCGCCGACATAAGTACCGAAATCATTCAGGCTTGCCCCTCTAGACTCATCCTTGGATTAGAAAAGAAGGTATTCATGTTCGATCTGCCCCTTTCTAGCCAAGGCTCCACTGCGATTCCCAAAGAGGCGCCGCATTCCGTGCTTATGTCCTCCCTACGAAGACAAATCCCAGAATGAACACTAATGAAGAGACTCACTTCTGGACCCGAAATGCAACTCCAGGTGAGCTGGCCTATGATTGACCCCAAAAACCCAACCACCTGATTGAGTCGCAGCGGAAAATCGAAACAACAACAGAACAACAGCATGGCAAATTATTGAGAGCTGAAATGGTCTACTTTACAATAAAGCACGCACCAGAAAGCGATTTTAAGAGGTTAAAAACGCCGTTATGGCATTCTAGTATATTAAAGCCTACATGCCGTAACTACTCAGCTTCATGTTGTATTGCCCATCGCTGTATGGCGCTCTTACCCCTAGCGACCATATAGGAAGACCGGAAAACCGTTCTTCTGATTCAGCTCAAGTCTCGAGCCCAGCCTTGCTTAAGCTCTTTGCACCGAGCGTATCGATGGCTCGCCCTGTTCTGTGAGCCCCGTTCGGTGTTGGACATGCAATGGTTCCGAATTAAGCGGCGAATTATGCTCTTTATTGTGCTTTATGGAGCGGGAGACGGGACTCGAACCCGCGACACCCTGCTTGGAAGGCAGGAACTCTACCACTGAGTTACTCCCGCATCTAGCTACAAATCAAACTAAAAGTTCGCAACTGAGCTACTTAATAAGTTTATCACCTCCCGAGCATCAGCAACAAGCCAGAGGACAATGGTGATTTGCCATCCAGTTTCGGAAAGCATTAATCCATATCCACCCGGCCCAGAGGGTACAGTTTGCTTATGTCAATAGATTCGCTTATGGTGACGTCAAACACAGCCCCAAATTATCTCAAGGCTTTATCTCAAGGCTTTAACTCTTGTCTATCGCCCCGTATGAACTCGAGCTTGCCCGTTGGCCTTCGCTTGCCTCTCAATGTGTATGAGGCCAGTTACGTATTATGTTGCTTTTGTACACGGAGGTGGTGTATATTATTTTCGTAAGGGGGTTTGGAAATGCCAGAAGTAGAAGTTGGCACGGTAACAGATTACTTCGCCAAGCCAGTAGTAGCCGGCATCGAGTTGAGCGGCGTACTCAAAGTCGGAGATAAAATCCACATCAAGGGCAGCACCACAGATATGGAACTCGTTGTAGAGTCCATGCAGATCGATCGTGTTAGTATCACCGAAGGAAAGTCCGGCGACCTCACTGGCATAAAAGTCCCTGACAGGGTAAGACGGGGCGACAAGGTCTACAAAGTCACCGAATAGCCTTAACCAGATTTGCCATTTCTATAGCACTTACCGCAGCGTGAAATCCCTTGTTGCCCTCTTTGGTTCCAGCTCTCTGGATAGCTTGCTCCAGCGTATCAGCAGTAATGATTCCGTAGATTACCGGCAATCCGGTATCCAGGCTCACCCTGCTAATATTCTTAGTTACCTCAGAAGCTACATACTCAAAATGTGGTGTCTCCCCCCGAATCACCGCGCCAAGACATATCACGGAGTCATACTGTTCACTCACAGCTAGTCTTTTTGCTATCAGAGGAATCTCAAAACAACCTGGAGTCCAGGCAATAGTTATGTCGTCTTCCCCCACACCATGACGCAATAAACCATCTCTTGCCCCTTCCACTAGCCGGTTGGTTATGAACTCATTAAAGCGTGAAACAACCAAAGCAAACTTGAGACCCCTCCCTATCAAAAATCCCTCGTACTGCTTACCCATGGATCACCTCCGACATCTTAGATTCCAGTACCCAAAATTATAAGCCCTGAGCAGCTAAGCTCTCGGCTTCATGACCCGCATTTTCTCTCCTCTATACCTAGAAGATGCCCCATCTTCTTCTGCTTAGTTTCCAAATAGCGGGTGTTATATGGGTTCAGTGGAGCTATTAATGGTACAGTCTCTAATATCTTAATCCCGTAGCTTTCCAGGCCAATTACCTTTTTAGGGTTATTCGTAAGCAGCCGAATATTATGTAAACCTAAGTCGGCTAAAATCTGAGCACCTACTCCATAATCTCTCAAGTCTGGAGGGAAACCCAAAGCTATATTAGCCTCAACAGTATCCAATCCTTGGTCCTGGAGAGCATAGGCGCGAAGTTTGTTATGAAGTCCAATCCCCCTTCCTTCTTGCCTCATATAAAGGAAAACGCCTCGACCCTCCTCAGCTATCCTTCGCAAAGCCATTACAATCTGGTCGCCGCAGTCACATCTCAAACTCCCGAAAACGTCCCCTGTAAGACATTCACTGTGAACGCGCACCAATACCGGCTCCTCACCACCAATATTACCTTTCACCAAAGCAACATGCTCGTTGGCATCAACGCTACTTCTATAAGCCATAGCCACAAACTCGCCGTGCTTGGTAGGAAGCCTGGTCTCAGTTACCTTCTGCACCAGCTTCTCATGACGATAGCGATAGGCAATCAGCTCACTGATTGCTACGATTTTCAAATCGTGCTGCGAGGCCATGGCCTCAAGCTCCGGTAAACGTGCCATGGTGCCATCTTCGCTCATGACTTCACATATAACACTGGCAGGATAGAGCCCGGCTAACCTGGCTAAATCAATACTCGCCTCAGTGTGACCTGCTCGTACTAACACTCCGCCTTCCTTAGCTCGAATCGGGAATATATGCCCCGGACGAAGCAGATCAGCTGGTTTAGTACCAGGATCAAGTACAGTCTTTATAGTCTGCGCTCGATCAAAGGCAGAGATACCAGTAGTTACTCTATCTGCTGCCTCAATAGACACAGTGAAGGCAGTGGAGTAGCGCGAGGTATTGTTTTGAACCATCAGTGGTATTTCCAACTGGTCGAGCCTCTGTCCAGTGAGAGAAAGACAAATCAAACCTCTCCCATATTTGGCCATGAAGTTTATAGCTTCAGGACTGGCCTTCTCCGCTGCTATAGTCAGGTCTCCCTCGTTCTCACGAGACTCGTCATCAACTATTATTACAAATTTACCCGCCTTTGTATCTTCAATTACCTCTGGTACAGTAGCTAGCATTTCTTCAGTTCTCCTCTGCAAATCCATATTCCTCGAGAACCTCGAGGGTTAAATCTTGCCTCCTCCCCTCCCGAAGGCCCTCCACATACTTGGCTATGATATCTGACTCTAGATTAACCATATCCCCAGCCCTTCTGTTGCCCAATGTCGTATGTTCCAGAGTGTAAGACACCAGAGATACAGCGAAAGATAAATTATCCCGACTGACCACTGTAAGGCTGACACCATCAACCGCTATAAATCCTTTGTTCACTACATACGGCATTATTACAACTGGCGCCGAAATCTTCACCAGACGTGCAGTCTCTTCAGGTCTTATCTCAACTATCTCTCCCGTAGCCTCAACATGGCCTAAAACTAGATGGCCACCAAGACGCCCGCCTAATGCCAATGCCCTCTCTAGATTTACCGAATCTCCATAGTGGAGTTTCCCCAGATTACTACACCGTAATGTCTCAGGCATAATATCAACATCAAAGCTATTCTTATCTAAGGAAGTAACGGTCAGACAGACTCCATTAACAGCAATGCTGTCGCCAACTCTTGTTCCTTCAAGCACTTTACAGGCATTGATGGCCAGCCTGTTTAAGCTTGCTCCCTTAACAGAGCCAACTTCTTCAACTATTCCAGTGAACATGATATCACAAGCACCAAAATTTCTGGCCTCTGAACCCTAACCTTTGACATAGCCACTCACTAATATGTCACCGTTGAACCTCTCAATCTTAACTTGGCTTAGGCGCAGAGCTTCGGCTATGTAGTCGACTCCATCACCCCCAACGGCGCTCTTAGCTTCTTTACCGCCAACAACAATTGGAGAGATATAAGCTAGCACTTTGTCTACCAGGTGATGGTCAAAAAGAGAACCTAGAAGCTTGCCTCCCCCCTCAACCAGAATACTGACTACTCCTCTTTTGCCCAATACTTTGAATAATTCCTCAATATCCACCATGCCCTCTTCGCCTGGCAATTCCAGAACCTCAGCGCCTGCCCGGGTGAATTCCTTCCTCTTCTGGGAGTCAAAAGGTTCTACTACAGCAAGCACGACCTCACCTGGTTGCTCAAATATGTGCGCATTCAGTGGCACCTTCCCCCTACTGTCAACAATTAGGCGCAGAGGTTGCATCTTCCGTATACCACCCCTGCCACCACAACCCCTAGCCGTGAGGCGAGGGTTGTCAACAAGAACCGTGTTTACTCCTACCATTACAGCATCAACAACATGTCGTAACGTATGTACGTGCCTCCTCGCTTCGTCATTAGTTATCCATTTAGAGTCCCCTGTCCTGGTAGCAATCTTGCCATCAAGGCTCATAGCAAATTTGGCCATGACGAACGGTGAACCTGTCGTTATGTGTTTGATATAGGCCTCATTTATTTCGTAAGCTTCGTCTTGGTAGGAACCTATATAGGTCTTGATGCCAGCTTCTTTCAGCCTGTGAACTCCACACCCTGAAACCAGCGGGTTTGGGTCAAGCAATGCTATAAATGCCTCCGAGATGCCAGCATTAATTATGGCCTCTGTACAGGGTGGGGTACGTCCGAAATGGCAGCAAGGCTCAAGCGTAACGTATATAGCAGCGCCTCTCGCTCTGTCTCCGGCTTGACGGAGTGCCATTACTTCGGCATGCTCTGAACCGGGAGGTTGTGTATACCCCATGCCTACTGCAATTCCATCTTTGACTACTACAGCACCCACAGCTGGGTTGGGGCTAGTATATCCATTAGCTAATCTGGCTAAAGAGAGAGCACATGCCATATAATCTCGGGGAGGCACCAACATCTACTGCTCCTTAATGAATTCCTTGTAGTATCTGGTAGCCGTGGGTTCACTCTGCCCCTGATATTTGCTTCTCAAATCAGCCGAACCGTAGGGCTTGTCTGCAGGAGAAGTCAAGCGCAGAAATGAGACCTGCCCAATCGACATCTTATAATACAGGGTCACCGGCAATTTGGCCATATTGGATAGCTCAAGGGTAAGATGCCCATGCCACCCCGGATCAACATAGCCAGCGGTAGAATGAATCAAAAGGCCAATCCTGCCCAAAGAACTCTTGCCTTCGAGTCGAGCTACAATATCATCCGGTATGGTAAGCGATTCTAGAGTGCTGCCTAATACGAATTCCCCGGCATTCAAGAGGAACGGCCTGTCCTCGCCAATTTCTACTGATTCTGCCAATCCACTTATATTCTGCTTGACATCGATATAGAAAGGGGGTCGCCAGGTTTTGAAAACAAGAAGCTTGTTATCCAGATGAATATCTACGCTTGCCGGCTGAATACAAGTTGGATCCAGGGGTTCAATGACGATTCTACCCTTAGCTATCTCATCCCTAATTGTTCGATCGCTAAGTACCATGTGCCTAGCATTGTAGCATTGGCCTCAACAAAGTGCAAAATAGGTTTGTCGCAGTAAGCCGACTGAATAGAGGCATCGTCCATTATCATGTATAATGAATAATATGAAGGTGAGCGTATTCTCGGGAGTGTCAACGCATTGTGAGTATAGCACGATAAGCGGTCAGGACTGCGGCACTCGCTTTTAAGAATTCAGCTTTGGTGGCTGAGATATTGCTAGCATAAATATTCCAGTAAATAGTGAGGCCTTTTTGCCAAGCCAGCAAGGGGATTAGCGAAAGCTAATTGGAGTAAGACACGGGAAATAGGTAGGGAGTAAGGATTCCGAAGTAGAGGTGCCCGATATTAAGTCCAAGTATCTCTCCCAAAAGAGCCGGTTTCCAAATGAAGCCTATCGCTTGGCTGAAGCAACGGGGTTCATTATCCGAACAAGAAAGGAGCAAATTGCGATCAGACACCATAGTACCTTCATAGACAGTCTTCAAGTCACGACTGTGAACCGGTGAAGTTTGCTCGTTAACAGACGAGGAAATGAGCAAGGCTTTCAGAATTTTTGACCATACTGCTGATATTGGCATCACGGTCTTTGGAGCAGACATAGAGCAGATATTCTCAAATGCTGCTATGGCCTTGTTTGCATTGATGACAGATACTCAAATGGTTGAAGAGAAACTCCAACGCGAACTTAGAATAAATGGTCAGGACATAGAGGGCTTACTCGTAGACTGGCTTAATGAGCTTATCTACCTATTTGATACCGAGCAAATTCTGTTTAGAAGGTTTCAAATCGAAAGCCTGACTGATAAGCAACTTAAGGCTAGATGCTACGGGGAACGATTTCACCCTTCAAGGCACAAGATAGTGAGAGGTATAAAGGCAGCTACATATCATATGCTGAAATTGGATAAACATGAAGGCGGTTATACGGCACAGGTAATATTTGACATTTAGGAATTGGGATATGACAGAGTGGCAAGGGCAACTTGTTAAGATAGACAATTATCGATGGCAGATTCCGCAGACTTACAAGCCGGGCATGAGGGTTCCTGGCTTAGTTTATGCTGGCGAGGCTATGCTGCAATCCATACGCCAAGAACAGGCACTGGAGCAAGTCGCAAATGTTGCCTCCCTACCCGGTATAGTAGGTTATTCTCTTGCCATGCCGGATATCCACTGGGGCTATGGTTTCCCGATAGGCGGCGTGGCCGCAATGGATATCGAAACAGGTGTAATTTCCCCGGGGGGAGTAGGTTACGACATTAACTGTGGTGTCAGGTTGTTACGCACCGACCTTCGTGAAGCTGAAGTAAGACCTAAGATAAAGCAGCTTATTGACGAACTGTTCGCCAATGTACCATCAGGCTTAGGCTCTGAGGGAAAAATAAAGGTAAGCCGGAAGGAAATGGATCAATTGATGGTTGAGGGAGCCAGGTGGGCAGTGAAACGCGGCTTAGGTTTTGAAGAGGACCTCGACGTCACCGAGGAAGGCGGATGTTTACAAGGAGCTGATCCGAGCAAGATAAGCGATAAGGCAATAAAAAGGGGCATGCCCCAAGCGGGCACGCTGGGCTCGGGGAATCATTTTCTTGAGGTTCAGATAGTAAAGAAGATTTTTGAACCTGACATAGCCAGTGTCATGGGTATCACTGAAATAGGGCAAATCTTGGTGTTGATTCACACTGGCTCTCGCGGCTTCGGACACCAAACATGCACCGACCATCTGCGCGTCATGGAGCAAGCGGCATTGGATTACGGCATAAAGCTTCCCGACCGTCAGCTTGCCTGCGCCCCGATTGAATCAAAAGAAGGCATGGATTATTTGTCCGCTATGGCATGTGCTGCAAACTATGCTTGGGTTAATCGTCAATGTATCGCTCATTGGGCTAGAGAGAGCTTCTCCAAGATTTTTGGCAGAAGTCCTGAGGAACTTGGCATGAAACAGATTTACGATGTCTGCCATAACATTGCCAAGATAGAGCAGCACACCATAGGCGGTCACCAGATCAAGCTTTGTGTCCACCGCAAAGGAGCTACGAGAGCATTCCCAGCCGGGCATAAGGATGTTCCTAGAAAATATAGAGAAATAGGGCAACCCGTGCTTATTCCAGGGGACATGGGGCGCTGCTCTTTTGTCGCTGTAGGCACCCAGAAAGCTATGGAGGAGACATTCGGCTCCACCTGCCATGGTGCCGGTAGAGTGCTTAGCCGTGGTGCTGCTAGGCGAAGTCTGACAGGCAAAGATGTACTCCGAGAACTGGAAGGCAGGGGCATAACTGTCAGGGCCGGGAGTATTCCTTCCTTAGCCGAGGAAGCGTCACCAGCCTATAAGGACATTACTGAAGTAATTGACGCTGTTCATCAAGCTGGCATTTCTAGGAAAGTAGCCATGACCGTACCTCTGGGTGTCATCAAGGGCTAGATCTTGTTTTTAACCTTCTGGTCCGGCTGATAAGCTTACGTTAAGCAGGTTGCGGGGAGAACTGCGCTTGATTATCCGTAGCTCTCGCTCTAAAGACGGGTAGGCCAGATCTTGCTGTAGGTTATCCTCATTCCTATCAGTCTCTTGCCTTGCTGGCTTGTTTCGTTAGCCAGTACTCGATACTATCTGCCAAAGCCAACCAGCTAGCTTCAATGATGTTGCTTGAACTGCCCACTGTCCTCCAACTCTCTTGGCCATCACTGGATTCGATGAGCACCCGCACCTGCGATGCAGTGCCAGCGGCTTCTTCTAGTATGCGAACCTTGTAATCAGTAAGAGAAACACCAGTCAAATCAGGATAAAATTGAACCAAAGCTTTGCGTAGAGCTTTGTCAAGCGCATTTACTGGACCATCGCCCTCAGCAGCAGTATGCACTACTCTATCATCCACTCTGATTTTGATTGTAGCCTCTGATAATGGCTCTTCCCGGCTTGCAGCACTGGGAAGGCGCCGACGTTTCTCCACTACCACCATAAAATCAACTAACTCAAATGGTGGCTGATAGTCAGGCTGGGCACGGCGAAGCAAAAGCTCAAAGGACGCTTCAGCACTATCATATTGAAAGCCTTGCTTTTCCAGTGACTTAATTTCCCGCAGCACATTTTCGATTGCGCCACTTCCAGGAATAGGTATGCCGCGCTCCCTGGCTTTATATATGATGCTTCCCTTACCCGCCAGCTCGGAAATCACAACGCGATGGTGATTGCCAACTAGCGCTGGATTTATATGCTGATAACTATCCTCCCATTTCGCTAAACCGGAAACATGGGTTCCGCCCTTATGGGTAAAGGCACTGATACCTACGTATGGAAGTCGATCGTAGTGAGGTAAATTGGCTAACTCTGAAATATATCGTGAAATACTGCTGAGTTTGCTAAGTTGCTCCTGTGTAACACAATCAACGCCCATCTTGAGTTTCAAATTTGGTATGATGGAGCAAAGATTAGCGTTGCCACACCGCTCACCATAACCATTAATAGTCCCCTGAACCTGAATGGCTCCCGCTTCAACAGCAGCCAGCGAATTAGATGTGGCAAGCTCAGAATCATTGTGGGCATGAATGCCCAAAGGCACAGAGGTTACCTTCTGCACTGCTTTCATAGCTTCTACTATCTGCGCAGGCAGAGTTCCACCGTTGGTATCACAAAGTACTATCAATTCAGCACCCGCTTTAGCAGCACTCGATACTACCGAAAGGCTATACTCAGGGTTTGTCTTATAACCATCGAAAAAGTGCTCGCCATCGAAGAAGACTCTTAGCCCCTTTGACCTGATGTAACTTATAGAATCCATGATCATATTCAAATTCTCTTCCAGTGTGGTTTCTAGAACTTGAATTACTTGCTTATCCCAAGCTTTTCCTACCAGGGCGACAACCTCGGTTTTGGCTTGACATAGGGCTTTGAGATTAGCATCTTCAGCCGCTGTGTTATCCGCACGTCTGGTGCTACCAAAAGCAACCAGCTTCGCATGTGACAAATTCAAGTCTTCTGCCCTAGTGAAGAACTCGGTATCTTTGGGGTTAGAACCTGGCCAACCACCTTCAATGAAATCGATGCCCAGCTCATCTAGTTTTTGAGCTATCTTCAGCTTATCCTGGACAGAAAAAGAAATTCCTTCCTGCTGAGCGCCATCTCTCAATGTTGTGTCACACAGCTGAACTACCGTCATTCTATCCTCTGAGCGATAAGCTCCCCCATCTCCTTCGTGCCCACCCTAATCTTACCCTCTGACATAATATCGAATGTTCTATAGTCTTGTTCCAACGTAGCTAGAACAGCGTCTTCTATAGCGTCAGCCTCAGCCGCCAATTCAAACGAATAGCGGAGCATCATAGCCACACTCAGGATGGTAGCAATAGGATTAGCTATATTTTGTCCCGCTATAGTTGGAGCGCTACCGTGAATCGGTTCATACATGCCAAATGTCTTGCCACTGGGAATTGCAGCAAGGCTGGCGGAAGGCAGCATTCCCATAGAACCAACTAGCATAGAAGCCTCATCGGTGAGTATATCACCGAACATATTCTCCATAACCAAAACGTCAAATTCGCTGGGGCGCTGGATCAGCGCCATAGCACAGGCATCAACTAACATATGCTCTAGCTCTATATCGGGGTAAGCAGCAGAAATCTCTATGGCAATCTGCCGCCATAGTCGAGATGATTGTAGAACGTTAGCTTTGTCCACGGAGGTTAGTCGTTTACCACGGCTACGCGCTAACTCGAAGCCGACACGCAATATACGCTCAATTTCTGCTTCAGAGTAAGCCAAGGTATCAACTGCCTGTCTACCTTCCGGAGTCTGCCACTGTTTCTTCGGTTGACCAAAATAGATTCCTCCAGTTAGTTCCCTAACAACTACGAAATCAACTCCCCTGATGACCTCCGGCTTTACCGGAGTAGAATTAGCAAGCATGGGCAAGAGCTTCACAGGTCTTAGGTTTGCAAACAGACTCAATTGTTTACGCAAACCTAAGAGCCCGTCTTCAGGACGGACTTTGGCCAGCGGGTTGTCCCACTTAGGTCCGCCAACAGCACCCAACAACACAGCATCACATCGGCGACACATGTCTACTGTTTCTTCACTAAGGGCTGTGCCACTCGTATCTATAGCGATACCTCCCACCAGACCATTATGAAAGTGAAAACTATGCCCGGATTTCTCGCCCACCACCTGTAACATCTTCACTCCCTCAGCTACAACCTCGGGACCAACACCATCACCAGCCAAAACCGCTATGTTGAATTGCATACCGTTCTCCTATTGTTCGCTTGTAATTTTGCGCTGGTCTTTCCTGTTCTCAGCCAGAAGAAGAATCTCAGGGACTTCTCGCTACGACTCAGGCCGACTACTAAGCATTTTGTAACTTGTTTCTGGTATATTCAACTAGTCCACCGGAGGCTATTATCTCCATCATGAATTTGGGGTAAGGTTCCGCCATGAATTTCTTCTGTTTAGAGACATTGTTGATTTCACCAGAGGACAAATCCACCTCTAATATATCTCCGGCCTCTGTTTCGATGACCGCTTCATCGCATGTCAAAAGGGGCAAACCAATATTGATTGCATTGCGAAAGAAAATGCGGGCAAAGCTTTGAGCAATAACACAGGAAATACCGGAGGCTTTTATTGCCAAGGGCGCATGCTCTCTTGAAGAGCCGCAGCCGAAATTTGTAGTAGCCACTATAATATCACCAGGCCTGACCTTAATGCCAAACTCAGGATCAATATTTTCCATACAATGCTTGGCCAATTCGCTTGGCTCCGAAACATTGAGATAGCGGGCAGGGATTATAACATCGGTATCAACGTTAGCACCAAATCTATGAACATTACCTGTAAACTTCAAACTATGACCACCTCGTTAACAAATTATGCTCCTCAGAAGCCTTCGCCTTTTCTATCATTCTCACCTTCCAGCTTGTCATCCCAAAATACCTCCATGATGCATTGGCCTGTTATATTTCTTCCGGCCCGGCGATTTTCCCCAAAATAGCGCTGGCGGCAGCTACGGCCGGGCTGGCCAAATAAATGTCGGCCTCAGGACTTCCCATTCTGCCAATGAAATTTCGGTTGGTAGTAGAAAGGCAACGCTCGCCGGCAGCTAGTACCCCCATATGCCCGCCAAGGCAGGGACCACAGGTTGGAGTACTCACCACTGCTCCCGCCTCGACAAATATTTCTATTAGCCCCTCCCTTAGAGCATCAAGATAAACTCTCTGCGATCCCGGAATGACAATACATCTAAGCTCAGAGTGCACCTTTCGCTCTTCAAATAGCTTGGCAGCTACCCTTAAATCATCAAGACGACCATTGGTGCAAGCACCGATAACCACCTGATCTAATTTTATGTCACCCACCCTGCTGATAGGCTTAGTATTGGAGGGAAGCGGGGGAAATGCTACTTGGGGCTCAATTCTCGATACATCGTAATCTATTATCGTTGCAAACTCGGCCTCCTCATCTGACTCAACTATCGAAAAGTCATGAGACTGCGTAGCTATTTTGTTCCTCGCAACAACATTGTCGAGGTATTCTCTAGTTTCATTATCTACGTGGAAGAGCCCAGCTTTGGCTCCAGCCTCAATAGCCATATTGGCCATGGTAAAGCGTCCATCCATCGTTAGCTCATCGATTACCTCTCCAGTAAACTCCATGACGGAGTAAAGCGCTCCGTCAACGCCAATGTCTCCAATGGTGTACAGAATGAGGTCTTTGCCACTAATCCAATTAGGCAGCTTGCCATGGTAAACAAACTTCATAGTTGATGGCACCTTCATCCATATTTCCCCAGTAGCCATAGCCACAGCAGTATCAGTTGAGCCCATGCCAGTAGCAAAAGCTCCTAAAGCACCATAAGTGCAGGTGTGGGAGTCAGCGCCAATGATAAGCTGATTGGGGAAAACAAAGCCCTGTTCCGGCAGCAGCACATGCTCTATCCCCATCCGTCCCACCTCAAAATAAATCAGCCTTTGCTCCTTAGCGAACTCTCGCATGAACTTTGCTTGCTCAGCAGACTGTATATCCTTATTGGGGCAAAAATGATCAGGAACCATAACCACCTTTGCCGGGTCAAAAACCCGGGATACTCCGAGCCGACTAAACTCTTTTATGGCTAAAGGCGCAGTTACATCATTAGCCATAACCAGATCGACCTTCGCGCTTATGAATTCGCCAGGTTTTACTTTCTTCTTACCACTATGGGCAGCTAGAATCTTTTCAGCCAGTGTCACAGCTCATACTCCTTAAATGGCATTATACTACCTAAATGTCATCTCAACCAAGAATTTCGGAACCGTGATAAGGACACCCAAACATTGCTGCTTGACTTTTCGTTCTCCCTGATAAATAACAGAAGGGGATACACCCGCAAATAATAGCGGGTGCAAATCCATTTCAGATTGAGATCTCAAACTCATTATCTAAGGGTTAAAGTATTTCAGCACTAACTTAACTACACCAAGCCCTCTTGCCAGAAGTTCAGAGTATTCAATATCGAGCATAGATATGCCTTCACTTACTTTATGGGTAAGCTCAATCCTGAATTTTGACGTTACCGCTCCTTCCTTGTGCCTCCAGGAAACGATTCAGAGCATTCATGTAAGCCTTGGCACTGGCAACAATGATATCCGTAGATGCACCACGACCTGTATAAGTAACGCCATCACTCTCGATTCTTATTAACACCTCGCCGATAGCATCAATCCCTTCGGTAATAGATTTAATGGTGAACTCTGTGAGCTTGTTAGGAATACCAACGATACGGTTGATGGCCTTATATACGGCGTCTACAGGACCTGTGCCTAAGGCTGCATCAGCCAATGCTTGTCCCGCAGGACTGATGAGCCTAACCGTAGCGGTAGGTAGGCTGTGGTCACCGCAGGAGACCTCAACATGGTCGAGGTGATACAGTTCAATAGTCGAACGCAGTTCCTCAGCTACTAGAGACTGAATATCCCGGTCTGTAATGTCCCTCTTCTTATCTGCTAACTCTTTGAAACCTCTAAAGGCATGGCTTAGAGCCTCCTCGGTCAACGCATAACCCAGCTCAGCTAATCTCTCCTTGAAGGCATGCTTGCCACTCAGCTTGCTTAGTATCAAGGTACTTGAGGGAATACCAATTGATTTGGGGTCCATAATTTCATAAGTGATAGACTTCTTAAGTACACCATCTTGGTGAATGCCTGACTGATGGCGAAAGGCATTTTCACCAACAATAGCTTTATTTGCCTGAATTGAGAACCCGGTAAGCTCACTAACAAGGTGACTTGTCCTGTACACCTGGTCAGTATGAATTCCAGTGGTAATTCCGAAGACGTCCTGTCGGGTCTTTAACGCCATGACAATTTCCTCCAAAGATGCGTTGCCGGCCCTCTCCCCAATACCATTAACTGTACACTCGACCTGTCGCGCCCCTGCTATTATCGCCTGAAGACTATTAGCTACAGCTAGCCCCAAATCATTATGACAATGCACGCTGAGCACAGCTTTCTGGATATTGGGCACATGCGTAAGAATGCCCTGAATCAAATCGCCAAACTCAGATGGTGTAGTATAACCTACGGTGTCGGGAATATTGACTGTAGTTGCTCCAGCATCGATTACAGCTTCCAGAATCTGATAGATATATGAAGGCTCAGCACGTGTGGCGTCCATGGGCGAGAACTCGACGTCATCAAGAGAATTCTTCGCATGAGCCACCATCTGTCGCGACATGCTTAGAATCTCATCCCGACTTCTGTTGAGCTGATAAGAAAGATGAATATCCGAGGCTGACAAGAAGACATGGATTCGGGGATGGTCTGCCCCTTTAATTGCCTCCCATGCTTTATCTATAGCCTCGGTGCTAGCAGAGCTAAGGGCGCAGATTATGGGTCTCCTCACCTCATTAGCAATCAAACGAACAGCTTCAAAATCGCCGCGCGAGCTTACAGGAAAACCAGCTTCGATAACATCCACTCCAAGCCTATCCAGTTGACGGGCTATTTCCAGCTTTTCCTGGGCATTCAGGCTTGCACCAGCTGCCTGCTCCCCATCCCTCAAAGTAGTGTCGAAGATGATTATCTTATCCATGGATACCCTTTTTAATGTGCCCTGCTCAAAAACAGAAGTCAAACAATGAATTCAATATTGTCCCTTAAGTATAGATTCCCTTAAAAAACCAATCACGTATATCACAATGCGGCTGGCGAACCCATTTCAACCGGAAGCACCCGACTAATAACATTTATCCAAAGTAAAGGAGGCCACTATAATTCAACCCACTTATCGTCTCGTTGACGCCAGTTCGTGCTTTCAAGTTACTTTCCGCCACTCAGCCAGGGCATCATATCTCTAAGTCCTTTCCCCACGACTTCGATTGGGTGCTCGGCCTCAATACGTTTCATAGCGTTGAAGCTGGGGCGGCCAGCTTGATTCTCCAGAATCCACTCTTTGGCAAAGCTACCATCCTGAATCTCGGCCAGAATCTTCCTCATTTCTTCCTTCACTGAATCATTAATGACTCGCGGGCCACGCGTATAATCGCCATACTCTGCAGTGTCACTTACCGAATACCGCATGTAACTCAAGCCACCTTGATATATCAAATCAACAATAAGCTTCAGCTCGTGAAGAACCTCGAAATAGGCATTCTCCGGCTGATAGCCGGCTTCCACTAATGTCTCAAAACCAGCTTTAATCAGAGAGCTAACTCCTCCACACAAAACTGTCTGTTCTCCAAAAAGGTCAGTCTCAGTCTCATCAGCAAAAGTCGTTTCCAAAACTCCGGCTCTGGTGCAGCCAATGGCCCTAGCGTAAGCTAGCCCGACATCCTTCGCTTTCCCAGAAGCATCTTGATGAACGGCGATCAACGCCGGAGCTCCTGTGCCTTCAGTATAGAGCCTGCGTAGAATATGCCCTGGACACTTGGGAGCAATCATAATGACATCGATATCAGACGGCGGCACGACCTGGGAATAGTGAATATTGAAACCATGGGCAAACAGCAAAGTCTTGCCTTTGCTTAACCCCTTCTCAATTGACTCGCAATAGATTTCACGGTGCAAGTTGTCAGGAGCAAGCATAACAATGATATCTGCCTCCCTAGCTAAGTCAGCAGTCACGGCTGTCCTGAAACCATCGTTTTGGGCTGACTGCCAACCTTGCCCTCCTTCCTTAGTACTAACAATGACCTTGCAGCCACTATCCCTCAGATTTTGGGCGTGAGCATGTCCCTGGCTGCCGTAACCAATAACGCCAATGATCTTTTCCTTAATTAACTCCGGATTAGCATCCTTATCATAGTAAATCTTAGCCATGCAATTACCCCCAATTTACTGCAATTTTATCGCGAGTCCTAAGAGGTACCACCACGACTTAAGGCAATCCTGCCGGTCCTGCTAACCTCTTTAATGCCAAAGCCAGAAAGAAGTTTGAACAAGGAATCCACCTTATCCTCATCCCCGGTAACTTCCACCGTGACCGAATCACTGGCGACATCTACTATGTTGGCTCTGAAGATGTCGACAATCTGTATGATTTCGCTCCTCGTCAATGCAGTAGTGCTAACTTTGATCAGGGCCAGCTCCCGAACCACAATATCTTCTCCCGTTATGTCAGACACTCTAACCACATTTATCAACTTATCTAATTGTTTTCTGACCTGCTCTACCTGTGCAGGCTCACCGCTGGTGACAATCGTCATTCTGGATAAATCTGGCTGTTCGCTACGCCCCACGGCAATACTATCGATATTGAAACCTCTACGGCGAAATAGACTGGCCACCCGGTTGAGTACACCGGGCGTATTCTCCACCAAAGCCACCAAAATGTGTTTCCTGTTAAACAATTTGCCTCTCTAAACGAAATATTAGTAGTTGCTCACTGCCCAGGGTTTTGGCATTTCAAGAACCTCCTGCCTCGGCGTTTCTAGAATCTTGGCTAAGCTGTCTCCTGGTACAACCATAGGATAGACGTTTTCCTCCGGCTCAACAACAAAATCGATCAGAAAAGGACCGGGGTAATCCATTGCTTTTCGTATAGCAGGAACAACTTCTTCCCTGTGTGTTACCCTTGTACCGGGGATGTCGTAGGCTTCAGCGACCTTCACGAAGTCGGGATTCCACAGCTTAGCGTCGATATAGCGACCCTGGTGAAACAATTCTTGCCACTGCCTTATCATACCTAGATAACCATTATTGATGATGGCTATCTTTACAGCAACATTTTCTTGCCTGATAGTAGCTAGTTCCTGAATAGTCATTTGAAAACCACCGTCGCCAGCAATAGACCATACCATCTCTTCAGGACATCCCACTTTAGCTCCTATGGCAGCGGGAAGCTCAAATCCCATTGTGCCCAAACCGCCGGAAGAGATAAAGCTGTTTGGCTTAATGTAGGTGAAATGCTGTGCCGCCCACATCTGGTTCTGCCCCACCCCAGTTACTATTATGGCATCGCCCTCCGTAGCTTCATAAATCTGCTGAACAACGTACTGAGGCAGAAGCCCTGCATCTGCTCTAATCTCCAGTGGATGTTCATGCCTCCAGCCTTCCAGTTGCGACAGCCAATCCAGATGATTTCTGCACTCGATTTCTTTATTCATGACTCTTAAGACATTCTTGACGTCCCCGACTATAGGAACGTCTATAGCCACATTCTTACCGATCTCTGCTGGGTCGATGTCAATATGAATTATACGTGCACTAGGGGCGAAGTCACTGGTGTTTGACGTAGCTCTGTCATCAAATCTCATGCCGATGGCGATTATCAGATCAGCATTTTGCACTGCCATGTTGGCATAAGCCGTGCCATGCATCCCAAGCATGCCGAAATTAAGTATGTGATCGCCAGGGAATGAACCAATTCCAAGCAGGGTGGTAACGAGTGGTATTTGCGCCTTCTCAGCCAGCTCCTTAAAATCATCGTAAGCTTCGGAAATGATTATCCCCCTGCCAGCAATGATAACAGGCCGCTCAGCTTCATTAATAAGCTTCGCCGCCCTTTTTATCTGAACCGCATGCCCCCTGGAGACAAACTTGTAGCCTGGCAAATGGACCTTATCAGGATAAACAAATTCTGCCTCTTCCAGCTGAACATCCCTTGGTATGTCAATAAGCACCGGCCCTGGCCTGCCCGTGCGGGCAATATGGAAGGCTTCCTTTATGGTTGTTGCCAATTCAGTAGCATCAGAGACAAGATAGTTGTGCTTGGTAATAGGAATAGTAATACCGGTAATATCCGTCTCCTGGAAGGCATCTTTGCCTATAAAAGGTCTGGCTACCTGACCGGTTATAGCCACTACTGGAGACGAATCCATATAAGCATTGGCGATCCCTGTCACCAAATTGGTAGCTCCTGGACCTGAAGTGGCCATGCATACGCCGACTCTCCGCGTTACCCGAGCGTAGCCCTCTGCGGCATGAGCCGCTCCCTGCTCATGCCGGACCAGTATATGTCGAAGCTGAGGATATTCAGGAAAAGTATCATATATTGGCAGCACAGCACCACCAAGAATGCCAAAAATAACTTCCACACCTTCTCTAACCAAGCTCTCGAAAAGAATCTGGGCACCAGTTTTCCTCATGGTCTACCTGCCTTAGTCAGCAAATACTGCGCCGGTGCTGGCCGAAGTCACTCTCTCGCTGTACCTCTTAAGATAGCCAGTTTTGACTTTGGGCTCAAAAGGGGCTAATGAACTTATCCGTTTCTCTATCTCTTCCTGGCTTAATTCGGAATCTAATCTATGGTTAGGGATGTCTATCATGATGATATCTCCATTCCTCAAGGCAGCTATAGGCCCTCTCTCTGCCGCTTCAGGAGATACGTGGCCGATAGCCGCACCCCTAGTACCTCCCGAAAAGCGTCCGTCGGTAATGAGAGCCACCTCTTTATCCATTCCCATGCCGCTGAGAAGAGAAGTAGGGGTTAACATTTCACGCATTCCAGGACCTCCTCTTGGCCCTTCGTAGCGTATTACAATTACTTCCCCAGACTTGAATTCGCCTTTCATTATCGCTGCTGTGGCCTCCTCCTCACTTTCGAACACCCTCGCCGGGCCCCGGTGAACCAGCATTTCTGCAGCCACCGCGCCAGTTTTCACCACCGCTCCGTCAGGTGCCAGATTACCAAAAAGTATGCTAATCCCACCCGTAACGCTGTGAGGCCGTGTCACAGGACGGATAATACCCTGGTTCTTGTTCTTTGCCCCCTTTATCACTTCTCCTAACCGTTTGCCTAACACGGTTCTCGCCTCAAGATTTAGCAACTGGGACAATTCCTGCATTACTGCTGGAATGCCGCCAGCCAAGTCTAAATCCTCGATGTGATAATCGCTTGCAGGGCTCAATTTGCACAGGTGGGGAGTACGCTCGCCTATCTCATTTATCAAAGACAAGGGGAATTTGACTCCCGCCTCATAAGCTATGGCAGCAAGATGCAGCACAGTGTTCGTACTGCCCCCCAAAGCCATATCCACAGCGAACGCATTATAGATGGATTCTCTTGTGATAATATCTCTTGGTCGGATATCCTGGGCTAGTACCTCCATTATCTGCTGACCAGCTGAATAAGCCAGTTGCTGTCTTCGTGCTTGGACCCCAGGTATTGTTCCATTGCCGGGCAGAGCCATACCCAGAGCTTCCGTAAGGCAATTCATGGTATTAGCAGTGAACATTCCGGCGCAGCTGCCGAGCCCAGGACAGGCAACTGATTCTACTTCCTCTAATTCAGCCTCGGTCATTTTCCCCTTAGCTACTTCGCCCACAGCTTGAAATACCGAGATAAGATCGACTGATCTGGTATTACCTTCCGTGATAACCTTTCCTGCTAACATAGGCCCGCCGCTCACAAAGATAGAAGGCAAATTAAGCCTTACTGCCGCCATTAACATCCCAGGCACTGCCTTGTCACAATTGGGGATAAAAACTAAAGCATCAAAAGCATGAGCTTCAGCCAGAATCTCACTTGAATCAGCGATGACCTCCCTGCTGGGCAAGCTGTATTTCATCCCCACATGGTTCATAGCAATACCATCACAAACAACTATGGTATTGACCTCGAATGGCACCCCACCCCGACTCCGGATTCCTTCCTTCACAGCTTGAGCAATGGAGCGTAAGTGAATATGCCCCGGGACAATTTCGCTGAAGCTGTTAATTACACCGACAAAAGGTTTATCCCAGTCGTCTGAGCCACAACCCACAGCACGCAATAATGACCTGTGAGGCGCTCGCTCGAGTCCACGCTTCACTGCGTCGCTTTTCATCGTTTGGCACTTCCTTAAAAATAAACTATCCTGCGTAACATAGCATAATGCCTATCTAACGTCAATTTAACGCCAATATATACATTGATAGGACATTTCGACCAGACTCAGGACAGGTATGCCTTTAGAGTGAAGTGATAGTAACTGAATTCGGCGAATGGCAAGGCCCGTGCGAGTTCCATATTTTCATGCGATGAGAAGGAAAACATTTGCCAGAGCATAAACCAAGGACTCGTTTATTGCCCTACAGACGCTACAGCAAAGCAACTGGCTGATCCTGTCAGCTTCAATTGGCCCAAAATGACACACATCACTGAGGATATGAGAGTACCACCCGCCTCACAGATGAAACCTAAGCATACAGGAGCATAACTAACTGTAACAGCACCAGAACCGAGGATATCTATTAGGCGCAGGGAATTGGGTAACAGCCTTACACTACAAGTCTTCTAACACATCCTGGCATAAACAGATAAGATTTGGTTTCAAGCTGCGCAAATGATAGCATCGCTCATCTAAATGAGAGACTGAGAATTTGTATTGTCTGTGATACTGCTGGTTCTGCCTTGCTTCAGACCACTTAGGCCTGACTCAGTCCGATTCCAAAGCTTCTATTTTCTTTAATCTTGGGATATGCCTACCACCTTCAAACTCTGTCGATAGGTAAGTCCAAACAATTTCTAGGGCTGAATCAAGCTCTATGTTTTCCCCCCTGAGGCATAGGATATTAGCATCATTATGTCGACGAGCTCGTTGGGACGTGAAGGTGTCATGGCACAAAGCTGCTCTTACGCCTTTTATCTTATTGGCTGCTATGCTCATACCTATTCCTGTACTGCAAAGTAGAATGCCTTGGTCAAACTCATTTGAAACTACGGCATACCCCACTTTCTTAGCGATATCGGGATAATCCACAGGCTCAGCACTGTAGCAGCCAAAATCATGAAAGCTATGCTTCATCTCCGGCAGCGATTTTATGATTGCACGCTTTATTTCAAGGCCGCGATGATCACTTCCTATGGCTATACGCATCGTAACTCACCTCATCATATTCGTTACAGGCTTCCTCAATCCTATGTCTGGAAATAACGCCCTGGCGCAAAATTACGGGATATTCACCCGAAACCATTACTATCGTTGATTCTCTGCCTCCAGCACAGCTACCTCCATCAATAATAAGGTCAACCGTGTCTCCTAATTGTTTTCTGGCTTCATCAGCAGTCAAAGCCGCTGGCTTACCACTGATATTGGCGCTAGTTCCGATTACTGGATTTCCTAAACACCTAATAAGAGCCAGGCAAACAGGGTCGTCAGGAATACGCACTGCAATATTGGGCCCTCTGCTAAGATGGGCTGCTAATGAAGGTGCCTTGGGTAGAACCAAAGTCAAGCCGCCAGGCCAAAAACGCCTTGCCAAAAACCGTTCAATTCCAGATACGGACCCAGCTATGACAGCTAACTGCGACAGATTGGCGATAAGCAATGGGAATTCCAAATTCGTAGCTCTCTTCTTCACTTCATAGATTCTGTCGACAGCCGCGGGCTGGAAAGCATCAGCTCCCAAGCCGTAAACCGTATCAGTCGGAAAAACAACTATGCCTCCCTGCCTAAGAATTCTAGCAGCATCCTCTATTCGCTCTTGTGATACGTGCATCTTTCTCGAACTTAGTATAACACAATGTAGTGCCACAGCCCTCAATCCCTTTATGTGCCTTTATGAGCTAGCTGGAGTACTTCCCCTGACAAGCCAAGCAATGGTAAGCAGTCGCAGCAATATCGCGAAAGTCATATAGGAAGCTCAGTTGGCAAAGCGAAGACCCCAGGAAGACAATCGCAAGTCACGCAGTCACCAATCATTCAAGTAAAAAAAGATATAACTTAGCTATGAGCAACTTAGAAAAATAATATATGAATCCTAACGCATTTAATCAATTATGCCTTGCAATCTTTTCCAACGTTCGCTGATTCTATTACCACGTGTGCTTCTATTACAACAGCCTGGTTCCGGTAAATTTAGAAATCTGGTATATTGTTTGTAACAAGAGATAACTCTATTGAGGTGAAGATATGCGCTTAGAGAACAAGGTGGCAATTATTACTGGCAGCGCTCGTGGCATGGGACGGATATTTGCCCTGCGTTTCGCTAGAGAAGGCGCAAAAGTAGCCATCTGTGATGTCCTCGACTGTGCCTCTGTTGCCAGAGAGATAGAAGCTATAGGCGGCGAGGTGCTGGCGCTCAAGGTCGACGTTATCAGCGAAAAAGATACCGCCGTGATGGCTCAAAAGACTGCCGACCGCTTTGGCCGGATAGACATCCTGGTAAATAACGCCGCTGTTATCGGCACTATCGAGGTAAAAGATTTCGTCAAACCGGTAGAAGAAATAGTGGCTGCAGATTGGGACAAGATTCTGGCGGTCAACATCAAGGGCGTGTTTCTCTGCTCCAAAGCGGTTATCCCTTACATGAAGAAGCAGGGAGGTGGCAAAATAGTCAATATCGCCTCCACAACTGCGTTCACAGGCCTGCCCGACTTCATTCACTACAGCACATCCAAAGGGGGCGTGGTGACCATGACCCGCGGCTTGGCCACAGCGCTGGGTGAGTTCAATATCAACGTAAATGCGGTGGCACCCGGTCTGATTATGACGGAGGCTATGCAGGGCGTTTATTCCCCAGAAATTTACCAGCAACAGGTGGCCACTAGACAGCTTATCCACAAGAACGTCCAACCGGAGGACATTGCGGGGGCAGTGGTCTTTTTAGCCTCTGACGAAGCCGACAAGATTACCGGGCAGACACTGGCTGTGAACGCGGGTGAATACCTGCACTAAAGAAGTCTTAAGAAGCTCAGCCGTGCTAGCAGACGCCATGAACATCAACAGGTTCTGTTATGCTGTGATTAACACCCTCAAAATGCACTAACCTTTACCCCGCTAAGCTGGCCAAGGAGCAGAGGAGTACTAGAGGGCGAACTTGTAGAGCTGCAAAGTAGAGTCAGGCTTTTGTCCATAATTGAATAGGCATTAGAATCTAATCTCTTGTAAAGCAGCAATCTTGATGCACCTCAGAACAATGATGACAGAATATCTAGGAACCGTCGTGTCAAACCACAACCACTGGACAATGCCACAGCACAATGATAAGCTACCTTATTATCGCGCTAATGTTCTAACATGGAAGACGAGTTAAAAAGCCACCGAATAACAGCTAGCGATGACATAGAAGTCTCTACTTACTTAGAGATTGCGAAGCAATTACGTGGTGAGCAGCTTGTAGCTGAGCCTAAGCCTTTACCAGGTGAACGAGAAACCGTGGTAGTGATTGATTTTGGCTCCCAATACAGCATGCTAATCGCGAGGCGCGTGAGAGAATGTCACGTTTATTGTGAAGTTGTGTCCTACGATACACCTTGGGAGAAGATAGCATCTCTTAACCCACGAGGATTTATCCTGTCAGGAGGTCCAGCTAGCGTTTATGACCCCGAAGCCCCTTTAGCTATGTCCGATATTTATGACAGCCACCTGCCTGTATTGGGTATTTGTTATGGTATGCAAGCTATAGTCCATCAATTAGGAGGAAGAGTTGCCCCAGCATCCAAACATGAATACGGGCATGCTATATTACATATAAGCAACGAAGGCTGCCCCCTCCTTGCTGGTCTTCCTCCCTCCCTCCCCGTATGGATGAGCCACGGTGACCAAATAATACAAATGCCCCTTGGATTTAGGACCTTGGCCTATACTGAAAACTCACCGTCTGCTGTTATAGGCAACGACAGCGGTGTTTTCGGGCTGCAGTTTCACCCGGAAGTGAGTCATACGCCTCAAGGGAAGACTATATTCCAGAACTTCCTATATCGGGTATGCAGATGCCAGGGTAATTGGACTCCAGCCAATTTCGTCAACGAGAGCATAGGCAAGATCAGAAACGAAGTAGGAGATGGGAGAGTCGTTTGTGCTCTTTCCGGTGGCGTCGATTCCGCTGTAACTGCTACTCTAGTTGATCAAGCTATCGGTAACAAGTTGACTTGCCTCTTTATCAACAATGGACTGCTACGCCGTGAGGAACCCGAGAGGGTACTTAACGTCTTCAAACGCAATCTCCAGGTGGACGTGGTTTACGTCGATGCTACTGACAGGTTCCTCGGCCAGCTGAAAGGAATAATAGACCCGGAGGTAAAGCGGCAACTCGTTGGTAATGAGTTTATAAAAGTCTTTGAGGAAGAAGCAGCTAAATTGGGGAAGGTTGATTTTCTGGCCCAAGGTACTCTCTATCCTGATGTTATCGAAAGCGCTTCTGCGCAAACCAACGCTGCGGCTAAGATAAAGAGCCACCACAATGTCGGTGGCTTACCAACGAAGATGAAATTCACACTTATTGAGCCACTAAGGTATTTATTTAAGGACGAAGTTAGGGAGGTAGGGCTGACTTTGGGACTGCCTGAAGATATGATTTGGCGACAACCGTTCCCAGGGCCTGGATTAGCTATCCGTATCATTGGTGAAGTGACCAGAGATAAACTGGAAGTACTTCGATCCGCCGATTGGATTGTGATGAATGAGATCAAAAAGGCCCAGCTTTATCGCCAGCTCTGGCAAAGCTTCGCCGTGCTTACCGATGTCAAGAGCGTAGGCATCATGGGGGACTGTAGAACTTACGGCTATCTGATAGCCATACGGGCAATAACCAGCGAAGATGCCATGACGGCCGATTGGGCAAGGTTACCTTATGAATTCTTGGCCAGAGTATCCGATCGTATAGTCAATGAGGTGCCGAATGTCAACCGGGTGGTCTATGATGTTACTAGCAAGCCTCCCGCAACAATAGAATGGGAGTGAACCTGCTACAAACCTGAGCGCGAGGTAAACTCACTTGGCGAAATCGACCGAAAGCTATAAGGAGTGATCTCCATTCAAACACATATAGTATCTTTGAACCTTCTCGGTGCAGAGCGATGAATTTCGTATTAAATTGCAAAGAATACTATAATTAGAACAAAGAGACGGGGTTTTCAGTCTTAAACCCAAAAAGGAGGCAACAATGAATTACCCTTTTGAAGAAAAAGACGATGAACACATGGCTATAGAAGATGATCTGGAGATGCTCCGGGAGGATTTGATAGGGGAACTGCAAGCCATAAATCAGTATCAGCAACACATAGACAGTCTGGAGAGTGAAGAAGCTGTCACCACATTGGAGCATATCATTGAAGATGAAAAGGAACATGTGGCCGAGTTGCTGGGATTAATTCAAATTTTCGATCCTGTTCAGGCTGAGAAGCTCAAGAGAGAGATCCTCTAATAAATGGCCAATAAGGATGAAGTGAAGGGACTAAATGAGAATGGAGGCAAGCAGAGGGCTAGTAGAGAACAGCCATGAAAAGTCTTCTAAACCTACTTCTACTGTGGAATTGGTCTCCTAATTTAAGCTAAAGAAGGCATGAACAGTTACACTTGTCGGCGTCGGCACATATTTCCCATGGAAAAATCTGGTGAATTTGGGCTTCCCTCATATAGAAGAATTTATTCGGAGCGTAGTTTTGTGGTTTCATCTTATGCTAATTTCTTCGGTCCTAGTCTTGAAGACCTAAACCCTATAACGGGAAAGAACCAATTGTGAAGATACTGGTTATTGGTAGTGGGGCGAGAGAACACACTTTAGTGTGGAAGATTGCCCAGAGCACCCAGGTGCAGAAGATATATGTAGCTCCCGGCAATGCTGGCACAGCACTTATAGCTGAAAACTTAAATATTAGACCCACAGATAAAGAGGCTCTGGCCGAAGCGGCCAAAGATAAGAACATCGACCTGGTTGTCGTGGGGCCTGAGGCGCCTCTGGCTTCAGGCATAGTAGACTATTTTGAGAGTTTGGGTATCTCCATTTTCGGTCCGACCAGGGCGGCTACTCAGATAGAATCTAGCAAAGTTTTTGCTAGAAGCTTGATGGAGAAATACGGCATCCCCTGCCCAAAAGGCGCTACTTTCTCCTCTTATACCGAGGCTAAGAGATACCTCGCGTGGCAACAAGCACCCATCGTAATTAAGGCAGACGGACTGGCTACAGGCAAAGGCGTGATTATCGCCGATTCTATGCTTGAGGCAAACAAAGCTCTCCACGACATCATGGAAGTGAAGATCTTCGGCTCTGCGGGAGACAAAGTAATAATTGATGAGTATCTTAATGGTCGGGAAGTAAGCCTGATGGCTTTCACCGACGGCGAAGCGGTCTCACCTATGCTTCCCGCCTGTGATTACAAGAAGATCGGGGACGATGATCAAGGGCCTAATACAGGTGGTATGGGGAGCTATTGTCCACCCAGATTCTTTTCTCCCGAGCTCATACACAAGGTTACCAACAGCATCTTGCTGCCAACAGTGAGGGCAATGGCCAAAGAAGGAGTACGCTACAGAGGCGTGCTTTACGCCGGGCTAATGCTGGTTAATGGAGAGCTTCTGGTGCTGGAATTCAATGCTCGCTTCGGCGACCCCGAAGCTCAGGCGGTTCTGCCACTTCTCAAAACCGACCTGGTAGATATAATTCTGGCAGTGACTCAAGGCAAACTCGACAAACTGAGCATTGAGTGGAGCCCTGACGCTTGCGTTGGGGTAGTCATGGCTTCCGGTGGCTATCCCGGAAGCTACAAAACAGGTTTTCCCATAAAGGGGCTCGACAAGCTTGTCGCTATAGGCGAGAACCAGAAGAACTGGGAAAAGAGCCACAGCCGTTCTGCCACTTTGACTGAAGAAGATTTGCTAGTGTTCCATGCTGGAACTAGACTGGGTGATAATGGCACAATATATACAAATGGTGGACGTGTCCTAACCGTAGCGGGCACTGGTAAGGATATGGCTGAAGCCCGAAAGAAGGTCTACCTCAACTTGCCCAGTATTTACTTCGAAGGCTGTTATTATAGAAAGGATATCGCTTTGAGTGAGGTTGACTGAATGCCCTTAGTGGGTGTGGTAATAGGGAGCAAAACAGATGCTGAGCTAGTACAGCCGGCACTGGACATGCTGAAGGAATTAGGCATTGATTATGAGCTTTCTATTATCTCGGGGCATAGAAATCCGGACAAGCTGAGGGAATATGGTCTGGAGGCGGAAAGAAAAGGCTTCAGGCTTATTATTGCCGCTGCCGGGAGAGCTGCTCACCTTCCGGGCATACTAGCTAGCTGGACAATATTGCCTGTCATTGGCATTCCCTTGCCCACCAGCGAATTGAAGGGCATAGATGCCTTGCTCTCAATAGTCCAGATGCCTGCAGGAGTTCCAGTTGCTTGTGTTGGCATTGGCGCCAGCGGCGCAAAGAATGCCGCCCTGCTTGCCGCCCAAATTCTCGGCGCGGAACATGCAGGAATAAGAGAGTCCTACCGCATGTACAGAAAGGAGCTAGCAAAGAGTTAGCATGATTGAGCGTTATTCTCGGCCACAGATGAAGAAGATATGGTCTGATGAAAATAAATTTGACCAGTGGCTTAGAGTCGAAATAGCTGTTTGTGAATCTTGGGCTGAGCTGGGGCAAATTCCGCAGGAGGCTATCTCAAAGATCAGGAAAGCGAGTTACAGTCTAGAACGTACCGCCGAATTTCTGAGAGTGACCCACCACGACATGACTGCTTTCCTTAATTCGGTCGCAGAAAATCTTGGGGAGGAATCCCGTTTCATCCATCTCGGTCTCACTTCCTCTGATATCATGGATACTGCCCTAAGTCTCCAACTGAAAGAAGCGTATGCTATCCTAGAACAGGACACAGCAGAACTCATTGCTGTCTTAGAAAACAAGGCCACTGAGCATAAGCACACTATTATGATGGGGCGCACCCACGGCGTTCATGCTGAACCAACTACTCTTGGCCTCAAGATGGCGCTCTGGGCTGAGGAAATGAAGCGCAATGCGCAAAGGCTGGCGGAAGCCGGCAGGAATATATCCGTGGGCAAAATATCTGGAGCGGTTGGTACCTATGCTACTGTGCCTCCTGAAGTTGAGAAATTGGCCTGCGCCAAATTGGGGCTGACACCTGCACCAGTATCAAGCCAGATAATCCAGCGTGACCGCCATGCCCAATTCGTCACCACTCTGGCAATTCTGGCCAGCTCTTTGGAGAAATTTGCCACTGAGGTCAGGAATCTCCAGAGAACCGAAATCCTCGAACTGGAGGAACCTTTCGAAGCAGGTCAAACAGGCTCTTCTGCTATGCCTCACAAGCGAAATCCTGAGCTCTGCGAGCGCATATGCGGGCTTGCCAGATTAATAAGAGGCTACGCGTCAACTTCTATGGAAAACATCGCCTTATGGCACGAGCGAGACATTAGCCATTCCTCTGCAGAGAGAATCATACTACCGGATTCTTGCTTGGCGCTGGACTATATGTTGTCCATATTCACTTCCGTAATTAAAGGACTCAAAATTTATACTGAAAACATGCGCCATAACCTTGAGCTTACCAAAGGGTTGATCTTCTCCCAACGAGTGCTGCTAGTTCTAATAGAGAAAGGTTTACCACGAGAGGACGCCTATAAGATAGTTCAAGACAACGCTATGGAGGCATGGCGAGAACGGATGAGTTTTCTTGATTTGCTCAAGGCGGATGAACGAGTGGCAACACGCCTTGCGCCAGACGAGTTGGAATCCATATTTGACTATAACTACTACCTTAAGTACGTAGATAGCGTCTTTGAGCGGTTAAGTTTTAGCAAGAGAAGCAAGCTGGAGCAATCTGAAACAGAAAGCTTAGCTCCACATGCTATCTAATACAGGTCAATTAAGCATGTCAGTATTGTTACAAACCAATTTAGAGCTTCCCTTGTTTCGTAATGGCAAGGTGAGAGATCTGTATAGTCTAGGCGACAAGCTGCTTATGATATCCACCGACCGCATCTCTGCCTTTGATGTTGTCTTGCCCTGCGCTATTCCTAGTAAAGGAGAGGTACTTAACCAGCTTTCTGCTTTCTGGTTTAATATGACAGCCAACATAGTACCCAATCACCTCGTCACGGTAATTGATACGGCCGTCAGACTGGAGGAAGTAAGGAATCTCTTGGACGGTCCTGAGGATCTGCCCGATTACCTGATAGGTCGCAGTATGATTGTGTCACAAGCCAAACGTATACCGGTGGAATGCATCGTCCGTGGTTATCTATCTGGTTCAGCATGGGCAGAATACAGTGAATCCGGTAAGGTTGGTAATATGAACTTGCCTTCAGGAATGCAAGAAGGCCAAGAACTGCCTCAACCCATCTTCACTCCTACTACCAAGAGCGATACAGAGCATGACCGCCCTCTGAATGAGCAGGACATAAGCAAGCTCGGTATTGAAAGTCTGATAGAAGAACTGGAGAGAAAGAGTTCGCTTATTTACCGCTATGCCCAAGACCATGCCAGAAAAAGGGGCATAATAATTGCCGATACCAAGTTTGAGTTCGGTCTCATCAATGATAGGCTGGTACTTATCGATGAACTGCTAACGCCAGACTCGTCTCGCTTCTGGGATGCCAGCCAATATGAAGTTGGCCACTCACAAGTTAGCTTTGATAAGCAGCCGGTTCGTGACTGGCTTTTGGCTTCAGGATGGAACAAGCAGCCGCCGTCTCCCACATTACCACCGGATGTAATTGAGGCCACAACACAGCGTTATGAAAGAATCTATAGACTGCTTACGGACAAGGAATTGACAACAAATGTATCTAGCTAAAATCTATATTACCTTGAAACCCACGGTTAATGACCCACAAGGATTGACTATAAAAGGGGCCTTACATCATTTAGGGTTTACCGTAGTAAAAAGCGTACGGGCTGGCAAATACATGGAGGTCAAAATAGATGAGGATGACTACGATAGAGCCCGGCAGCAGTCAAATGAGATGTGTCGCAAATTGCTAGCTAACCCCGTTATTGAGAATTATGACTTTGAGCTACAGGAAATATAGCTTGTCTTGCCATAGTGACAGACTCAGGCACCATGTCCAGCATAGTAATCAGTCACTCAGCAGGCATCAGTTATGTATCCCTCGTAACAGGCCAAATAAGACTGGTTCTCAAGAGAGGTACTAAGCTTGCCAATACGTTCGCCATATGGAAAGAGAATCTTCCTTGGCGCTCGGCACAACCAATCACTTAGCTCCTCAGGCTACCACTGAGGCGCCTTTCGTGGCAGAGGTGAGAGAACTCAATTGCTCTCAGCCATCGATAACTTCTTTAGTGCTGGGCACTCTGCCAATAATTCGCTCGTCAATGCGGGTAGCTGAGTCCAGGGCGCGACCCAGAGCCTTGAACAGTGACTCGGCTTTATGATGCTCATTTATGCCACTTACCAACTTGGCATTGAGGTTAATTCTAGCCTCTGCGGCAAAGGAGGCTAGAAAATGCCGAACCAAGTCACCACAAAGGTCTCCTATGTTAGCCCCGGTAAAGCTTCCATCTATCACGCTGTAAGGTCTCCCGCATATATCTATCGCAACCACAGACAATGCTTCATCCATAGGCACGACGGCATGTGCCATTCGGGTGATACCTCGCTTATCCCCTAGCGCCTGATTGAAAGCTTTGCCCAGACATATGGCTGTATCTTCAACTACATGATGGGGGTCGGCACCTGAAGCGGAAACTGTTATGTCAAGTACACCATGCTGAGCTAGCTGAGCCAGAAGATGGTCAAACATCCTTATGCCCGTTGTAATTTCAAATTGCCCACTGCCATCAATATTGATCCCCACTCTTATAGTTGTCTCCGCAGTCTCACGGTGTATTGTCGCCTTTCTTTCAGTCACGTTTTACCTCCTTCAACGCCTCTATTACGGCATCAGTATCCTCAGGACTACCAGCACTTATTCGCAGGCAATCTTTCAATCTCGGATTATCAAAGTAGCGGATAAAGACACCTTTCTTTCGCAATTGCTGCCATATTTCCTTCGCGCAACCCTTCAACACTGAACACAATATAAAATTGCCACTGGAAGGATATGGTTTTAGCCAATCCAACTCCTGCAGTTTGCTAAATAATCGTCCCCGCTCAGCAACTATCTTTGCTACATTCCCATTTAGATAATCTATGTCCGCCAGCGACGCTAATATAGCTACCTGCGCTGCAACATTGATATTATAGGGCTGCTTAATCTTCATAAGGTAATCGGCAATCATTGTAGGGAAGATTCCATAGCCTATTCTCAGTCCTGCTAATCCAGCCCATTTGCTGAAAGTACGTAGCACTATCAAATTGGGGTACTCGGGTACAAGGCCAGCCATAGTCGCATTACTAAACTCAAAATAGGCCTCGTCTACCACCACAATTCTCCCCGTATCGAGCAATTGCCTAATTTCCTGGACTGTGATGCCATTGCCAGTGGGATTATTCGGCGAAGCCACAAAGATAACCTTTGTTCTTTCGCTTAACATGCCTTTGATACTGGGCATATCAACGGTGAAATCATCAGCTCTAGGTACGTCAACTACCCTACCTCCACAGACCTGCGTACTGAATGTGTATATGCCAAACGTTGGTGAACAATTGATAGTCTCATCCCCAAGCCTGAGAGAGAGCCTCAGAATCAGGTCAATCAATTCATCGCTACCACTGCCGCAAATGATGTGCTCCTGACTCAAGCCAGTGTACGTCTCCAGAGCTTGTCTTAGTATTCTTTGTGCCGGGTCAGGATAGATGTGATAGTAAGGATACCGGGCCAGCTCCTGATAGACTCGAGGAGAACAGCCATAGGGATTCTCATTGCCGTCAAGTTTGACTATCCTTCCCAGAGGCAGCCTATCTCGTTTACTCAAGACTTCGATGGGCTCGATAGGAGTGTAACTCTCCATGGCTGATAGTTCGGGCCTTATTAGCTCCTCTATATCCATTTTAGATTTCCCTTTGCCTCAACTGTTAAGAATAGCGCAGAAAAAGGTACTCCGGCTTTTCTCCTGCCGAGGCATTATACAACGTTTGTCTAAGTTTTCAATCTCTTTTGCAGTGCTTCGGCATGTGCGTCAAGCCCTTCAGCTTTAGCTATTGTCATGGCTGGTAGACTCAGCTCTTGCATGATAGGCTTATCGAAGGCAACAATATTGATGACCTTCAGAAAATCATCGACTCCCAAGGGAGAGCTAAAACGAGCACTACCTCCTGTAGGCAGTACATGACTAGGGCCAGCAGTGTAATCGCCCAAAACTACTGGTGAGTCTTCGCCAACAAAAATGCAGCCTGCGTTTTTGATCTCTGGAATCAGACGCGAGGCGCTCGCTGCCATGATAGAAAGATGCTCCGGTGCAAAAAGATTGACTAACTCTACAGCCTCATTAAGGTTATTGACCAGCACCATGGTTCCTCTATCAAAAGCTTGATTGGCAATAGAACGCCGCGGTAACTTACTAAGTTGCACCACAATCTCCTTTTCAAGCTTCTCAATCAACTCAGAAGATGTGGTAATTAGAGCTATCGAAGCTAGAGGATCGTGCTCAGCTTGAGCCAAAAGATCAGCAGCACAGAGGCTAGCATTAGCTGTCTCATCAGCTACAAGGACGATCTCGCTGGGCCCCCTAAGGCCATCAATAGCTACGACGCCATAGACCATTCTTTTGGCCAAAGTCACAAATACATTGCCAGGGCCGCAAATCTTGTCAACTCTAGGTATTGAAGCGGTGCCAAAAGCCAGAGCAGCAATAGCCTGAGCACCGCCGATTCTAAAAACGCGGTCGACTTGAGCAATATCTGCAGCCACCAATGTAGCTGCAGGAATAGTGCCATTCTTTCCTGGCGGTGAAACCATGATGACTTCCTCCACAGCTGCCACCTTAGCCGGTATAGCCATCATAAGGACTGTCGAAGGATAGGCAGCAGTGCCTCCGGGAACATATAGACCTACACTGCCCAGAGGACGAAGCTCCCGTCTCAGGTATTTGTCAATAGTAACCCGCCCAGCCTTGCGCACCCCCGTGGAATGGAAATGATGTATTCTCTTGGCCGCCAAGTGAAAAGCAGAGATAAGCTCCTTGTCCACCTTGTTGTAAGCCGCTCTAACTTCTTGCTTGCTTACCTCCATGGAATCAATGGACACCTTATCCAGTTTCGAAGTATAGTCAAAGACAGCCTGATCACCTCTACTGCGAACCTCATTGACAATTCGCTCTACTACTTGCTGAGGAGAAAGCTCTTCGCCAAAGGCCTGCTTTATTTCCGCCGCCATCCTTGGCGTAGCGGTGAAAGACTCCCACAAGTTTTCTCTGGTTAATAGTCTCTTAGCTTCAGCAAATCTTTCGATTCTTCTCATGGTGACGCCTCTGTTTATCTGATTTCTTTTATATTAGAAGGGAAGAGAATTAACATGTCACGACGAAAGAGATGACTTGTCATGGCAATCCCGCACTCAATATCTCTTTAATAAACTCCATTTTGTCTTTTTTACCAGGCAAGTCAAGGCTGTCGCTGTTTCCAATCAGACATGCTGTAGACTGAAACAGCACATCTATAGTCTTAAGCTTATGTTGTGCTAAAGTCTTACCGGTTTGGGCGTTATCAATAAGCAGATCGGCATCCTCAGGCAAGAAAGCTTCGCTCGCACCCCAGGTTGGTATCAGCTTATAGGGGCAGATATAGTTATCCCTAAGGTACCTGTCAGCAATATTAATATATTCGGACACTACCCTTAGAGCAGGAAACTCGCCCCTTTGAACCATCAGCCCTAATTCATCAATATTCTTCGCAGGCATATCCTCACTTATTGCCGCAACAATTTTGACCTCGCCGAAACCAAGATCCAGCAATTCCGTAACCGGGCTAAGGGGGAAACGATAGATGTGCTCTAGGAACCAATCCTTGCCAGTTATAGCTAAATCGAAATTGCCATTGGCTACTTGAAGGGGCATATCCTGGGGTCTGATTACCTTCAATCCGAGCCACTCCAATTCAGCCGAGGGACGACGTTTCCAAGCCCGGCTAGAATAGCCCTGCAAGTTCAGTCCCATCTTCTTTAGAAACTGCGAAGCAGGCGCTTGCTGGTGTCCGTCAGGCAGGGCCAGCTTTATTTCTTTTGCCTGCCATTCAGAATGGACGGCAGCAGAATCGCTTTGCCTTTGCCCACTCGCACTGAGGCTTGTTTGTTCTTCAGCAACGAACTTAGAACTTAGGCAGCTCAATATAGGGCTCAGGTCCTTGTTTTCCAGACTCACCCGGTTGGCAATGAGAAATGAGGTGACAGGAAGCAACTTCATCAAAGAGACTAGGCCCTGTGATTCCAGGTCATCATCATCCCTTGCCAGTAATATAGCCAAGTCGGCATTTTCTGGAGGATAGGCTTCAGCAGCCCCCCATACAGGGAAAATCCTGAACTTTCTTATTCTAAGATCTAAGGCGAAAGATTCAGCTAAGTTGGGATACTCACTCACGATACGCCAATCATCTGGTCTGATCAACAGCTCATCGAGATCACCTATCCCTGCCTGCTTGCTCACCACGACATGCACATCGCCTTCACCATAGCCCAAGCTAGATACCTTAGTCAGGGCACTCATCGGATACTTCCTCTGCAGTTCTTCAATCCAGTCCAAGCCGCATATCCCCAAGTCATAATTCCCTACCGCCACCTGTATGGGAATATCCTTCTCCTGAAATATCTTGGCCGAAACATAAGGGAACCTTATCGATTTGAGGCGATATTGCCTTGATTCATTGCCGTAATCGCGAAAGCCCAGATCCGCCGAGGCAAGCAAATTAGCCGTAGACGATAAGAATCTGCCTTTAGGTAAGGCAAGTCTGATAGCCATAACCCTAATAACCCAATATTATGTTGCGAATCCCTTCTATGGAACTTGCTTCTTGCTGCTTCTTATGACTGCAATCAGTGATCAGAAATGGAGATGATTCTTTCCCCCGAACCAGAACCACCCACCGGTAGTCAAGTTCTTTCTGACCAGCAAAGCCAAGTTCAGCTGTGTAACCCGCATCGCGAAGTGATTGAGCTAAGGCGAAGCATTTCTGCCATAGCGCCGGGGTTGAATTCTCTCCCTGGATCAAAATGCCAGCTTGAACCCCTTTCCCTTCTTCCAGCGAAACCAATTTCATTACCGGGTCAACATAGAGAGCAAATCCACAGGCAGGTATGTCCTTTCCACTCATGAGTGGAAAGAGGTTATCATACCTGCCCCCGCCAGCTATTTTCTGTCCATCGGCCAGCACTACAAAACAGACACCCGTATAGTACTCAAAACCCAATGTTGCCTTGAAATCGATTTCATAATCGCAATTCAGATTATCTAGAAGCGTCGTGATATTTATGAAATCCTCCAGATTAGATCTGAATTCCTCTGAAGCTTGCCGGGACATAGCTCTCAGGTTTTGTAGGAAGCTGCTGGATTTTCCTTTGAGGCTAAGTAGTCTTAATAGAACCTTGCTCAGCTCGGGGTTAATTGACTCTAACTGCGTCAATACCCCCCAATCCCCATCCATAATACGACCTGTTACTTTGGCTTCCTCACTGGGGCCGAGCTGAAGACCTTTAATCAGTGCTTTCACCAGGCCAGCGTGCGACAACCTCAATTCAGTATCATCAAGACCCAGCCTGCGCAGGACATCCTTGAGTAACAAGATTATCTCCACATCGGCAGCAAATTTGGCACCACCGAGAAACTCAGCACCACATTGCCACCTTTCTCTATTTTGCTTGCCCTCCCCTTCAAAGGAAAAAATATTTGTCACATAGAAAAGTCTGTAGGAGTTCAACTGTTCCCCTCCTGCTTCTCTCCCAATTAGATTGTTAAGGTAGAGTCTGGCTACCGGAATTGTGCCGTCTGGTCTCAGAACCACTCTCTCACCACCCCAGCCATCCCAATCCAGAAAGGAGTATACCTTGCTTAACATGCTCGGAGTAAGCGTCCCCACAGCTGTAAACAAATGCAGGTGTTCCAAAGTTGGAGTCCTTACTTCCCGGTATCCATATTTCAGGCAGTAAGCTCGAAAGGAGTCTTCAATGTAGCGAAAGCGCAACATATCTTCAGGAAGCAGATCCCGCATTCCGTTATATATACGATTTTTCATTTCCTCTACAACAAAGCAAGCCATCTTATTCTACACTATACTTAGTGCTACTCTCAATGACACGTGACAACTAATTTGTGGCCTATGTTCGCTTAGTTTATAATAAGCCATAGGTTAAGCTGTATGTTAAGGCGCTTTGTGGCGATTCTGTTCCCTGCCTTGGTCGCAGTGGCAATAATTTTGGGACTCGTAAGTAGTGCTATTAGCGCCTCTAGCCCAAAAATTGAAGTGCTTCATGTAGAAGGCACCATAGTGCCTGTAGTGGCAGACTATATTGATAGAGGCATCAGCCAGGCTGAAGATAATAATGCTACTGCATGTATAATTGAGTTGAACACGCCAGGGGGACTGCTCGATTCGACGGATAAGATAGTCAGCAGAATTATGAATGCCAAAGTGCCTATAGTAGTCTACGTGTCTCCCGTAAATGCCTGGGCTGCTTCGGCAGGTACTTTCATCACCTTATCCGCCCACATAGCAGCCATGACTCCCGGCACAACTATCGGCGCTGCCCATCCGGTAGCCGCAGGAGAACAGGAAATACCGGAAGACCAAATGAAAAAGATTGTTGAGTTCTCAGCAAAATGGATGGAGACTATTGCTGAAGAGCGTGGCCGCAACATGGAAGAAGCAAGACTGGCAGTAACAGAAAGCAAATCATTCACTGATACGGAAGCGCTGGAATATAACCTTATCGATTTGAGGGCGGACAACCTTGAAAGCCTTATCTCCCAAATCAATGGTTGGGAGACAGTCTTGTCCGACGGTGAGCAAGTTACTATTGATACTACCAGCGTTGAAACAAGCAGGAATGAAATGAATGAAATTGAGGGTTTCTTGCAGGTCATAAGCGACCCCAATATCGCCTACATCTTGCTCAGCCTCGCTACCATAGGTTTAATCACCGAAATTTCTAACCCAGGTATGGTTTTCCCCGGGGTAGCTGGTGGCATAAGCTTATTTTTAGCGTTTTACTCTCTAGGAGTACTCAATGCTTATTGGGGGGGCATAGCCCTCATCTTGCTTGCCGTTGGACTTTTTGTTGCTGAATTCTTTACCAGTAGCTTCGGATTATTGACTGCTGGAGGGGTAGCCTCACTCGTAATTGGCTCGCTAATCTTGTTCACGCATACCCCGGGAGTTGAAGTGGATCGTAGGCTGATTGCAGCGATAACCATTGCCATTACAGCATTCGCTGTATTCGTGATTGGAGCTATCGTTCGAGGTCAGAAAAGGCGCAGTGCCACTGGAGCCGAGGGGATGCTGGGTAAACTAGCCATAGCTAAGACCAGCCTCAGCCCCACAGGTACAGTGCTAGCCCAAGGTGAACTCTGGACAGCCACCGCCGAATCCGATAGAATAGCGGCGGGAGAGGAAGTATTAATAACTAAAGTAGAAGCATTGAAGCTGTGGGTGAAAAGAAAATCGAAAGAATCAGGAGAATGAGTCCCTGTTATGGAAATAACTGGCCCGATTATTGTAGCTGTAATCTTGGGTGTCGCTTTTGTCATCTTTGTCATATATGCTATCGTTAAAGGTCAAAGGCGAAAGCTCACTGCTGGCGCTGAGGAGATGATAGGCAAGATAGCTGTAGCCCAATCAACACTTAACCCTAAGGGCACAGTCCTGGCTGAAGGTGAACTTTGGACGGCTATCGCCGAGGGCAGCGAGATAGAACCCAACGAGGAAGTAAAAATAACCAGAGTAGAAGGACTGAAATTATGGGTGACAAGAGAATCTAATATAAAGGAGGCAAAGTGAGCTGGATTATCTATTTTATTATCGCTGTAGTTGTAATAATACTACTGTCAGCAGCCATCAAGGTCGTTCAGGAATATGAGAGAGCAGGGGTTTTTCGCCTTGGAAGGTTTGTTGGACTCAGGGGTCCCGGACTTGTCTTTCTTATTCCCTTCATTGAGCGTGCGAGAAAGATTGACCTACGTGTAATCACCATGGATGTGCCCCAGCAAGAATGCATGACAGTGGACAATGTCACCGTCACGGTCGATGCTGTGATTTACTTCCGTGTGGTTGATGCGGCAGATGCCATTCTAAAGGTACTCGATTATATCAAGGCGACCTCATTGCTTGCCCAGACTACTCTGAGAAATGTCGTGGGACAATCAGAATTGGATGAGTTATTGGCTCATAGGGATATGCTTAATGAGAAGATACAGATAGTAGTCGACGAAGGCACCAACCCCTGGGGTATAAAGGTAAGCATGGTTGAGGTCAAAGATGTTGAGTTGCCAGACGCGATGAAGAGAGCCATGGCAGCCCAGGCTGAGGCCGAGAGAGACAGACGGGCTAAGGTCGTCCATGCCGAAGGCGAATTCCAGGCAGCAGAAAAACTGACTCAAGCGGCTGAGATTATCTCCTCTCAGCCTGCTGCCATACAGCTCCGTTACCTGCAGGCACTGAGTGGTATTGCTACCGAAAGAACCAATACGATTCTATTCCCCATACCCATAGATATGATAGGTGCCTTCATGGGTAGAGCTAACCCTAGTGGGAAATAGTGGTAAGCCTGCTAAGCTCAGCGATGCTTAGCTTTCCTTGTGGCCCTAACCTCGAGTTCATGGGAGCGCTTCCTGATACATGAATAGGTGCGCCTCGGTCAAGGGTGTGCTCCTTGAACTCTGCCAAATGAACCTAGAGGGCTGAAAACGCTCAGAAGGAAGGCAAGGTCTGCATCTTTATAGCTAAATCGGGATTGGACCACCACGATGGCGGTGCCAAAGGTCTAGCTAGGGCTCTGCGAGAGGTCGCTAGGGCAGTACTTAAGCTCGTATTGGACGCAATCCAAATATAATTGCCCGCGCAGCTATTCAAGAGGCTATAGATGTTGTTGACTTGTCTATCTAGTCCGGCGCTCACAGAGAATCCCCCTATGTTTGTCAATGGCACAAGCCGAAAGGTAATTGGTCATCTGCCAGTTATTGCGGGAAGCATAATACCTGAGAACGATATCTCAACTTGGCAGCCAACAGGCAAGAAAGCTCTGATCCTCCCCGGCATGTCACCTGGCGACATCATTGATTTTCTCTAAAAGAACGTAGCTGCCAAATAGAAGCCTATCACAGAGAATTACTTCAGACAATAACCAATTATCTCTCTTACATCACTCAAGTCATGACCCCTCATGAATCGCTCGATGCCTTCTAATATATTAAGACTTATACTAGGGTTAGACAGGTTGGCTGCTCCAACCTGTACTGCAGTAGCTCCACACATGATAAACTCGAGCGCATCTTCGGCAGAACTAATCCCCCCGCACCCTATTACCGGGACATTAACATTCCTCGCCACCTCATGAACCATATAGAGCGCCACAGGCTTTATAGCAGGACCAGAGAGTCCACCTACAATACACCCTGAGCGGGATTTCATTTCATCTATTTTGACGGCCATGCCTTTCACTGAATTAATCAAAGATATAGCATCGGCCCCTGCCTTTTCTACCTCTAAAGCAATGGCCTTGATATCAGTCACATTAGGGCTCAGCTTAACTATAAGTGGCAGACTGCTTGCCGCCTTAACCGCTGAGGTGACCTCCTTGGCAAGTTTAGGATCAGCTCCAAACTCCATGCCCCCCGATGAAATATTGGGGCAACTAATATTCAGTTCAATACCGCTTACGCCTGATACTCCTTCTAACCGCCCTGCTACACCAACATATTCGTCTATCGTTTCACCGGCGACATTGACTATTACGGGAACCTGCCACTTCGCCCACGCAGGTGCTTTCTCCCTGACCAACGCATCAACGCCGATGTTCTCAAGACCGATAGAATTAAGCAGACCACTTGCAGTTTCTATTAGACGCGGTTGACTATTACCCATCCTTGGCATAAGAGTAGTTCCTTTGCATACAATGGCTCCCAATTTCTGTATATCAATAAGCTGGCTGTATTCCATACCATAGCCAAATATGCCAGAAGATATAATAACGGGATTAGCCAGCATCAAGCCTTTCGGATGACGTGGCGCTATCTGGACACATAGAAGGGGTGTCTGCTCCATATCCAGAACTTTATCATTATGCCTTTATCCAAGACAAATCTCATCGAAGCACATGGTTACCGTTCGTCAGTCAAGGCCAAAATGTAGCACTGTGAGCTAGTATACCCGGCATTGTCTCTCATGCTAAAATTGAAACAAGTTGAAGAAGGCTGCTTATATAATACGCCCCATGAAAGAGAGCGATATCGCTCCAGTAGCTGAGATAGACCGTGAGGCCTTTTCCAGCGAATGGATGTTCCGCTCTTATGCTTCATACAAGCAAGACCTTAGCAATCCTGTAGCTCGTTATGTAGTAGCTTACGCGAAAAGAGAATTCCTGCCAAAGTCTAATCAAGACAATATGCAACAACTACCCTGGTTCAAACGGATTCTGGGTCTCGATGCTTCCGGAAACGAGGAAACAGTTGCTTCAGAGTACATCATTGGCTTTGCTGGTTTTTGGCTGATGTTAAGAGAGGCACACATTATCGCGATCGCCGTAAGAGCTGGCTTCCGCCAGCTCGGGGTAGGTGAAGCATTACTGATTTCGATTATTGACCTGGCCACAGAACTAAGTGCTAGCACACTCAGTCTAGAAGTGCGGGCTTCCAATCATATAGCTCAAGCTCTATATGAGAAATACGGGTTTGAGATGGATGGAAGACGGCGCAATTACTATTCCGACAATGGCGAAGATGCTTTGCTCATGAGGATAGATAGTATTATCTCAGAGCAGTTCCAAGCACGTCTCAGACAATTGAAAAATCTGCATGCCCAGAAGCGTAGTATTCTTTCCCAGCAGTTCCTCACATCACGAATAAGCTAGAAAACTTCCTCAGTGCTAAATAGCACTTTCTGACAGCTATCTTCAAGCCTCTCGGACTCGGTGCTCTGAATCTAGAAGCTCTGCTTCAGCTATATTTGTCTAAGATTGCTCTGAATGAGTCTATAACAAAATTTAGCTGCTCCTTATCAGCAGCAAAGGTAGACACTTTGAAAGCTTTCGTTAATCCCGGCTGCGGTCCCCAAATACCTCTTTCCTTCAGTTCCTTATATAGGAAATATCCCCTCTCGCGGACATTCTTGGATATATTGTAAAGTACTGGTGTTTCAAAATGCAGCAAGTCGTGTCTATGCGGCATTTCACCCAACTGCTGAAAATTCAGTTTACCCAACTCACCGGAAAACCACTGTGCTTTTGATACCTGCTCATCCCAACATTGCACCCTTTCCGAAACACTGGGAAAGGAAGCCATCAACGTTATCAAGGGTACACCTCTTAAGCTACAGCCAAGCAGCTCAATGTCTTTGTTATCGTATGCCTGAGATTTTCTCAATACCTTACTCTCCCATTTCCTCCTCATCCCCAAAACCCCCGAAGGACCAGCAGCGGCCATACTCTTGTGCCCGCTGCCAATAATGAAGTCAGCCCCTATCTCATCCATGCTCACAGGCATTCTACCCACCGCATACGCGCCGTTAAGTATGTAAGGAATGTTATACTCCTGAGCAATTTCTCCCAGCCTTCTGGCATCAGGCAGATTTCCATAATTACCATCGGGGTAAGTCAGCAGCATCAGCTTAGGTTTGTGGCTCTTTATGAGCGGGATGTAAGCATCGACATCAATCCTGTATGCGGGATAATCAGATGCAGCCACTTCAATTACACCTAAGCCTGCTCTTTCAGCAGCAACAGCGGTAGTATAGTGGCGGTTACTGTCAACGAGAATTAAGTCTCCTGGCTTTGCCACGGAGTGCAGTACCATGAATATGCCATCTCTGGCTCCGTAGGTTAAGGTAGCGACCTCACAACCCAGGAATTTGGGTAGCAAATCATGGACGAACTCCCTGACAGGAGGATTTGTCATATCACACAAGCTACCAAGGCAAAAATCACATACAGAATATCCATCCCCAAACTCTATCAAAGCCTCTCTGGCAGCCTCAGTAAGCAGACCGCCTGTCTGCAAAGGCATCAGGTTGATAAGTCCCTTGTGTTGCCTTCGCAGATTCGTGAGTTTTTGTAACGATTTATTTTCTGTTTGTTTCGCCACTTCCCGCTCCTGCAGGTCTTGACTCTATTACCACAAACACAGCACCAGCAACCCCGATCTTCTTCTGTTCTCCCTCGATATGTTGTCTGATGGATTCTGGAATCTGTAAATTGAGGTCAGATAGATGCTTTACTGCCTTCACTTGATAGATAACGCTGTCATTGCTGCTCTCTATAGCTGCTGCAGCACCCATCGCTATACCACGCATGTAGTTTATCCCCGTGTACACTCCGGAGGGTGTAATATCACTATAAATGGCGCCATTGGCAACGCAAATCTCATTGAATCCCGCGGGACCAATTAGGCGCTTCCCCGCTTCTTTCTCCAAAAGCCTCACCTCTACAGATCCGTCGTCCCAAGCGGTAAATTCGCAAGGAGCAACTTCATCCTTATATTTTCTGGCAGTGTCCTCAATCGCCTTGGCTATCTTCTTGCCTCTAGCAGTCCCGGGACTCTTTATATAAGTGATAGACCCGGCTATATCTTCGTCAGAATACTCCGCTATGGAAAACTGAGGATATGCCAGCTTCCTTACATCGTCTATGCCATATATAATCATCGCTAGCCGCTCAATTCCAAAGCCGGCATTAAACACAGGATACTTGATATCGAAATTCGCCAAGGCCACCGGCGAATACATACCGATGTCAGCAACCTCCAGCCACTCGCCGTAATGCCGCACAAAAACCTCCTCCTCCTGCTCCGGCGCATAGTACTTAGACGTGGCAGTCTTCGTCACAACTTTCGTTTCCGAGAAACCATACTTTTTCATGATTTCCTCAGTTATTTTTCTTCCTGCGTCCAGCGACATCTCGGGATCCATAATCACAATCGATGCTGAGTGATGGACTCGCAAATGATGAGCGTCCTCCCTCTGTTCGTTGCGATACCTCGGTCCGACGGAAAATAGAGCAAGCGGCAAGCTCGCTTTATCCTGTAATGCGGCTAAGCTGTGAAACCATGTAGCCGTCATGTGGCTCCTCAACGTCTTATCAGAAGGGATGGGATGCAGTTTCTTCATTTCAGGGAAAACCTTGTCCAGAAGCTCCGTCGCTTGAGAGTCAGCAATTTTCAATCCAAGGACAAGCTCTTCTATCAGATTATCCGCCTCTATTTCGCCCCGCTTATAACTCCTTAAAATAGATTGCAGCTCTTCAATGTCGACCTCTCCCGCTACATTCTTCACCTCAGCCATTCTTTTAGAACTCAGCCCTATATCAGGGCGCGGTAGTCCAGCAAGGTAGAAAGCCCTATCAAGAATAACCCTGGCTTCCGGCCCATATTGTTTCACCACGTCAGTATCAGGCAGGATGCTAAGGTTCTCAACCTCATCAAAGCCGAGACTTAGCAGGATATCACGAGATTTCTGAATCAATTCGCGCAAGAGGTGGGGTTTGCCTTTCTTGCCAAGTGGCATTTCGGTGTGAGATGGAATCAGCTTTGCTGTGGAAGTCCAAGCTTGAGCGAAACTATTCTTAGCTTGCAACTTGATTTCGCTTAGATTGAAGGTTGTCATTCCGCAACTCTTATGCAAGCTAATTATAACCTATTTGCCAAAAGCTTTCCGAGAGTGTCTATCAAAAATCCTCGAGGACATATCGCTGCATACCCCTTAGATGTGAAGTGTCATTATGTCTAATCAGGACAATCCTACCGCCTGCATAGTTGAAGGTTGTGATTCCTGCCACATCCTGCTTTATATTCCAGAAGCTTCCGTTGCCTAGGCCAAGTAGAGAGCATATCAAGACCTTATTCACAACGCGGTGGGACACCAAAGCCACGCTTCCCTCATGTTCAGAGACTACTTTCTTCACCACCTCTACCGCTCTGTCCTTCACATCGGACAAACTCTCCCCACCAGGCATCCTCACCCTGTCAGGATTAGCATGCCACTCACTGTGAAGGTCTTGGTAAAGCTTCTGCACCTCTTCTGCTCTCAAGCCCTGCCATTCTCCATAATCAAAATCCATAAGTCCGTTGGCAACTTCTACGCCAACTTTTTGGTATTGAGCAACTGCATTCGCCGTGTCTATAGCCCGCTTCAATGGACTAGAATAGATAGCCTCGAGTTGCAGATTGCCCAAATACTTCCCTATCAATTTAGCTTGCTCAAGTCCCACCTCGTCCAGACCTACGTCGGTTCTGCCCCTGTATATCTCTTCGACATTCCACGCAGTCTCTCCGTGCCTTACCAGAATAAGTTCTGTCATAGTTTAGTTCCCGAAGCGGTCAAAACTGACCAGGCTGCCGGCTCAGCCGTAGCAAGCATTGCTTCAACATATCCAGTGCAGCCTCAGCCGCATTTTGCTTGTTTTCCTCTCGATTCCCGTGGAAGATATACCTCTGGCTTAAGCTACCATGCTCGGTTGCCAGGCCAATATAAAAAAGTCCAACAGGCTTTTCAGAACTCCCACCAGAGGGGCCGGCGATTCCGGTATCAGAGACGCACAGATCTACACCTAACACCCTCCTGCCACCCTGGGCCATCTCTATGGCTGTTTGCTCACTGACAGCTCCATGAGTCTTTATGGTTTCCTTTTTCACGCCAACGGTGTCTATCTTTGTTTCGTTGCTGTAGGAGATAATGGAACCTTTAAAGTAGTCGGAGCTGCCAGCAACGTTGGTCAGCATATCGGCTATCCTACCGCCAGTAGCCGACTCTATAGTGCCAATTGTCAAGGAAATCCCTGCTCTGTGCCTGTATTCCCTTATCAGCCCGGCAATTTCTGTTTCCAGCTTCGCCATGGTTTCCACACATTTTAGCAGGTTTTACTGCCATAATTTAGCTATTAGTTGAGTTACCAAATATAATCCATTCTTTAGGAGCTGGCAGCGTCAGGTTTGCAGTTGGACGCCAACTGCTAGCATCGGCATGTGATTGGCTTAGTTTCGGTCACACTCAAATGCTTATAGACGCTGACTCTGATCGCTTGGTCCAAACTACCAAGTTCACCCCCGGGGCTCCCACCGAGCATCCTTCGCTTCCTGACACCAGGCGAATCATAGAGGCAATGCGACCAAAGCCAGTCATACTTACCTAGTTCGTCATGACCATGTGGCGGGCCAATCCTTGATAATTGGCCAAGAAACTGAGCGAACCAGTATGAATCTCAGTCGTTGCTGTCACAGATGGGGTGAGATTTTACCTAATTGAAATAGAAAAGCTCCCTGGCAACGACATATTTTCCCGAAGGGTTGCCCCTTAAGTATTTTCTGCGCTGGAGCGTTTCACTGCCGTGTTCGGGATGGGAACGGGTGGTTCCACTCCGCCAGAGTCACCAGGAAGCTCCTCTTAAATGTAGTATAACCCATCCCCAATAAATGTTCAACCTTGTAGGAATGAGCGGACACAAAGTCTCATGATTTGCTGGAGCCGCCAGGCTTCATATACTATGTTGCCAAGAGCATGAGGGATGCATCAATCCTCATGTACTAATAAGAAGAAGTAACGTCCTGCCGCAAGAAAGAAATCAAAGCGGGTGTAACGTCCTTGCCAGGCATCAGAGAGAAGTCACCAGCGAAGTATTATGTAGGCTGTAGCGGCTGGCATTATGACCACTGGAGTGGCCTTTATTATCCGGAAGGACTGGCAAGGTCCAAATGGCTACAATTCTATGCCACAGAATTTGCCACTGTAGAGCTGAATAACAGCTTCTATCATCTACCGTCGGAGAAAGCTTTCAAAGCCTGGCATGAGTCTTCGCCCGATAACTTCGTCTTTGCTGTGAAAGTGAGCCGCTTTATCACTCACATAAGAAGGTTGAGGAATTTGGGCTCAGCAGTGGAGAATTTACTATCGCGGGTTTCTCTTCTAAAGGATAAACTAGGCCCACTACTGTATCAATTGCCTCCCAGCATGAAACGGAACGATGAAGTGCTGGAACATTTCCTCTCTACCTTACCTCAAGAATACAAGCATGTGTTTGAATTTCGCCATGAGTCCTGGCTGGACGATTCTGTGTTTCATATATTGGAGCAGCACAACGTAGGTCTGTGTGTTTTTGATATGCCGGGCCTAACCTGTCCCCTTCTAGCTACCACTGATTTCGCCTATATCCGTTTCCACGGCAATGAAAACCTATATTCAAGCTGCTACTCCGATGACGAACTATCACTCTGGGCAAGGAAGATCATTGCCCTGCCAGAAAACATTCGCTCCATCTACATCTATTTCAACAACGATGCCGGAGCGTTTGCGGTCAGAAATGCAATAACACTGCGTCGTTATCTCGAGAATTACAACCCCCATGCGAGCCGTCTTTGACCCTTCCTTTTCATAACCTGCCTTCCTCTGCTCCACGAGATAGGTATTGGCGGCTATCGACAAGCTCTCATAGCATTGCTATCCACCAGCATTATTACACCGCTGGCCTCTTCCGCAACCAGCCTGATAGACCTCACAGTCCCATCCCCATAACCGATGCCAAATCCGCTATGGCCTCATCAATCATGAGAGGATTCACAGATACTCCTTCAGCCTTCGGGCCAGGATCGGGGTCATGCCACTTATGAGGCGAAGTTCCTCCTCTGAAGCTACTTTAATAGCTTCAATAGAACCAAAACTCCTCATTAACGACTCCTTTCTTTTGGGCCCAACGCCGGGAACTCCGTCCAGAACTGAGCTGAATGTCTCTTTACGCCTCACCTTCCGATGGTAAGCATTCGCGAAGCGATGTGCTTCATCTCTCGCTCTTTGGAGCACATGCAGAGCAGGAGAATCCTTAGGTATCTCAATTGGGCTGGACTTACCCTGGATGAAGACATCCTCATGTTCTTTGGCCAGGCTTGCCATAGGAATATCCACACCCAACTCCTGTTTTACTTGCAGAGCACTAGCCAGGTGTCCCCTGCCACCATCAATAAGGGCAAGGTCTGGAAATACTGACCAGCCATCTTCACCCGCCATACCCCTCTTGAATCGGCGCCTCAACAGCTCCTGAATCATGGCATAGTCATCAACACCCAGCACCCCCTTAATTCGGAACCGCCGATAACGGGCTGAGTTTGGTAACCCTCTCTCCAAAAAAACCATGCTGCCAACCGCTGAAGCACCCTGAATATCAGAAATATCGTAGCACTCTATTGTCAATGGTATCCGCGGCAGGCAAAGTCTGTCTTTCAACTCCTGCAAGCTGGAAATCATAAGCTGCGAGTTCATATACTTGGCTCTAGCTAACTGAAAACCCCTGCTAGCATTTTCCGCTACCATATTTACAAGCTGTTTCTTGACCCCCACCTTGGGCACTTGAATCTTCACGCCGCTCTTCCTCCGCTGTCTGAGCCATGCCAGAAGCGCCTCACGCTCACTGACCGGATACTGCAACAATATCAGCGGCGGTATATACGAAGCCGAAGCATAGTATTGTTTTATAAAACTCGTTATTACCTGGCTTGGAAGTTCATCACTAGCCCCCTCCATAATGAAGTGATCCCGCCCCACAAGCTTGTTACTACGAACGAAAAATATTTCTACATAAGCCTGCCCTTCATTTTGTGTCAGAGCGATGACATCCTGTTCACCCTTCAGGGTGAGAGCAATTTTCTGCCCTTCTATGACTTTCTCTATTGTCTGAATTTGGTCACGAAGCAGAGCAGCTCTTTCAAACTGAAGCTCCCGGGATGATGCCTTCATCTTATCCTTTAATTCACGAAGGACTAACTCCTGCTTACCTTCTAAAAATAAGATAACCTGCTTTATCACCTCTTGATATTCCTGTTTGTCTGCTGCACCAATACAAGGCCCAAGACAGCGATGGATATAATAGTCAAGGCAAGGCCGCTTATCTGAACCATTCATGGATTTGGTACATGTACGAAAAGGAAAAATCTTCCGTATCAACTTCAATGTCTTACGCACCGAGCCAGCGCTGGCAAAAGGCCCAAAGTATCTAGCACCGTCTTGCTGCAGACGACGGGTTATATAGACACCAGGCCAATCCTCATTAACAGCCACCTTCAGATAAGGGAATGTCTTGTTATCTTTGAGCCGTATATTGAATTGTGGACGATATTTCTTTATCATGTCGCATTCCAAGAGAAGGGCCTCTTGCTCGGAGTTAGTAACCACAAATTCAAGGTCACTTATTTTCATCACCAGCCGCTGAGTCTTCAATGACAAATTACTACTCTTAGTAAAATAACTCCTCATCCTATCGCTCAGACTAGCAGCTTTACCTACATAGAGAACCTCACTTTCCTCACCTCTAAATAGATAGACTCCAGGGCTTGCCGGCAGCGCTTTCAGTTGCTGTTTCAATTGCTCTGTTTTCATAGCAAATTTATTGTAACAAGCGGCTCGAAGCGGGGCAAAATGAGCTGCCTTATGTTACAATAAATGTAGATGAGACAGTACATTGAACCTTTCCTCAAATACCTGAGTGAAAGAAAGGGCTACGCGCAGAACACCTTGGCTGCTTATCGTAATGACTTGAACCAGCTGATAGCTTACATGGAGACAGAGCAGCAGAAAGGCATAATAGGCTCAACCGCCGAGCTCGTGAACAGCTACCTACTGAATCTCAGAGAGAAGAAATACTCCCCGGCTACATCAGCACGCAAAATAGCTTCTACCAGGTCTTTTTTTAAATTCATGGTTCAATCTGGAAAGTTGAGGGAAAACCCGACACAGAAGCTACTCTCTCCTCAAGTCCGCAAGCATTTACCCGGGTTTTTGTCTACGTCTCAGTACCAGCAGCTGCTGGCAGAGCCATTGAAGCTCACCACCCCAGAAGCCAAAAGAGATGTAGTAATGCTAGAATTGCTCTATTCTACCGGCCTACGCATAAGCGAATTAGTATCCCTGGACGTTAAGGATATCGATTTGACGCAGGACTATGTTAGCTCACTCTATGGTAACTCGAAAAGAAGGGTCCCCCTTGACGATCACATGAGCAAGCTACTGAAAAAATTCATTGAAAATGATAGGCTAGAGCTATTGTACGATGAGAAGGAAGAGGCGCTGTTTCTTAACCGACGAGGTAAGCGGCTCACCAGGCAGGGATTCTGGCAGATCATTAAGAATTACGCATCCAAGGCCGACTTAAGTGCTAAGGTTACGCCGCATACTCTGCGTCACAGCTTTGCTATGCGTAAGTTACAGACCGGTGCTGATCTACACTCTGTACAGGAACTTCTAGGTCACTCATATATCGCCAGTACCAGAATCTACCAGAAATCCGTACCCAGGGAGAAGTGATGGCCAAAAAATCGCGCCGCATTAAAGCTAAACAGCTGACTAAAGGAGCAAAGGCAACGCAAAGGTGGCAGCCGCAACAACCGAAGCCGATAGCAGTTAAACTTCAGTCGTCAACTGGAATATCACCCGAGGTGGAAACTCTCACCAGCCGCTACCAATATGTGATGCCCGAAGTGAAGCGCATCAGTATTATTGCAGGAGCAATAGTAGTGACTCTCATAATACTATCCTGCCTTCTAGGGTAACTACTTCTTTCTTATAAGTAAGAGTGGACCTATCAGTAGCTAAAGCTAATCTAATTCAGTATCTTGACCGTGAGATAGACGATAAACGTGTCATTGAGGCCATGAGGCGTGTCCCACGTGAATTGTTTGTGCCCCGCGACCAACAGTATGCCGCTTATGAGAATAGGCCACTGAGCATCGGCTTCGATCAGACTATTTCCCAACCCCTAATTGTAGCCATGATGGTACAAGCCCTGGAACTCAAGGCCAGCGACGAGGTCCTGGAGTTAGGCACTGGAAGCGGCTATGAAGCTGCTATACTGGCTGAGCTAGCTCACTGGGTTGTTACTGTGGAGTATATACCCGAGCTGGCAGAATCAGCCAGGCGAATCTTAGTAGAGCTGGGCTATTCCAACATCGAAGTACACATTGCTGGTAAGAACTTGGGCTGGGCAGACAAAGCACCTTATGACGCTATTATAGTTTCTGCTGGTGCCCCTTCTATTCCCCAGATTCTCTTGCAGCAACTGGGCTGGGAAGGCAGAATGGTAATCCCCGTGGGTTCTCGATACCAACAGGAATTGATCAAGCTTACAAAGCGCAGGAAATTAAATAAGATAGAACATCTCGGCGGTTGCTACTTCGTGCCTCTAATTGGAGAGGATGCTTGGCAAGGCGAGATAAAAAGTAGCTGACTATTGGCCTGATGGCCCGGCGTACCATATAATCAGCGGACACAACGTATGAATTATCCTCACAAGAAACAGGGAATTAATGGTGGCCCAGTGCTTTCCAGCGCCGTATGGTGCCAAGAACTGCCGCCAAGGGAATTTGAATCCATGTTTTCATCTTGAAATGCTGACGCCCTAGTACTCTAGACGATGAGGGCAGCGTCGGCCTTCTCCTTATGGGACTGCTCATCACCGAAAATGCCGCCGACGCCTTCGGCAAGCTCTCTTTTCCACTGGCGCACTTGGCTGGCATGAATCTCATAGCGGCTGGCCGGTTCGGTTATTGCCTCTTCAGCCTTGAGGGCTTCCAACGCTAATCCAGCTTTGAACCATGCGCTGTGCTTCCTCCTGTTCTTGTCATGTCCTGCTGCTCGTGTTCTTCTTTTGAATGAGCAGAACCATAGCTTCGTTACCTGTCTAAATTCTGGGAACCACCTAAGAATACAGATAGCCAGCGGTCAGACTTGAACTGACGACCGGCGGTTTACGAAACCGCTGCTCTACCACTGAGCTACGCTGGCATTACACCTACACGCTAATGGTTAATGGTATGCTCTCTGCTCATGGCGTCAGAGTCAAATTGTTTTCGGCAGGATGCTTTGTCCCAATAGGTAATGCCTTGCCGCGTGACAGCACACCATAACTCCGCCTAGCCTCAATTATATGTTTGTGAAGACACATTGTAAAGGCTATTGAGTGTATGACACACGCATATATACGAATAGCGTACATTTATTATCTAGTAGAAAATCGAGCGTCTCGCTATCTTACTGAGCAGCATAGATAGTCGTCATTACTATATCGCGATAGCTATGGGCCGACGCACACCGCCTTGACTTAAGATTACCGTGCCTGTATAGTGTAGGGCAACTTTTTCCCAGGCAGACAAAGATGGCTCAGCCAAAATTCAAGGAAATGGTGCGGACATATGGTTTTGATGAGGTTGCACTTGTGCCTGGGGATATAACCATTAACCCTGACCAGACGGATATAAGCTTTGTTCTGAGGGACCTAAGATTCTCCATTCCTATCTTGGCGTCAGCTATGGATGCTGTCGTCAGCCCTACCTTTGCTGTAAGATTAAGCAAACTGGGCGGCTTAGCTGTCCTTAATCTGGAAGGTATTCAAACAAGATATGATAACCCTGATGAAATCATAGCTGAGATTGCTGAGACACCTGATGATATAGTTACTCCACTACTTCAAAAAGTCTACTCTCAGCCTGTCAGGGAAAATCTAATCAGTGAACGCATTAGAGCGATAAAACAATCGGGTGCCATCTGTGCTGCTTCTGTCACTCCGGCCAACACCAAACGCTTAGCTCCCGTTGCCAGCGATGCCGGGGTGGATGTGCTAGTGGTGCAATCTACAATAACTACAGCGAGGCATGTGTCAAAGAGCTACCGCGGCCTCATTCTGCCCGAGTTGTGCCAGATGATATCTTCCCCTATTATAGTAGGCAATTGTTGCAGCTATAGCGCCGCACTGGAGTTGATGAGAACAGGGATTGATGCCATTCTGGTTGGAGTTGGGCCTGGAGCTGCCTGTACTACCAGGGAGGTTATCGGTGTCGGGGTTCCTCAGGTGACCGCTACCATAGAATGCGCTGCTGCCAGAGAAAGGCACTTTAAGGAAACCGGGAACTATGTCTCAGTAATAACTGATGGTGGCATCCGTACCGGTGGTGACTTATGTAAGGCCTTTGCGGCAGGTGCTGATGCAGTCATGCTTGGTTCACCATTAGCTCAAGCGGCAGAGGCACCGGGAAGAGGTTACCATTGGGGCATGTCTCATTCTCACCCAGCATTACCCAGGGGAACCCGCATTAGAGTTGGGACCAGCGCTCCGCTCGAGCAAATTCTCTTTGGGCCAACCGCTGTTACTGGTGGCACTCAAAACCTGATTGGCGCTTTGCGTACGAGCATGGGAGTCTGCGGTGCTCGGAATCTCAAAGAAATGCATGATGTTAAGATGATTATAGCGCCGTCAATAAAGACGGAAGGGAAGTATTTCCAGTCAACGCAAAGCATCCCTTGAGGCTGTAATATCTTATCGTATAGCCGAAAGAAAAAACCACAGGCCAAAGGCGGCTAGGATCGAAGCACACACTGTGAATACTATTCTTTCTATTCTTTTCGTCCACCACTTTCTTGATTTGAAGGTGCCTGCCGAAAGAAATTCATACCACACTAAATCACAAGGCCAATGTACCAGGGTGAATGATATGATACCAATAAGCCCGAACTTGGAGGCCCCCGCTACTAGCGCCATACCGATGGTAGCCCACCAGATATAGAAAGCAGGGTTCGTACCCGTGACTACGATGCCCGTGACAAAGGAAGTCATAGGCAGGCCACTTATTTCATCAGGCGATTTGCCTATATTTCGGAACATGCGGAAGCCCAGATATAGTAATGTCAGTCCGCCTGCAACATATATAACCCTTACAACTTGCGGAGAATTCAGGAAATGGGCAAGCCCAAAGTAAATTGCTGCTATAAGAGGTATCTCGATGGCTGCATGGCCTATTGCAATCAATGCGCCAGCATGCTTATCATCGCGGCCCCTAGCTATTGTGGCAGCAGTCATCGGGCCTGGCAGCATGACCCCGGTGAGTGAGATACCTGCTGCTGACAGCAAAAATAGGCTGAGGCTTGTCTCCATAATCCGGCTATCAGTCCGATGTCACTTCTAACAGAGCACAGGCTTTCTAGAGGTCTATTAAGGCGCTTCTGCTAGCTCAGATTGAAACAGAGATACTTTGAACATTATCTGCATAGTTACATTAATATGAGCATTTTCAGGCCAAAGTCAATCTTCTTCCTCTTCTTCCTCTTCTTCTTCAAAGTCCACGTCTCCACCATACTGAGGAAGCATTACATTCAACTTGCCACGGCGACGTTTGGACTCTTTCGGCAAGTTGTCAATCATTCCTCTTAGCTTAGCTAGTGCTTCTTGTGACTGAGATGAGGGAGTAACAAGGCAATCTATCCCAATTTGCCATAGATTCCTGAGCTCTTCGCCTGTGATCATAGAAGGTAGAGTAACTACTAGTGGTTTGCTCAATAGCTCAGAGAATCTTTGACAAACCAGCAGCTGTTCAACAGTGATAAAAGACTCTTCACCGCTATTAATAAATACGCCGCTCACGTCAAGGCTATTAATGGCTCTAAGTAACCCCGGTTCTAACGAGGGTTCCACCATGAGAAATTTGCCAATCGTTTCCTCATGCAATGCTATCGCCGGCACCTTTATGTCAAAGACCAGGAAGTCACAGCCGGCGTCTTTAAGTTTCTTCATCTTCTTCTCGGTTATGCCCTTCACAACTATACCGATCGGGATGTCACCCACCGCTGCTACCATTTGCTTAATAAGCCTTGTACTATAGTGCTGCTCCGAAATCAAGACCGCATCCGCATTGATAGCAGCCGCAACTTCGGCTTCTTTAATATCCGTTACAGACAAACCAACGACAAGTAACATTGCTGCTCTTTTTGATTCATCAACAGTCAGATGAAAACCTATAGGTGGCACTGAGGACTCGGAAAGCGACTGCAATTTGTCAATAAACTTGCTCATATTAACCTCCCGGCCAACGGTCGGCTTGCAACTTACGGCCGGCCCTTACCGAATACTAAGCCTGATGTCCAAACCGATGACCACAAGTAGCATAGCGGTTTGCCATTTTTACGTCAAACCTTTAGTTCACGTCAGCCTAATTTATTCCTATAGCGTTGCGTGTTAAATAGTCTGTTGGCAAAGTATCGGCAGGGATAATGCTCAAGGAAAGCGTAAAATGAGTTCTCTCTGGTTGCACTGATGACCGAGAAAGACAGAAGGTTCGACACGCGTCAAGACTTCAGTCGAAATTGAGTGACAACAAGCAAGAGGGCGTTCGCAACTTGCATCCGAATGTTCTGACGTCTAAGCTGGTTCAAGAATACCGATGAAAATATTAACCTGAGAGTTATGTGCTGTTGTCTTCAATACCAGGACAGACTGAGCAGTGTACTTCTTTCTTCATGCCAGCATAATCCATCACTTCGGCTGGCTATGAGATTCGCCTCATACTATTGACTCCTTGCAAATGTAACGGCATGTACAGATTATTTCTATGCAAGCGCTCCTCCTTCGTTCCATACCCATGATTTAGAGCACCGACGCGGTGGTGAAGGCACTATAAATTGCTGTTCGTAAATTGCCTACAGCGTTGCAGTCGCCAATCATAAAAAATTGATCGGCGGCACTATAGAACTTTAGTGCTAAATCACCCTTAGGTTTCATACCGACAGCTATAATCACACTGTCAGCTTTGATATCATGTTCCGCACCATCTTCGCTGGTGTAGCTCACCTTATTCACGCCAATACTCTGGCAACGAGCTTTCAAAATGTATTTGAAGTTGGGCAGCTTCTCCCAAGCATCCTTGAACGTAGCGTAGAAATGAATGGGAGGAGCATCAGGTGCGAGCATATCCAGCATCTCAAGCAATACGACCTCGTGCCCCCTCTCGGCCAGATGCATACCGGTTTCTACCCCCACTTCCCCACCTCCGATAATGACAAGGCTCTGTGCCAGTTTATCCTCGTTTCCATAAACGTCCTGTGCAAATATAACATTCTTGCCATCGGTACCAGGGATCTGCGGGATAATCGGCTCTGCACCCACGGCGACTAGGACTGCATCGTAATCCTTTCTATTCAGCATTTCAGGAGTAGCCTCTGTATTGAGAAGTACCTTAATCTTCGCCTTTGCAATCTGGCGGATGAGGTAGTCTTTGAAATCTCTGACGGGCCATTTGAAGGAAACGTTGTTGCTTGTCTTAAGGAGTCCTCCCAAGGCATCACTCTTTTCGTACAGTGTTACATGGTGCCCCCTGCGGGTTGCTATCAGGGCAGCCTGCATTCCTGCCGGCCCGCCACCTATCACCGCGATATCTTTCCTTTCGCTGGGAGGCTCAATCATTCTTTCAATCTTATGCTCCAATCCCCAGACAGGATTGACGGTGCAAACGCTGACCAAAGGGTCTGACTTGCTGCTCCTAAAGCAGGCGTTGCACCTAGGGCACGGCACCACATCATCACCTCTGCCTTCGTAAGCTAAGCGGCCGTAGTTCGGGTTGCTTATCCAGCCTCTGCCTATTGCGATGAAATCCGCTTTTTCCGAGGCGATAACATTCTCACAAACATCCATATCCAGAAATCCACCAACGGTAGCAACGGCAAGGGCAGCGCCGCTTTTCTTAATGGCTTCGGCCATATATAGAAAGGGCGTGCGTTCAGTATCGAAGCCGGTCGGATGTTCTGCTTCAATATCATGCGCCCGTACTTGAAGCATGTCGATGTGGCCAGCGAACATCTTGGCTAACTCTATGGTATCATCCAGGGTTAATCCTCCAGCTGGCTCTCTGCCGCTTACACAGGCCTCGATGAGGAAATCCTTGCCGCATTTCTGCTTGATTCTGTCGGCAACCGATAGCGGGAAACGAGCCTGGTTTTCCAGACTTCCCCCATATTGGTCAACCCTCTTATTGGTGAGCGGAGACAAGCATCTACCAAGTATGGTAAACCGGTACGCCATGTGGAGATATACCATATCGAAGCCTACAGCTTTCATGATAGCTGCTTGACGCACAAAATCTTCAGCGACTTCGCCCAGTAAATCAGCTGGAATCTCCTCGCCAACTCTGGGTGTATTAATGCCCAGTACGGCTACACTAGGAATTCCGGTACTGACATCATATTTAAGTGGCACGTACCCGCCTATTTGCATTGATGCCTTAGCACCGTAGAAATGAATAGCCTGAGTAAGCTGGGAGAGATAGATTTGGCAATTATGGTCGTATATATGGAAACTGCCCGGCAGTATAGTATCTGCAGAAAACGATCCAACTTTGTCATCCGGTATTGCGTGAGGCATCCCGACTCCTCCACAGGTTACCAGTGCAGCGCCATTCTTGGCTTTACTGGTATAGTGCGCTATCAATGCCTCAGTAGGGTAGCCTTCAGAGCCCTGGATAAATAGTGGATTACTGCGTGACGCAACTAACCTGTTTCTAAAAAAGATATCGCCTAACCTAATCGGTGATAACAGATTCTGATATTTCTTGGTCATGTCAACTCGCTCCTTGCTTTTTTGACTAGTCAGCTCGTTTCGCGACAAATCAATTGTAGGAAGATACTATAGTCATATTCAGTACCTGTCAAGACAGCGCCCGGAGTTGTACCGACACTTAATTCCGACAGAATGATAATGGAAGCCAGGCATGAAGAGCTTGCACTTCTTTCTAGATGAGAGCGAAACCGACTATCTTATCAGCCATCGAGGATCAGAGTTAATAAAACGGTGTTATTGGAAATATAACCGGACCGTAATAGACGCTTGATCTTCGATCTCAAGGCATGAGGATTCTTGGTTTCGCCAGCTAGGTAGACCACTGTGTCAGCCGCTCCTTACTCTACTGCCAGCCCAAGGGAGCCCCTGGGTATGATATGACGCTTATGCAACTGATTGACCGCCAGTACCTGAGAACACCTTCCTACGGAGCGCGTATACATACCAATGTCCCGCCCCTTTCTCTACCTGCTAGCCATTATAGAGGATAGAAATGATATCAGAATTGGTATAGATGGCAATAACAACGAGCGTCCCCAGCAGGCTTTAGGCTACCTGACACCGGCACGGGTATTTAACTCGATCCATGTAGGAGATATCGGAGCAGTTACGCTAGAATCCTTGACACCGGATACCTAAAGGACAGCACGACCCGACCTTAACCTCGTACCCATCCTGTCCTGATAATGGGGTCCACCTCTAAGAAGACAGATAAGGCAACACAAAGAGTGTTACAGGCTGATGTAACGCTACAGTGAAATAGCACTAACCTCAATTTAGGACAATCGCCTTTTTGTTTGGGAAGCATGAAATACCAGACTACATCAGTCAGTGTCTAACATCTCTAAGTCCCTGAATTACCAAGGCCCTGATTGCTGTCCTTAGAAAGTTACATACCTCTCAACGGGAAGAAGACTCGTCCCTAGCATTCGTGATTCGGTGAAGAAGTCTGTCTCTGTAGCAGGGACGGCAAGTGCTATCAGCAGACAATGTCCAAATCAGACAATCGAAGCTATGAATACATGAGTTTAAACGAATCTGCCAGAGCAGTAGGTGGAAAGAGGGCATGATGTTATGGATGTGTTATACTAGTAGGTTAAAGGTGGTTGCCTAGCTATGTTAGATTATGAGGGTCAGAGTCCTTGAAGAAATAATCTATTAATTTGGTGCCAGTCAAGCATTTTGCCTGCCCCGATAAACCAACCTCGGTTAAACTAAGTTGAATAAATGGCACAAGCGCACGTCAGCTAGAGGACTAGGCACGGGTACCAGTTCACCAGGCGAATCGACGTGACTCTGTGTCGCAGGGTTTGCAGGCAAGGCCAGCGCAAAAGAACAAATATGAGCAGCATGTCACATTAGATTCTATAGTCTGCAGGGATCTTGCAAAAGGACACTAATGAAAGGAGTAAGTAAATGAAGATATTGGTCTGTGGTAAGGGAGGATGTGGTAAGAGTACGATTGTGTCTCTGTTAGCCAAAGAGATGGCCTCAAGGAAGAATAGGGTACTGGTCATTGACAGCGATGAATCAAATATAGGTCTTCATGGCCGTTTAGGTATGGAGAGGCCTGAAGATTTTATGAATTACTTTGGCGGGAAAAAAGTTCTATTTGATAAAACCAAGGAACTGAAAGATAGATGGAGATTGGATGACTTACCACAAGATTATTTAACTAGAAAGGGAAATATCGAACTTCTGTCGATGGGAAAAATCTATGAATTCGGCGAAGGGTGCGCCTGTCCGATTAATGCCCTTTCTTCAAGATTCCTGGAAATTCTCGATTTGGGAGATAAAGAATTCCTGATTGCAGATACTGACGCCGGAATAGAGCATTTTGGAAGGGGAGTGGAAAAAGGAGTGGATATGCTTCTTGTCATCATCGATCCATCCCATGAATCAATTCTGCTAGCTAAGAAAATCTCTGAGCTTGGTAAACAAGCTGATAAGCCTGTGTACTATGTATTAAATCGGATTGCAAATCAACAAACAGAAGAATTCATCCTGAACTCAATAGATAGAGACAAGGTGATCGCTCTTATTCCTGAAAGTAACGAGATATTTGTTTCATGCCTGGCTGGAAAGGAATTGGATATGCCTGTTGAGGGCATCAAGAAAATCGCCGACGTACTACAATCGCAGAAGGAAGCAATAGTCAAAGCGGGAAAGAGAAACGACGCAAGAGGACAGGTCTAGATGGTTGATATCGAGCGGGACATTGAAATTGATTCCAGTCAACAGGATCCCAGGGAGATGACTGATGAGGAAACAATGAAGTGGATGCAAGACTTGATTACTAGGTTAACAGATGAGAAAGGGTCGGCCGGAGGTGCGTGCAACTTTGAAGCTGTAAAACCTCCCGTTCGTAGGAACATTTTGCACGCTTTAGACCAAAGAGCTTTAGAGATAAATGAAATTTCTGAAATCGTGGGGGTGGGTGGAAAGGCGCTGAAATATCATATCAATGTGCTTGCTAGTGGCTATTTTGTACAAATAGAAGGTAACAGGGTTGATCTAACACCGGGAGGTGTTGCTGTTATAAGAAGCGACAAGCGGAGAATGAAACGAAGAGAAGAGAGCAAAAATGATGGAGAAATTCATAACCGGCTATGACTGGTTGGATAGGGCTTTACCGGAAGGTTTGCCTGTGCCCTCTTCCACCGTTCTCATTGGTCCACTGGAAGCAGGGAAACCCATAATAGGTTTGGCCTTTGTTTCCTCTTGGCTTAGAATGGGAGGTGGAGTAATTGCTGCCCCCCTGCAATTTCCTGACCCAGAGTTCGCTTCGCAAAACCTAAGTTCTCTTTACGGCGTGGATGTAGAACATTACAAAGAGCAGTTTATCCATGTTCAGTTTGACCACACAATCGACTCTGTTGACGTGGTAAATAGAAGCCATATGAAGGCAAATCTAGTAAAACCGGCAAACTGGGACATGGTTGTCGACAGGGCCAAGGAAAGTATCAGGACTGCCCGCGGTCTGATGTTTTTCTCCACAGCGTTGAATCTGCCCTTATTTTCCCCTACCTATGGTGACCAACTGATGGCCAAGTTCGGTGATATGTTTGGCAATAATGAATCCATTACCTATATTATATGTATAAGCACAAGCATGCTAAAGGACAAAGCAGAAAAACTAGGAGCGATGGCAGATAATGAAATGGAGGCCTACGTCTCAGGTGAGTCTAAGAAATTGCGATTTGAAGTTAAGAGGATGAGAAACGCGGAATATTTAACAGGTGAATTAGAGGCTCCATTCCCCCGACAGATATTAGAGGAATCGGAGCAGAGGGCCAGAAGGTTTAGATTTGCACCAGTTGAAAAAATCAAGAAGATCTAGTGTGAGATTGGAGGAAGTAGATGACAAGGGAAGAAATACTAAATCTGCCGGGAGATAAGCTTATTGAGCTGGTCCATAAGAACTTTGACGTAAGCCTGCCCGGGTTGGAGGATACCAAATACATGTCTTCTGCCTGGGAAATAGTAGAAATGCTGGTCAAGAAGGGATGGGCAATCGATATAAGGCGGGGTCCAAATATCATCATCGTGGATGGCTACAATTTCAATAATGGCCCCGGTACTATTTTTGCTCAGTACCACTACCTGCCTGATTTTCATAGCACTGTGGAAGGGATATGTAGGGCTGCCTTGATCGCCCTGCAGACCACCAATGATCTTCAGGATTTATGAGGGCTTCCATGGTAGTGGTACCCATTGGAGACAGCAAGATTCTTTCGGATACGAAAATGATGAAAAGCAACAGAAGGACAATAATCGAAACAAGGTGAAAGATGGCAAAGCAATGAGGTGTTCAGGCAACTTATCAGAGACGGTATGGAAATTGCCAATATCTTGAACGAGAACTGGCGTCTCGAAAGATTTTTGGGAGGTATTTGAATGACAAAATTTAAAGTCGGGGAAGATTGGCTTGATGAGCTAATGCCTGAAGGCCTCCCTGTCCCTTCTTCAACACTCATTTCAGGAGAGGGTGGTTCGGGGAAGCCATTACTGGGTTTCTCAATTCTTTCCTCCTGGCTCAAACAGGGGGGAAATGCAATATTTGTGTTAACTAGCACCGGCAAAGACTTTGTCGAAAAGAGTATGAAGAAGATATACGGGATGGACATTGCGGCTTACAAGGAAAATCTGGCCTTCATTGAGTTTAATCCTTACTTTGACCCCACCGTTAATGCTATTGAAGAGTCTGAGGCTGCAATTAGAGCGAACCTGGTAAATCCTGAGGTATGGGACAAAGCAGTTGAAATGGCGGAGGTAAGATTGGGACAGCAAAGCCAGTTGGGGACTTTGATCTTTTGCTCTGCCATAAATTTGTTTCTATTCTCCAAGACTTTTAAGAGAGCCATATTGAATAAGTTGAGAGAACTGGTCAAAGAAGATAAGACTAAGACGTATCTTTTTACAGTCAGCACCTCAGCTTATAAAAAAGAAATCGGCACACTGGAAGTTGCCGCAGACAATTTGATGTTCACCCGGGTTGAGAAACCCATGAAGTTGTTTCTGAAGATTACAAATATGAAGGACGTGGATTTCTCAAAGGAGCAGGTTGAAGTTCCGCTGAAAAGGGAAGATCTCCTCACTATCAAGGATTTGTCGGAAAGTAGCAGGAAAGATTTGATTCCCACCATTGTGAAGATATGAAAGGAGTTAGTTATGAACGTTACCATAATTTATGACAATACTGTTTTCAAGAAAGACCTTAAGGCTGACTGGGGTTTTTCCGCTCTAGTGGAGGTAGAAAACACCCCAAGGATTTTGTTCGATACAGGAACCGACGGTGGTATTCTACTCGGCAATATGAGAAAAATGGGGATAGACCCGGCGATGATTGAGGAAGTCTTTATTTCTCACGCGCATCATGACCACACTGGGGGGATTCCTGAATTTTTGAAAGTCAATAAGAAAGCCAAATTTTATGTTCCACCGTCTTTCTCCGGACCGAAAGACAGAGAAGTCATCACCATTGAAGGACCAACTAAGATTCATCCAAATGTGGCCTCAACCGGGGAGCTCGATGGAATAGAACAGAGTATGGTGGTTCTAACCGATAAGGGAGTCGTTGTGATTGCTGGCTGCTCTCACCCCTACATGGGGCATATTCTGGATGCGGCGCGGGGGTTTGGAAAGATCTACGGCATAATCGGAGGGCTGCACGGGTTCAGCGAATTTGCATTGTTTGAAGATCTGGAATTGATTTGCCCTACTCACTGCACTCAACACCAAGCAGAAATTAAGAAGTTATATCCCGAGAAATGTATCGAGGGCGGAGCCGGAAGACTAATCGAAATTTAGAATGGAGCGCTATATGGCAAAAATGGATGAATATGTGAAAAGAGCATTAGCGAGAAGCTTTATTGATTTGGCCACTGCCCGGAAAGATGGGAAGCCTAACGTGATTCCAGTTAGACCTGTTAAGGCAATTAGTGATAGTCAAATACTGATTAGAGACATGTGGTTAAACAAGAGTCGGAAAAACCTGGAAGAAAACCTTGAGATAGCACTGTCGGTGTTGGACGTTCAGAAGTTCAAATTTTGTCAACTCAAAGGAAAGGCCAATGTTGTCAAGGAAGGTTAAATGTTTGATAATGGCGTCAATATGATTAAAGAACAGGTTGGGATTTGGGCGAAAGAACTTCCACAAATCACGGCGTCTTTGAACGAAGAAGCACAAACCAAAGTTCAAGAGATCAAGGACTTGCTTGGCAAGACTAGCAATAGAGCTATTGTTCTGATGGATGTGGAAGAAATTTATCCAAACATGTAGGCACGGCCCAAACAGGCGGATAGAGCAGGATAAAGGTGCTTCTTAAAGATTGTAAGATAAATAGGATTACAGGCAGCTTTGTCAAGCAGGACTGGATTGTAGCCTACGCTGAGTTAAGCAATGACATCAGGGAGGCTCTACCCTACTTGAATGCCGTTATTGAACAAGCCGTTTACAACCCTGCGCTGCCCAGCTTAACCTTTCACCGCAGTGGCAAGTATATAATCATAGCTCCTACAGAGATAAAGATAACTCAGACAACGACTAAGGAGGAGGCCCAGGCAAGCTTGGATGAGCTTACAGGATACATAAATGAAGTCTGGGCTAAAAGAGAAGCTATAGTTCCAGTCTACGAACGCAGGGAACTCAATGAGGTGAAAGCGAGGGACATACTCAAGTTTTTGCCCCGGACAAATTGCAGGGAATGTGGCCTCCCTACTTGCTTTGCCTTCGCAATGGCCCTTATAAACAGACAGAAGAAACTTAGAGACTGCCCTCCCTTAAGCTCACCGGAGTTTGCGGAGAAGATGCAGGCCCTCGTCGATTTGCTGCGGACAGGTGGGCTGGAAGATACAACCAGTTAGATTGGAGTAGTAATGTCATACAAAGAAATTTCAGAGCTTTATAGTGACGAGAAGGTCTACAGGTCAGCATGTGAAAGATTGGCTCTAATTCCTGATATGGAGAAGCAATGCGGCAGAGCCGGTGCTCAATACGACGTGGGTTCGGGCAGAATAGCTGTCGATTATCTGAACCGGAAATTTATCCTTACGTTATCCGATTGCCAGTTCTCGTTGCCAGATGGTGACGAAGAAATCACCGCAATGGATAAGACGCTGATAGCGCATTATTTGACTTTGGCTAAAGGCACAGCTCTCACTGGCAAATTGATCACGTATAAGCAAGTTCCGGGAGGCGTTGTCTACTTCAGCAGATTTTCGCAATTGGTCATCGAGCCTCTTCTATCTTGCTTCGCAGAGAAACCAGAGCTGTTGATACCAGCGGCCCAGAAGCTAGGAGGAAATAAGATAGACCGCGGTGATGCGGCGGTAACCATCAATGCCTTTAAGCGAGTCCCTATAACTATAGTTTTGCAGGCTGGTGACGAGGAATTTGCCGCTACGGCTAGTGTCATGTTCGATAGTACTATTCCCGATTATCTCCCCAGCGAAGATATACGAATACTCTGTGAAATCATCACCTCGAAACTAATCGGATTCAGTTAGAAGAGGGAGACTGCCAGCTATTTTAGCTATGGCAGATGCTCAGTGCTAAGCTGGAATAACATGTTTTCTGCCGGTTGCACTGAACCATCCTTCGACTAGGAATGACTCCATATTAAGAAGATATTGTGGCCACAAACTGGAATTGGGAGAGGGGTCAGGGCATGAGCAGTTACGATGTCGTTACTAAGTATACGGGGACAACTGTGTATTGTCCCAAGCGCCAGAAGATAGTAGAGTCGGGCTCCATTATTAGTGCAGAATCGTAATCCCCATGGTTTCTCGCTGGCAACAGAAATTGATCGAGCTTACCAAGAGCAGGAAATCAAATAAAATACAAGAGCTCCTCGCTTGCTAGTTCGCTCCTCCAATTGGAGAGGATGCTCTGCAAGACGAGACAAAAAGGAACTGACTACTGCTCCAGCGGCTAAGCACCCTGGCATGGAGATTATGGATACCGATGCCTTCAATGCCCCCGAATTCGCCACGATTCTTTAGATCCTGGCAGAACTCAAGAAATTATGAACAACGCCCCCGACCTGCCCTCGTCAAAAACCATCTCGCTTATACAGGAAGAAATCCACCAACGTCGTACCTCAAAGAATCTACAGATATGACTGGTGAATGAAGCTCACAAAAACACAGAAAACGTATGATTGACCATTGACTTCCAACCCAGCGTGGTACTAAGAAATGCCCCCAAGGGAATTCGAATCCCTGTTTTCAGCTTGAAAGGCTGACGTCCTAGTCCCCTAGACGATGGGGGCAATGTCGAATATTTTAAGGGTAGATAGCTAAAGCTTCAAGGCCTGTAGTCTCAGGCAGACTGAACATGACGTTCATATTCTGTACAGCTTGGCCTGCTCCTCCCTTGACAAGGTTGTCAATAGCGCTAATGACTATAAGTCTATCAGTCCTCAAATCAATAGTTGTATAAATAAGACACAAATTATTACCCCAGACATATTTGCTTTGAGGAAGCTTACCCGTCACACGGACAAAAGATGCACCCTTATAGAACTCCTGATAGAGTTGATCTAACTCTCCCTTAGCTTTGGTGCCACTAGGTAAATTCCCCTCTTTCAACCTAGCATAGCAGGTGCTTAATATTCCTCTAGTCATCGGCACCAAGTGAGGCACAAAGGTAATCGAAGGAGAAAGTCCAACATTGAGTGCTCCTAGCTCCTGCTCCATTTCAGGCAGGTGTCGATGCCCCTCAACCGCATAAGCGTAGCTGTTCTCATTGACTTCAGAATAATGAGTAGCAAAGCTGAGAGTTCTACCTGCGCCCGAGACACCTGACTTACTATCCACTATTATATCGGGGTAAATAAGTCCTTCTTTGACTGCTGGAGCCAAGGCTAAGATGGCTCCGGTGCTGTAGCAGCCCGGATTGGCAAGCAAAGAAGCCGAGGAAATCGCATCCCGATGTAACTCAGGTAAGCCATAGACCGCATCCTTCAGCAATGCGGGTGACGGGTGAGTAAATCCGTACCACCTCGGATATTGATCGGCGTCCTTCAATCTAAAATCAGCACTTACATCAATAACCCTGATGCCTTGTTCTAGTAAGGCCGGGACAACTTCTACGCTAGTCTTATGAGGCATTGCTGAGAAAACGATATCGATATCACTAGCAAGCTCAGTTTCTATTACGTAATCAGATCCGATGAAATGAGGGAAGACATCGGCCAATTTCTGGCCTGCAGCACTTCGCCCAGTAACAGTCACAAGCTCAACCTGAGGATGCTGGTAAAGTAAACGGGCTAATTCGGCACCAATATATCCCGTAACATTTATTATCCCTGCTCTTATTCTTGACATCGGAAATTCGATATATTATATCACGTACTGAACATTGCTAGCTACGAATAAGGACAGAAGACTTACACCCTGCTCCGGTGATACTCTATCAGAAGCACTCAGGGATGCAGTCTAAATTCTTCACGGTCAGCTCAAGTTTCTTCTAATCAGCCTCCGAGTGATACCAGCACAAAGGTCCCTTATATCCTCAGTGGGGAGGTAATCGGATATGGTGCTGTCGAACATCATGCTCCCCCTGGGCGCAAACTCCTCATCACCTCGCCACAGGACTACAGTTACAGGCACCCTAGGGAATGCTCTAATGCTTATGGACACATCCCCGCAACTAGCCTTGCGTGCCCCCAGCTTTGCGCCGGCGTCCATCAGCAGCTCAGGCTTATTGCCAAAATGGTCCAGAAGTGGCTTTATAGCCCTTTGGTAAAACACGGCGTAATAGCTAGCACATCCAGGTAGTTGCTGGAACGTAATCAATTTGTTGGTAGCAATACTGCCCTTGGCCGAAGTCAAGTAGTGAAGCATCAGCACCTTATCCCATAGTGGGATCTCTTCCTCCCTATCTAAAGTGGAAATTTTGCAGTCCGTGAGAACCACAAGATATAGTTGATTTAGGTGGTCTAAGATTATTTCGTTAGAATCCTGGCATTTGACAGCAGCATTCCGGCAGACTTCTTCTACTCCCATACCCGCTAACTGCTGGCAGGCAAGCTTGAAAGCAAGCTGGTAACCCTGCTCTCTGATATTGGGCAACGCCGAATCACCACTACCCATTTATCGTGTAATGGTGCGCGGATGACCCATTTTGGAATAATCCTTCAATGGCTGCAAGGCATAAAGCATATCCAAACCGCCTATCTTCTTCAGTCTCTCATAAATCAGGATCCAGGTGCAATCCCGCGTAGGGTCAACCTCACATTTACCATCACGATATCCCCCACAAGGCCCGTTAACCAATCCCTTAGGACACCTGGCAATAGGACAAATTCCCGCAGTCCGATCCAGCATACAGTCCCCACAACCAACACAGCGCTCAGCAAAAACACCGTCCTCAACTGGCATTCCCATAAATAGTGTATTGAGTCCTGGTAGAACAGGGATATCGGGAAACCGCTCGGCAAGAGCTTGAACACCAACGCCGCAGCCAAGTGAAAGTATGGCATCTACCTCTTTCACCTGCTCATTAATTGCATCCAGAAATTCCCATTCACATTGGCGCTCCACTGTGTATTCCCTGAATTCTCGCTCTCTACCGGCTATTTTGTCACCGATACGCAAAGAAGCAGCAAGAACTGCCACCTCCTTATCCCCACCAGCGAAGCAGACCGCAACGCAGGTACCGCAACCCAGTATCAGAATCCGCTGATAAGCCTCCAGCATTCTCTTTATCTCTTCCAGAGGCTTCTGTTTCGCTACTATCATCTCTCCACTCCTATTCTTGGCTTGACCTATAACCCTTCCCACAAATCACCCGGGCTTGCGTCACAAACACTCCCAAAAGCATCCATTCACAATTTTCTTTTTATCGGGCTGGGGCCCAGTTGCTTGATCTTATCAGTCAGCTCTCTGGCTTGCTTGGCGAACTGGGGACCCTCGGAAGCGGATACAAAGAACATCTCTAGCCTCTCCGCCCCCAAGCCAATCTCACCGAGAATGGCTTTGGCTTGAGCTACCCTCTTTTCCGCATGGATGTTCCCGTCAATAAAATGACAGGTTCCTTTGAGGCATCCGGCAACAAACACACCATCAGCTCCCTCCTCAAAAGCCTTTAGAATATGTGAAATATCGATGGTGCCTGAGCAGGGCAGTTTGATTATCCTGATGTTGGTCGGGTATCGTAACCTCATCACACCAGCAAGGTCGGCAGCTGCATAAGCGCAATAATGGCAACAAAAGCCGACGATTACCGGCTCGAACCCATCTCTTGATGCCATTTCGTGTTCCATCAGCCAACCCCTGCTAACAAAGCCTCGATCTTGGCTTCCATCTGTTCTTCTGTGCAGTGGAAAAGCTTTATTGCCTTTCTGGGACACTCCGCAGCACAAATACCACAACCCCGGCATTTAGCTACCTCTATCTCGGCTACACCTTTCGTATTAATATAGGGCACAGCATACGGACAGGTCCGTACGCAGGTGAGGCAGGCGGTGCACTTGGCCGGATCAACTTGACACACGGCGCCCCCAACCTCTAGCTGGTTCTTGCTCAAAATAGTAGTAGCTCGCCCTGCTGCTGCCTGTGCCTGGGCGATACTCTCGTCTATAAATTTGGGTGAATGCGCCGTGCCACACATAAATATTCCCTCTGAGGAGAAATCGAGCGGCGCAAGCTTCACATGCGCCTCATGGAAGAACCCTTCCTTGGTAAGAGTAAGCTTCATGATATTTCTCAGTTCTTCGTTAGTCTCAGAAGGAACCATAGGCTCAGCCAGGACAAGTAAATCTGCGGTCAGGATAAGCTGCTCACCCAGGATGGGGTCGAGCGCGTTCACCTCGAGATGGCCATCGTTGGGACTGACGCGCGGTGGCTTTTCGTCATCATACCGGATAAATATGATGCCTTCCTTCCTAGCCCTGGTATAGAGCTCCTCCTTAAATCCGTAGGTCCTGATATCCTTATACAGTATGTATATGTTTGCTTCCGGGTTAATCTCCTTAATTTTCAGGGCATTCTTGATCGCTCCCGTGCAACAGACACGGCTACAGTAATTGAAATTGCCTTCCTCAGGTCGGATACATAGAACCATGGCGATATTTCTAACTTTGGCTATCTCTGCAGCAGACTTAATGATTTTCTCCTCAAGATCGGAGAGGGTGAGCACCCGGTCGTCTTGTCCTAACAAATACTCCTCACCCCTGTATTCCTTAGCTCCCGTAGCTATAATGACCACGCCGTGCTCAATTAACCTCTGCCTCTCCCCGCTAGCAACTGTGGTTTTAAAGTTGCCCACAAATCCTTCGAATTTGACCACCTTGGTCTCGGTGAGAACTTCAACAAGTTCATTGCCCTCAACTCTCTTTATCAGGGAGCGCAAATAATCTTGCGGGCTTGTTTCACCCAGAGGAATATGTACTTTCCTCACCCACCCTCCAAGCTCTTTCTCCTGTTCCACAAGGCATACCTTGAACCCTTGCTCAGCCAGGTTAAGGGCTGCAGTCATCCCCGCTATCCCTCCACCGACCACGAGCGCGTCATGACTCAGTCCGAGGCTTACTTTGTGTAAAGGCTGAAGCAAGGCTGCTCGCGCAATTGCGGCCCGAACAAGGTCTTTGGCCTTCTGTGTTGCTTTAATAGGCTCGTCCATATGAACCCATGAACAGTGTTCACGGATACTGGCCATCTCAAACAGAAACGGATTAAGACCTGCCTCTCTTATCGTCTCTCGGAACAAAGGCTCATGGGTTATGGGAGTACAGGCAGCCACCACTACCCGGTTAAGATTGTGTTCCTTTATTGCTGCTTTTATCCGTTCTTGAGTATCCTGAGAACAGGTGTAGACATTGTGCTCGGCATACGCAACATTTGGAAGCGTTCTGACATATTCAACTACACTGGGGACATCTACATGTGCCCCGATATTTATTCCACAGTGGCAAATGAAGGCACCGACTCTGGCAGGCTGGCCTGTGACATCCTTCTCAGGAGGGTATTCTTTGGATACAGTTAGTGTATTCCGTCCCGAGGCAAGGAGAGCTGAGGAATTCGCCGCGGCCGCGCTCGCCTGCATCACCGTTTCCGGAATATCCTTAGGTCCTTGAAAAGCTCCACAGACAAATATCCCGGGCCGCGAAGTCTCCACCGGCGTAAATTCACCTGTCTGGCAAAATCCATATTTGTTCAGCTGTATACCAAGTCTTTGGGCTAGGTCCGCGCCTTTTCTGGAGGGCCGAAATCCCACCGATAAAACTACGAGATCAAACTCCTCTTCGTTTAACTTTCCATCCTCCTCTGCGAACCTGAGGGATAAATTCCCAGTACCATCAATTTCCTGAATCCCGTATACCCTAGAACGGATGAATTTTACCTCGTGCTCCTCTTTCGCCCGATTATAGTAATTTTCATATCCCTTGCCATGCAGTCTCATGTCCATAAAGAATATCGCGGTGTCTAATTGCTGCCCCGCATGTTCTTTAGCGATAATTGCTTGTTTTATGGCATAAGCACAACAAACCGACGAGCAATACCCTGCTCCGATGCTCTCGTCTCTCGAGCCCACACATTGAATCCACGCTATCTTGCGGGGCGCCTTCTTATCTGAAGGCCTTATGATTTCTCCTTGATATGGGCCTGAGGCATTCATAATTCTTTCAAACTGGATGCTGGTCACAACATTTGGGTATTTACCATATCCATATTTGAGTAAGGGACTAGGATCAAATTCATCAAGACCGGGAGCCAAGATGACCGACCCCACCTCCAAGTTTACAATTTCATCTCGCATGTCGTAATTAATAGCCTTAGCCCCACACCTTTGCTCACATTCACCACAGCCAATACAGCCTTCTATTTGCGAAGCTAAACATCGACCCGCTTCTGCCTGAGCTTCAGCAATGGAATAACCTGTTTCCACCTCGAGAAACCCTCCGATGCGCAGGCTGGCTTCTAGTTCCTTCGCCTTTACTCTACTTTGAGAGGCAAAACGCTGTTTCGCCGCAGAAAGCTGCTCTTCGCTGAGCTTCTCAGGAGCCTTTTCATCTTCCTTAGAAGTCAAAGGCTCACCTCGAATGTACTCATCTATGGAACACGCTGCTTTCTTACCCGCAGCTATGGCATCAATAACCATAGCCGGACCGGTAACCACATCCCCACCTGCGAATATACCCTCAATATTAGTAGCGAAAGTGGATTTATCCACTGAAATAACTCCATTGCGATCAATATCTAGGCCTGCCTTCTTACCAAACTCAACATTTGACGCTTGCCCCAAAGCCGGAATTATGCTATCAACACTGATAGTGAACTCGGAACCTTCTATGGCTACAGGGCGACGGCGACCGCTTTCATCTGGAGCTCCTAACTCCATTCTAATACATTCAATTTTAGAGACTCTGCCATTTTCAGCAATTATCCTGACAGGGCTGACCAAGAAATCAATCTTAACCCCCTCTTGCTCTGCAGATTCGACCTCCTCAGAAGTAGCTGGCATCTCGGACCGAGAACGCCTATACATTATGCTAACCTCGACCCCTAATCTCCTTGCCACTCTGGAAACGTCAATAGCGACATTACCGCCGCCGACCACCACTACTCTCTTCCCTAAGCTAATCCCCTGACCCATGTTTATGTTGCGCAAGAAATCAATGCCATGGATCACCCCGGGAGTATTTTCCCCGGGAATTCCCAGCTTCAAGCTTTCTTGGGCGCCGACGCTGATAAAAACAGCATCATAAGAACTCCTCAGTTCCTCAAGCCCTATGTCATCACCTACCTTAACACCACTCCTTATTTCCACCCCCAGTCTCTCGATATAGGCAATCTCCTGGCCAAGAATATGTTTTGGAAGACGGTATTCTGGAATTCCGTATCGAAGCATCCCTCCCGGCTCTGGCAAAGCCTCAAATATAAGGACATCGTAGCCTTCGAGAGCAAGGTCGTGGGCTGCCGACAGACCTGCTGGACCACTGCCAATAATCGCCACTCTCTTACCGTTCTTGGAAACTTGAGGAGTCGCAACACTCTCAATATCGATTTGGTCAGCAACAAATCTCTTCAGTTCACGGATTGCCAGGGGAGCGTCCATCTCTCCCCGATTGCAGGCATCTTCACAAGGAGCGTAGCAAACTCGCCCACAGACTCCGGGCAGGGGGTTAGTCTTTCTAATGAGGTCATAGGCCTCTATAAACATGCCCTGCTTGATCAAAGCTATGTAACCGGGAACGTTCATATGAATGGGGCAAGCATCCTTGCATGCAGCATTGCAGGGCCTTTCTTCCCTCTTATCAATAACATAAGCATTAGGAACTGCTTGTTGATAGAGGTTATAAATTGCCTTTCGCTGGCCCAACCCCTCTTCGAAATCGTTATTCATTACCACCGGGCACCCTTCGGCACACAGGTTACAAGCAGTGCAGCGTGTAACATCTACAAACCTCGCCTTCTTCTTCACGGTGGCAGTGAAGCTGCCTGCCTCTCCTTCGACATCAAGAAGTTCGCTATAAGTCAGAAGCTCAATATTGAAATGCCGTCCGCACTCCACCAGCTTAGGCGATAGGATACACATGGAACAATCGTTGGTAGGAAGAGTCTTATCCAGTTGGGCCATTACGCCACCTATAGCTGGGGCTTCCTCAACTAAATAGACTTTATACCCGGATTCAGCAAGATCGAGCGAGGCTTGTATTCCACCTATCCCGCCCCCTAGGACCAAGACAGCCCCTGTTTTCTTAGTTCCTGACTTGGTGTCCATTTTTCATGATCCTGTTTCTTATAAACCGTTCCCGACCTTTGCTATTACTGCGTCGACAGCAGGCACATTCAAGTTAAGGCCAAGGTCAGATACTGGATCTGCCCCTATGGCAAGACCAAGAAGTTGAGGGTAAAGAATAATGGGTAGCTTATACTGACCATTAGACTTCTCCGACACCTTTCCCTGTTGGGTGGCATACATGAGGTAGCATGTCTGACACAGAACAACCATACAATCCACCTCTTTACTATCCAGATTATCAAGCTTCTTCCTTATCAAGGAATGAGCCAGGTTCTCTGAAACAGGGAAGACTTTGCCTCCACAGCACAAATGAATAGTCTCATAATCGACAGGAACGGCACCGGTAGCAGAGACAAGCTGGTGAAGAGTCTTAGGATCATTGGGTTCATCAAATCCTTTGGAGGCCCATCTTGGCCTTAGATAGCGACAGCCATAATGCGGCGCCACTCTAATCTTGGACAAGTCTCTCCTCACCTCTTGCTTAATCCTTTCCAGACCTATGTCCTCATAAAGAACTCTTGATATGTGCTTTACTCTCGTTCTCCCGCTATAGCGCAGGCCTATTGTTGATAGCTCCCTATTTACCTCGGCTTTCACCTCTTCCTTCTTGAGCTCCTCCACTCCCGCTGCTAAAGCAGTGAAACACCAGGGGCAAAGAGTAACGATATCCAGATTCTCAGCTTCAGCAAGAGCCAGGTTCATTGCGGACAATAGAAGGCCGCTTTCCATACTTATGTTAATCTGATTAGCACCGCAACACACGAAATCTTGAACGTCGATTAGCTCGACCCCAAAATGCTCACAAAGCCATCTGGTAGATAGTTCGTACTGAGGGACTCTTATGGGAGTGGTGCAACCTAAGAACAGGGCATACTTGCTCATGACTGCTTCTTCTCTCTGATCTTATCAGCACCAGTCGATTGGATTAACTTCGCTGCCCCTTTCCCTTCAGATTTTAGTGGACGAAGGCCAAGTTCTTCTCTTCTATTTACCCACGCTTCCTCAGTGGGGAACACCAGGCCCGATTGCATAACCTGCTTTGTCTGGTTAACCCAAGCAGGAGGTGCATATCCTTCCTGTGCCGCCATGTTCTTTAGCACGTTCAGCACTTCGAAAAAATTTACATTCTGAGGGCAACTTTCCACACACTCAAGGCAAGTGGTGCAGTCCCAAATATAAGGGCTGCTCAAGAGATTGTTCTTCAGGCCCAGATTTACCATCCTGGCCATCTTTCTCGGATCAAACTCAGGGAGCACTTCATGGACAGGACATGCTGCCGTGCAGGTTCCGCAGTAAAAACAGGCGGTTATGTTGCGAGCACCCTCATGAGCCATCACCTCGCGCTTAAAATCCGGATCGAGTTCTGTTGCTCTAACTGATTCACTCCGCAATTCTATACCTTATGCCGCAAGCGCTTCTATTTGAGCAGAAATATTCTCGTCTTCAAAGAGCTTTATTGAGATTGCTCCAGACGGACAGGCTGCACTGCATGCTCCGCAGCCCTTGCATAAGTTAGCGACCACATGGGCAATTCTATTGCCGTTCTGTGTGTAGAGTTCCATAGCTGTATTGGGACATGAAGCAACACAGATGCCGCATCCAGAGCAGCCATCCTCATTAATTGAAATGGGAAGCGGGTATCCCCCTTCCACCACCATATGCCTTAGAACGTTCCATATACTAGAGAACATCACACTCTGGGGGCAGAATTTCTCACAGAGAAAACATTTTTCAGAGCAATACCAGATATAGACACTGCTTAACACATCTCCCTTCATCCCAAGATTTATCATCCTCACTATCTTTCTCGGGTCATGCTCAGGATGTAGTGCATGGGTAGGGCATCCGCCCGTGCAAGTTCCACAGTAGTAACAAGCACTCAAAGCACAGGAAGGTTCACGAAAGACAACTTCCTGTTTGAAGCTGGCATCAAGCTCCGACACTCGAATTAGCTGACCAACCATTTGAATTCCAACTCCTCAATAGACCTTGAAGAAAAGCCTTCTCCGGGTCAGTCTCACAAATGTTGTCTACTTCGGCAACCACTTATTAACTCGTATGAGAAGCTCAGCCGGGGCAACGGGCTTATCAACAAAATCTTCAGCTTCCAAACTGAGCCCTTGGCCAATCCCTAACGAAGTATCCATATAATGCTGCGAGAACGATGTAATCATGATCACTGGAATCTGGGCCAATTCAGGATCCTTTTTCAGTTGCTGGCAGACCTGAAAGCCGTCCACTCCGGGCATAATTATATCCAGCAGTACTAAATCAGGCTTTTCGTCACGCGCCTTCCTTAAACCCTCCTCGCCGCCTAGAGCAGTGATCACCGTAAAGGGCTGGCTCTCCAGTACAACCCTAGTTGCCTCGACAAAATCAGGGTCATCGTCGATTAGAAGAATCTTAGAAGGTTGCCCCATTCTCTTACCTCAGCTATTCCTATCCTCAGGCCGCACCGAGGATCTTTGCCTTTCATCTTCTTGGCTAAGCAAACGTCTGACCACTACGACTTCGCCCTTTTCAGAAGCTTTTCCACTCGTTCAGCCAGCACAAATGGGTCAATGGGCTTTTCAACATAGTCGTCAACATCGAGGCTCAAACCGGTCTCGAGTTCATATCGCCTTCGGCTCACCTCTTCCCTCACCGAAGTGAGAATCAGGATTGGAATACTGCTATACTTTGACCACCTAGGGTCTCGCAATTCCTTGCAAACCGCAAAGCCATCCTTTCGAGGCATCAGGAGATCCAAAATCATCAAGTCAGGCCTTTCCTCCTTGAGTTTACTCAGACCTTCTTCTCCGTCATTCGCAGTGACTACCTGGTAGTTTCGTGCCTCCAAGACAGCCCCAATTGCTACTAGAATATCCGGGTCATCATCGACAATCAATATCTTCTGCTGGTCCGCCATTATGCCTCCTTTTTTCCAAGACTTATACCACCGGTCTGGGAAGGAGCTTAGCTTCCTCTACAATGCGAGGAACAACCTCTTCCCAGGCAACAGCCATAATATGTATCCCGTGGACCCCTTCGATCTCTTTCAGCTGCTCAATTGTCTCGAGACATATCTTGATTCCTTCCTCTTTAGCGTTTTTGGCGTCTTCCAAACGACTGATAACTTCGTCCGGCACATAAATGCCGGAGACATAGTCCCTCATGTATCGGGCCATACCCAGTGATTTTACAGGAACAAGCCCGGCGAGGATATGTACCTGCTTATCCAAGCCCCGATCTCTAACCATCTCCATCCATTTAGCAAACTTTGACACATCAAAAATAGCCTGACTCTGAATAAAATCAGCTCCAGCCTTCACCTTCTTAACTAACCGCAGGACTCTATACTCAAACGGCGCAGCGAAGGGATTACATGCAGCACCGATGAAGACAGGCACATCCCCTGATATTTCTTCACCATTCTGAAACTTCTTTTCATCCCGCATAGCCTTCAACATTTGAATCAACTGGATAGAATCGATATCATAGACTCCTTTGGCGTCGGGATGGTTGCCAAGAGATTGATGGTCTCCCGATAAGCATAAGATATTCTGGATGCCCAAAGATACAGCACCCAAAACGTCGCTTTGGATGGCTAGCCGGTTCCTATCCCGCACAACAATTTGCATTACCGGGTCGATGCCAAAGCTTTTTAGCAGAACACAACTGCTCCAGCTCGACATTCTAACCACCGCTGATTGGTTGTCGGTGACATTCACGGCGTCACAATAGAGCTTAAGCATCTCCCCCTTCCTCTCAATAACGCTGCTGATAGCTCCCTTAGCTGGAGCCGCTTCAGCAGTGACCGCGAAAGCGCCGCTTTCTAAGACTCTTTCCAGATTAGTTCCTGCTTTCATCACCATAAATTCCTTTCGCTTATTAATCTTAGCCCTTGCGCAGGACAAAAATGAATTTGCTACCCTTACCCGTCTCAGAACAAGGGCTCTCAACCCAAATTCTGCCACCGTGAGCCTCGATAATCTTCTTGCTAATCGAAAGACCCAAACCACTCCCTTTAGCTTCGGTGTCTCCAGCTACCCCACGATAAAAATCATCAAATATCCTGGGTAGGTCCTCAGGAGAAACGCCCACGCCCGTATCAGCCACTTCTACCCTGTGGTAGGCATCATCTTCCGTTAACTTAACAGAAATTTTGCCTCCGCTGGGAGTGAACTTGATGGCATTTCCTACCAAGTTAGAGACTACTTGCTTGAGTCGTGTCGCTGAGCCTTTAGCTTTCTGCGTTTCATCAGGTAGGTCCAGATTAAGACTCAACTGCTTCTCATCAGCCAGAGGACGAAGTATCTCGGTGCTATCACGCACTATATCATTCAGAGACAGCTCGGCCATTTCCATCTGCCCAGATTCAAAGCGAGAAACATCCAAGATGTTATCAATCATCTCAAGGAATTCCGCAATTCTCGTGCAGCTCCGAGAGAGCATCTCCCTTTGCTTCTCATTTAGCTCACCAACAAAACCACCAAGAATTACCTGAAGATAGCTCTGCACAGCAGCCAGAGGTGACTTAAGATCGTGAGATGCAACCGACAGAATATGTGCCAGCATGGTTATGGTGTTCGTAAGCCGAAGAGAAACAATCTCTACTATTCCCCTCATCACAGTGGAGCAGAGCCTCGTGTCCGTAACAAGGAGAGCGTTCAAGGCATGGCTATCAATGACAATGGCCCTAACAGCTGAGATAGCTCGAGCAGTCATTGTCAGTCGGCCTTCTAAGATGGCTGACCAACCAAAAGCTTCTCCTTGAACAACAAGTCCTATGGTACCCCGTCTCTCTGAGCCAGGCCGCGCAGATAGACTAGCCTCAAGCCCTACCTCTCCCTCCTCCACAATATACACTTTCTCGGCAACTTCACCTTCAGCAACTATGACTTCTCCTGGCTCGAACCTTTCTTCATGAGAAAAACCGGCTATCCTCGATAATTCCTCTTCCTCCGCCCCTTGAAATAGGCTGGACTTTCTCAGGACCTGCAATAGCGCTTCTCTATCTAACGAATCAGGATTAATAACTTGTTTATCGCTCATCACATTATTCCTATTATTATACCATCATAGCATCTACAATTTAGCAGCATCTAAGACTGCAGGAACCCTTTTCTCCCAGCCGATGGGCATAATGTGCACCCCCTGGCAAAGCCCTCTGAGCTCACTAATCAACCGAGCGGCAATCTCAATGCTCTTATCTGCCTTATTCTCTGCCTTTTCCATCTCCTCGATAAGATTATCGGGGACATGCACCCCAGCAACATTTCTATTCATGAAGCGAGCCATACCGGCCGACTTCAAAAGGATGATCCCCGCCAGCACCGGTACACCGATATGTTTCACCTGTTGTATGAATTCCTCGAACTTCTTCGGCTCATAGACAGCCTGAGTCTGCAAAAACTGAGCGCCGGCCTTGACCTTCTTCTCCATTTTGATAATCTGTGGCTCTAGAGGATTAGCCCCCGGAGTTACTATAGCACCCAGGAAGAATTTAGGGGAACCCTGAAGTTCCTTACCGGCTAAATCCTTACCCTGCTGCAATTGGACGGCAGTTTGAAGCAATGACACTGAATCAAGATCAAAAACAGGCTTAGCCTGAGGATGATCACCTAAAGTGACATAGTCGCCGGTCAGACAAAGCACATTCTCAATTCCCAAGACATGGGCACTGAGCAAATCTGATTGTATTGCAATACGATTACGGTCACGGCAAGTTATCTGGAAAATAGGCTCCAGCTCCATTTGTTTAAGAAGATGTGAAACTGCCAGTGAACCTAACCTCATAACAGCACTTTGCTGGTCAGTAACGTTTACTGCCACAACTCTTCCTTTGTATAGCTTGGCTGCTTCTAGCATCTCGCCAATATCAACTCCCTTGGGTGGGCCGATTTCACCTGTTACCACAAACTTGTGCGATTGTAACGCTTCGCTGAATCTGCTCATGCTTTCCTTCTGCTTGCTACTCCCCTCACCGCCTTATGGCCGGAGTCACAACAGGGCCTCAAATCATAGCCCTAGTGCCTCTATGACTCTCTTCGTTCCCTTCAGTTCCTCCATAAGGTCAATAGGTTCAACCGTTAATGATCTTGGGTGGACTTTTTTACTCCAATGATGCGGCTCAATTATGTCCAGAAGCTGATCAAGCTCACCAAGCTCTACTGCCCTCTTATAAATCATAGCCCAAGCGCAGTCTCGCGTAGGATCCACCTCGCACTTACCCTCTTCAGTCGTTCCACCGCAGGGACCATTAAGCAACCCCTTAGGGCACTGTATGAAAGGACAAATACCAAAAGTCTTCCCAAGCTCACACTCCCCACATGCCCCACATTCCTCCTTGAAATCACTGGGACCTCCACTGGAAAACCCAAGGGCATCGTTAGATGGGTATATCGGCTTGACGATACCCCACTCATCCTCCAAATAGCCCCGCACCGCCTGCGCCCCGTCGCCACAAGCCTGCATTAGTATCGCATCGCACTCCTCTATTTCCTTTCTGTGTTCATTCAGGAACATAGAAGACATGGGAAGATAGCACGTAAATACCCCAAAAGGTAGCCCGATTTTACCTATTACCTCCTTCCCCGCCTCCGTAAGCTTCTCTGCCATCTCATCAACATCTCGTATACCACCAGTATGGAAGATTGTAGCGCATCCTCCACATCCCATAACCACTATCTTCTTCTTCCCCTCAAGATATCCCAAGACATCTTCAAAAGGTTTTCGCACTTGTGCATTCATTGACCATACCTCCTGGCTTTTTATAAGAATAAATCACTGGCTACTCTATTATCCGGGTTGATCTCAAATCTTCGTACGTAATTGTATAGCCTGCCTTCTCCAGAATCCTCCTTACGCAAAGGGCGGCAGGAGAATCATCAGGCAATTCTATAAGAGACCTCCCTTCTAAATTATATCGCTTTACATCCGCATCGTAGTCTATTTTGCCTAAATACACTTCACGAGTGTCCTTCAAATATTCTTCAGTCTCCTCGGTGAACCTGTAGTTCCCTATGAGGTAGAGATGATTATAGCTGACTTTCACTTCTCTAACAATATCCTTGACTCTTTCTATATGCTTTATCGATTTGTCCGATGGATCCAGAATTATGAATAGATCATCTATATCCACCACCACTTTCCTATTAAAGTGCTCAAGCCCGGCAGGTGAGTCTATTACCACCTCCCTGTAATTCTTGGCTATACTAGGGATCAAGTCCTTCAGCACTGCATCCGGGGCACAATAACAGCCCACGGTGAACTTTGTGCCCAGACCAATGAAATCAAAGCCTTCCCCTTTGTATACCACAGATTGCATCACTTCAGATAAGAGACCGTAGCCTGTGCGCCCTGCGCCCCTATTTCCTTCTATAACGTCGTATAGTACACCCGAAATAGTCTTCTCTCTCACTTTCGGCTCTATCCCGAGCATATCAGCTAGGCTCTCGTCGGGGTCGAGATCTATCAAAAGCTTTGGAGGATCCAGGTACTTGCCAGCCAAAGCCGCGAAAGTCGATTTGCCTACTCCACCCCTTCCGGTAGAGACAATTACTCTAGTCATCTTACTATTTATTTGCAATCCCCTCCTTCCCTCTGATAGCCCCGATACGACCGTCGTTTGTTATGTAAACCACCTCTCTACCACACCGTGGACAAATTAGTTTATTATCTTTTGTCCTCCATAAGGAAACGTTACGCTCGCAAAAAGGGCACCAATATAGTCGCTTCTCTCTCATTCCCCTGACCTGATCCAGCTTAGTCCCATGGCTATCTCCATAGGCTTACGCCTGAGCATATGAATTACCTTGCTCATAGAGACCTGCGATTCGCCGTTATGACCAAGCTCATAGCTTCTCTTTGTCCCGGGAAGCATCACAGCATTCAGTAGCATAGGCATAAGACCTTATCATACCTCCTGCTGGTGAATCATACTGTTATTTGACATTAACGTTACTCTTGGCTACCTTACCTGTATTGATCCTGACTCCTGTACGCTCTACCTAATCTCATAACCGGCTTTAATTAAAATTCTTTTTACTGACAAAGAAGCGACTGAATCCTCCGGCAAATCCAGAAGCGACTTGCCTTCCAGATTATACTGTGCCAGTTCGGCATCATACTCTACCTTGCCCAAATAGACTTCACCTACCTGCTGCAGATAATTTTCTGCCTCTCCATTACACTCATAGTTCGCCACAAGATACAGATGGCCATACTTAATCCCCACCTGCTTTATAATCTCTTTTATCCTCGGTATGTGCTTCAGAGATTTATCAGAGGGGTCGCATATAACGAAAAGGTCATTTACGTCCGACACTACATTCCGATTCAGATGTTCCACTCCAGCTGGAGAGTCTATTACAAGGTTGGCGTAATTCTTAGCGAGCTTGGGAATTGCTCTCCTGAGTATCTCGTCCGGAGCGCAAAGACAGCCTTCAGTTAACTTTGTTCCAAGGCTAATGATGTCCGTTTTTTCCCCTTCGTACAAGCAATCGCTCCATAGCATGCCTTCCATCATCTCGTGCGTTGTGATTGTTGGGCTTACATTGCTTTTTCTTTTTTCAACAACATCATAAAGTGCCTCGCAAACCGTCCTTTTCCCTTCCTTACGAAAATCCATGCCGAGCATATCAGCAAGGCTAAGGTCAGGGTCGAGGTCAATAAGCAACGTTGGTGGTTTCAAGTACTTGCTAATCAAGGCGACAAAAGTTGATTTCCCTGATCCTCCTCTTCCAGTAGAAACGATTTTCCTAGCCATTATACCACCTGTTCTGCTATGCCTCGTTCCTTAGCTTCTTTATCTTCTGGCGGAAGTTCGGTAATAGGCGACAATTTTACTACAGCGTCATATTCAGGAGGGCACACGTCCAGGCAAGTGCCACAGTTAACACACTTATCCTGCTCAATGTGCTTAACTTCTCCTGTACCTCCTTTAATCGCCTCAGTTGGGCATGTAAGCACACAATGCTCACAAGACCTCTCGCATTTGTCAGGCAGAATATAGTATGCAGTAAGGTTAGTACAGACTTTTGCCCGGCATTTCTTTTGTAGAATATGCTCTTCATATTCGTCCCTGAAATAGCGAATTGTGGTAAGGACGGGATTAGGAGCCGTCTGTCCCAGGGCGCAAAGGGCGCTGTCTCTGACATCCTCGGCTAGCTCAAGAAGAAAATCAATATCCTCAATTTTGCCCTTACCGGCAGTGATGTCCTCAAGCGTTCTAAGCATTTGCAAAGTCCCGAGGCGACATGGCGTACATTGCCCACAGGATTCCTTTGTCGTGAAATCAAGGAAGAAACGAGCGGCATCAACAACGCAGTCATCCTCGCTCATGACAATGAATCCGCCTGAGCCCATCATCGAGCCAACTGACTTCAACGAATCGAAATCTACTGGCGTATCTTGCAGGCTTGCCGGTATCATTCCTCCAGACGGCCCCCCAATTTGCACCGCCTTGAATTCTCTATCATCGAGGATCCCGCCTCCAATATCGAAAACAATATCATGTATTGTTGTTCCCATAGGCACTTCGCAAAGCCCTGGCCGCTTGATCTTACCTGCTAGGCTAAATAACGCCGTCCCTGTGCTTCGTTCAGTGCCAATAGACGAAAACCAGCTCGCTCCCTTATCCATTATCACTGTGGCATTCGAAAAACTCTTTACATTGTTGAGAACAGTAGGTTTGCCCCACAATCCAGATTCGGCCGGGTAAGGCGGCCTTGGCCTTGGGGTGCTTTCCCTTCCTTCGATAGCTGCCATCAGACCTGTTTCCTCACCAGAAACGAAAGCTCCGGCGCCTGCTGCTATATTAATATCGAAGCTAAAATCAGTGCCCAGAATATGTTTACCAAGCAAACCTAATTCCCTAGCTTGATTCAAGGCAATTTGCACCCGCTCAATAGCCAGAGGATATTCAGCACGAATATATATATAACCCTCCTTAGCACCTATGGCATAGCCCGCGATTATCATTCCCTCGAGAACTTGATGCGGGTCAGATTCCAAAACAATGCGATCCATAAAAGCACCGGGATCACCTTCGTCTCCATTGCATACCACATATTTAGGTGCGGCCAACTGACCGCGAGTTATCTCCCATTTCAGCCCCGTAGGAAACCCGGCCCCCCCCCGCCCCCGAAGACCCGACTGCTTAATTTCTCCAATTATCTCCTCAGGCTCCATATGAAGAGCCTTGTCCAGGACACTATAACCACCATTAGCTATATAATGGTTTATATTTTTCGGGTCAATGTAGCCACAGTGACGCATTACAATGCGCAACTCCTTCTCAAATCTAGCCAATTCCGGGATATAAGGGGCTTCCCCTTCTTCTCCGCCATCAAGCGTTCCTAAAGCAAGCTCAAGGCAGGGGTCATCACCTAGGACGTAACCATCAATAAGCCGAGGGACAAGCTGCGGCGTGACGTTACAATACACGACAGCGAAAGATTCAGGCTTAAATATGGTAACTAGAGGCTCAGCATAACATAATCCCAGGCAACCAACTTCAACCACCTTAGCCTCCGCATTACGCTTCTTTAGCTCTTGCTCAAAAGCTGCGACAGTATCCAGGGCACCTGCTGCCTGACCACAAGTGGCTGTGCCAATAGTAACATAAGTACCCCTCCGTAAATCGTCCCATTCCACCCTGGCTTTTTCCTTGATCTCAGCTAAAGTCAACGTTTCTCTTGCTTCCCGGCTCCGACTTGCTCTTCTCCTGGCTTTTGCCGAATTTCCGCTCTATAAGGTATTAAAACCTCTTCCACCTTAAAAGGTGTCATCTTGGGATAGAGTTTATTGCCAATTCTTATCACCGGGGCCCTATCACCCATCTTCACCACAGGAGCCAGCATACAACAACCCATACAGGCAACCCTATGCAGGCTGAAATTGCCATCCGTTGTGGTCTCCTCCACCTTGATTCCCAGCTGCCTCTCAAATTCCTCTAGAATGAATTGCCCGCCTTTCAAATGGCAGGCAGTACCCATGCAGACCTCGACAGGATACCTGCCTACAGGTTTCATTCTGAATTGGTTATAAAAAGTGGCTACTGAAAATACTTGAACTTCTGCTACGCCGAGGAACTTGCTTACCTCTAGCATTGCTTCGCGGGGAAGATAACCCAGTCTGTCCTGGACTTGCTGCAGCAGGGAAATGAGATTCTTCCTCTCCCTTTTATTTGGTGTTAAGATATCATCTATTTGCTCTCCAATAGATTGCTGGTCACTCATTTTCCACTTCTGCTGGAATTCCCTTGCCGGCAGCTATCTTTTCCTTAAGTTCTTTGGCATATTTAGGGAGGAAAGCTCCTATTGCGGTTGATTCCCTGGGCCCAACTGTCACTTCCCATTTCCAATCCAGAGCGTCCATAGTCTCACCCGAAATTCGAGCTATTCTTCCTGGAATCACCAGCTGCCTGTGCTTCACTCTCTCTTCAATACCACAGGTCCTAACAAGCTTGCCCACAGTATCTCCGCTTATCTTACCCGCAGCCCAACCAGTGAGAACACCAAGCCCCTCCGCATCTTGCACCAGAAGGAAACAAGGCACTTTAGTAGCCTCAATGGCTGATGCCACGACGAAATACGTCAAAGACCAATTCGAAGTCATGAGAACAGGGGACTCCTCAGTAGGCTGTCCTATCTCATAATATTTCTGCTCCACAGACATGGGGAAGCGTGGGTCGGTATAAATATTGAGCCGTTGCACCAGCAAGGGCAACATGTAATTAGGATTGAGATCGGAAAGGACGATGATACCGGCATACTTATCTACAAACATAGAGGCAGCCAGCATTTCCTTTAGCCCATCTTTGTTTATGAAACACGGGAAAGCTATGGTTGGATAACCGAGAGCTTTGAAGCCGGTTTTTAAAGCTGCCCTCCTAATAAACGTTTGATCCCTAAGTGCCTCAATTATACCCTTGGAGCCAGGGTCCATAACAAGATGGTCAAGCCCAGCATCCTTCAGCTTAGTAGTCAAAGGTATGAGTTGTTCTACGCCCTCTGCACGAATCCCTATTGCGGTGGGTTTCTCCTTGAGTTTCGGTATCGCAATATCTATATTCTCCTTTGTTATGGGATAAATCAAAGGATTTCTATCGCCGCAGATATCCCTGGCCGCAAATAGAACGTCCGTGTCTTCCGAGATAAGAACCATACCTGCATTTGTAGAATCGCAGAGTCTCTTTACCAAAGCCAAAAATTTCGTTTTGTCCCCCGATTCAAAGTGAGGAGCTAGAAGGTCTGCATGCAGAGTCAAGCCCACCCAAGGATAGTGCACTTCCTGTATCTTCTTTATCTTTCTCTCTATTTCCTCGTCATTCTCCTTATCCGACACAAGCAAAGCAATGGCAGGCTCATGCACGAAAGTCTTGTCATGGCGATAGACTACCTCTTCGTTCCCAATTTCGTACTTATTATCTCCTGAGCCTACGGTTACAAGCTTTTGCGGAGGTGCTAGAAGGTCATTTATTTTAGCTTTGGTATCTTCGTCAAGATAAGGACATTTATCTACAGTAGTCCCTCCAGAAGCTAACTTCATAGCAAATGCAAAGCAGGTAGGAAAACCACAATCCTTACACCCCTTCCTGTTAGGAAGCATCTTTATCAACGCGGTTCCTGAAACTGGCATAACAAACCTTCCTTACTACTTAAACTTTATTTCCAAAAAACAAGACTAAGGCAACTCCGGAAGCTCAACTTCGCCCTTTATCCACGGATGCTGATGCTCCTCCAGATAAGCCAGTAGTTCATCTGTGTTCTTAACATCTTCTTCTGTGGGTATCTTATCGTATACCCCGTCTTTTTCAAATGGTTCCCTGTATCTTTCCTTTATTACCTTAGGCATCCAGACCACCCTCCTTCTTCCTCCGTCTGCCTGGATAAATTTTGGAGATCGCATTTGCTCCAGGCCAGTGCCCAATCTACCCTCCACCTGCCTTCCGCCCGATGTGTCACCGGCCATGTGCGAAAAAGTCTCTCCGGTTACAGTTGGACCTTTGAATTCTCTATCCACTATCCCAAAGCCGTCAACTTCAGGAATATAGAAGACAATAGCTTCAAAGCAGCCACAGGAAGTATGAGGATGCTCGAAGGCGCTATAGAGATAAACCCTATCATAAGTCCCTAAAGACCTCTCATACTCTGTCTTATTTGCCCCCTCATATTCACCCCTTATGGGGTCAATCAGTTTACCCTTGGGCACGGCAAATATCGGTCCCTCGGGATCGATCTTAGCTGCTGCCCTGCCGTCGAACCAATTTATGGCCCCACAATTGGCGATTCTATTAGGGGTTATGATGGAAATATGCGTGGGTGCGAAGCTCTGGCAAAGCACACAGCCATAAAACGTATCCACATCTTCATCATTCAGGGTTAACGCCCTGGCATCTCTAGCTTCGTAGGCTGCTTTAGCCTCAGGATACAGCTTCTGTATTGCTTCCGGATCAGTAATAAGCGTAACTTGAATCTTCTGTATTATATCCATCTCAGAGGTGTAGAGGAAATTGAGTATTTCGCCATACTCCTTTAATGACTTCCATCCCCTCTTCCCACAGTCCTTGTTCAACCTTATCCATATATCCCCTCTCTGATTCATATGGTACCAGCCCTCGATATAGCTTGAGAACATGTGAATTCTTCGCTCAAGGATTGGTACTGCATCCTCATCAAGTTGCTCTCCATAGATTTCAACTAAGATACCGAGAGGGTAGCTTCCCCCTTCCTCCATTGTATCTATATCGGGACCTATAAGCTCAACCTTTTCGTGCTCAATTTGCTCCGGCTTCCGTAAGCGACAAAACTCCAGTTTGCTCCCTGCGGGCACCTTAGGACCGCCAAACTCAATCCACATATCCGCCTTCCTGATAACCTCACCCTCATATTGTGGTCCAACATCTGAATGCCATTCCATATATTTATGCCTCCTTATTTTTTAGACTTTGCCTGCAAATTAGCTATCAAATCCTCTAAGAATGCCTGCCACTTTTCAGTTTTGGGCATATTGGGAAGGGAATAATTGGCATGGGGGAAATAATACTTGTCCAGAGTCATGGTCTTTAAATGTTTATAAGCGAAATGTTTCAGCACAGAAAGCATCTGCTCTTCCATGTCGCTCCTGATGCCAAAGAAGATAACCAAATCGTGATTTCCCTGTTTCTTGACCCCTTGCCATCCAGGGTCTTTGAGGTGGTTCACTACTTCCACGGCGTCAAGCGCGCTATCAGGCTCCACACCCAGTTCCATGACCTTCTTTCTGGTAGTCGCCGTAGCACATACAGGAATATTGCCCGACTTAGCTATCTCAAGCGCATATTCGATTGCGAACTTTCCATCAAGCGACCATTTTTCGAGCATGGGCCCAATCACAAGAAGAGGCCTTCTTGCCGTTCGGATGTAGCCAGCGTACTGAGAGGCATCCTCTACGATCCTCGCTGACTTTATCCCTGTCAGGACGTTTACCCTATGAGTCGGTATCATCGCCATCTTTATCCTCCTTTTTCAGACTTAAGCCTGAAAACCAAATAAAATCGTATTCAATTTTTGCTACCTCTTTCCCTCTCCCTTTTGCTCCAAAGCAGCAAGATTAATGTATAACAGCATCTAAAGGAACCTTAGTGGGATAAGTCCCGATTAACGTTGGAAGTCCCACAGGATCCTTAGGCTGCCAGTCAATTTGCTTCAGGTATTCTCTTACTTCTTTCTTATAAACCAGAGGAATATCAGCATCCCTCCTGATAAACAGGTGGATATCTTCAGGAAGCCCAGGGCCCATATATTTCTTGTATAAAGAGATATAGTGATTGAGCTTTATCGACCTGCCTTGCGGGGTATCGTTCTTTCTTATACATAGCTTGGGTATCATCACCATTGCCTTCTCTTTCGTCTCTGCCACATAAGCCAGGTGTTCGGGAGAGGGCTCCCCGCTGTCAACAATTTCCCTTTTCCTGGCGTCCATGACGCTCCAGTCGTCTTCTTCCTTTCTGGAAAGGAACAGTCTTCTATACTTGGAGGAGTGCGGTCCCAGTAGCACCGGGATACCCAACCTGTTAAAACCTGTGCCGATGGAAGCCGCCTTCTGAGACATAGCTCCCCAGGCTACGCCACAGGCACCTACTCGGTTAAGGACATAATCCGCCATCACCTCGTAATTAGCGCGCAACGGTAACGCAGCAAAGATATTGGCTATCTTTATTGCAGCCCCACTAATATGAGCATTAGATACACAGGAGCCAATGTTGACTACCCCTCCAGCATCAAAATCGGGAGGAAATAGCTCGTATACAGTCTTGCCGTCCTCAAATTTCTTCATTCCGGCGACCATAGCCGCGCATCCAGTTAGAGTCACAATATATTTCCTCTTGGCAAATTCATACACCATATCGGCAACATCATCGATATCAGGATAGTTGCTACAGCCAACGAAGGCCAGAACGCCAGGGATTGTGCCAAGAGTTATAGGTGCTCCCACCTTTCTTATTTCGGTGTCCATTACTGCGCCACGCCCAGCTCTTATCTTCCACGTCTCCATGCTGGCTGCTGCCTGCATTATCTTAAAGATGGGAACTTTCAAGGGGCATTCTTGGTCACATTTACCACAACCAATACATTCATTGAACTGCTTTGCCAGCAATTCAACATTGCCTTTCGCAAGTTCAGTTATACCATCGCCTATCTTAATAAGGTTGGGGCATACCCACTCGCACACTCCACAATTGGTACATTTCTTTGAAAGCTCTATTGCTTCATCTTTAGTTAGCCACTTCTTTGTCCTCTGGGGAGCAATTGCCATAGCTACCTTCGTCGCCACCTCCGCCGCCTTCCTAGTATCTAAGATAGCGAAATGTTTCTTATCCTCCACCATCTGTTTCACGATTTCTTCTGTATCCCATTCGGTAGCATCCTCAAGGCCATACATGGCTTTATCCAGAGTGGCAATAACCCTTGATCCGACAGCATCTGCCTGTATAGGCATATCAGTTCTGATACACTGTTCGTCAGTTACGATAACATCGGCAATTCCTGTCCTGACGTAGAAAAGCTGCCTGGACAAAGGACCTATGACCTTTGCCCTGTCAGAATATCTTGTGGTTTCAAGTGCCGTGCAGCAGATGCCGGCTATCTCGACCTTGTCATAAAAGTCATTCTCCCTCAAGTAATCCACAATAGTAGTTGAAGTCGCTGGATTATGCCCGACAAGCAATATCACCGGTTTAGACTCATCAACTGAGGCCCATCCCATATCTACCAGAGGCGTATCAGCTACAGAAGTGGGGAAATTGAACCCCACAATCTGAGCGATGTCGGCAACCTCCATACCAACGTGGTCCAGCATACTAGCGTGCAACGCTTTAGACTCATAATCCAGGTAACTTCCTTCCTGCCCAAAATGTGTAGAATCCAGAAGGTGGGTGACTTCCTTGTATACATACTCTATGACAGTCTTAAGATCACCCAGGGTCTCGGGTTTCAAGCCAGTCACCGTCATAATATTTGGTGCTGTAAGCTCGATATATGTACCCAGATCAATTTTCTTATCAGGCCCATACTTATCAATCAAATACTCGACAATATGGCCAGCATGGCCAGCATGAGCTGAGCATCCCATGAGACAGGCGATAAGAATAAATCTTGCCTGTTGAGTGGCTATATCCAGCCCGCAGGCTCCTCTCCTTCCCTGAGAGAGGTCACATTTACCATAGGTGCAAAAGCAACAGAGGTCACAGAATGGGGCGTACCACGGGCTATACGTCTTAAGCAACCTCATATCCCAAGATCTCAGAGTAGGAATCTCGGGCATCGGAGTGGGACCGACAGGCTCCCAGGGAATTTCCGCCCTGATCAGATGGCGGACTTCTTCTTCCTTTCTGGTGAGTTCCTTAACTACTTCTGCCATTGTTGCACCTCGCTTTCATACATTTCTTTTACCAACTTTATCGACTTGTAATATCGATGTGTGACAATATTCGCCCCGGCTTGAAGAAGCATAAACGAGGTCATAGCCTCCCAGACCAAACCCTGCTGTTCACTTTCCCTGGCCTGCTTAGTCCTCCAAACCTCGGTAGCAAAATCAGCAATCATAGGCATCATGGTCGTCTTATCCTTAGTAATCTCGCCAAGCTGCTTGACACGCTCCATCAGACTATAAGTGTATTCTATTCCATACCCTAAAGCCGGTGATATCGGGTCAATGATTATCCTTTCCAGGGGAGTAAAATGTCCCAGCTTAACATTCAATTCCTTTAGCAAATTAATATCCATTGGGGTTTGAGCACTGAGATACAAATCATGGTCTAGAATTGCCTTCCCCAAAGGTTCATAGTTCTCCTTCTGCACCGGACCTATCAAGTAATGCATGCCATGAACTGCTTCACAGACTGCGGGAAGAGTCTTGGCGTCCTTATCAGGATCGCCGCAGCCGTAAATAATCAAAGGCAGGCTTGTTGCCTCTGCCACCTTTCTTGACACTTCAGCTGCTCTTTCAGGACCTGTATCAAGGTCGGCGGGGTCAGTAGACATAAGATAAAGTTCGATCGCATCTACATAGTCTAATCCCTCCACCTTCTTAGCCCACTGGGCTGGGTCCTGAACCACATCCTTGAAGGGCTCATAAAGAAAGCCAGGCAAATCCTGAGGCGGCTCCCTATCTAATATCTGTAGTGCAAACACCGGAGGGTTTGGCCACGAACCTTCATCAAAAAAATGGAAGGGCATGATATTTTCCCCTCCAACTCTTATTGTTTTCCCCCCTGGCTTGCCCAGGGTTACCTCATTGACTACCCCGGTATTAGATTCGACAGGCGGTCTATATTCCATCTTTACTTTACCTCCTACTCAAGCCAAGCATCCGAATAAAGGACCTCACCCGTAAGGACCTTTACCGTCTTGATGTAGTTTATTTCTTCCTCGGTGAGCGCCATCAAATCTCCCTCATCTCCATCCATCGTCCTGTAGATAAGGTCAATTAGAGCCTGATCCTCACCTTTTGCAAGCTTCATTATGTTTTCGTCGAGAGCATCGTGGATCGAAGCGCCCAATCCCTTCCTGCCCATCATAACAAGGTAAACACGGTTGAGATACGGCCTATTTACCTCAGGTGCTCCATTAGATATATTGGAAAGGCCCACCAGTGAATGGGTCTCTGGTAAAGCCTGGGGCAGCATCTCTATAAACTCATAAGTTGCTATGGCATTCTTTTGTCCCTCTCCAGCCGTGCTTGCAGGAAGGACTATGGGATCAGCCCATATCCTCTCGTTTGGGATTCCCAGTTCATTGGCATAGGCTACGGTATCCATAATACTATCTAGCTTTGAATAACCCTCAGCCGGCATGCCTTTATCGTTAATGCAGGAAATGACCACATCGCAATCGTATTTCTTAGCCAGTGGAAGCATTTCTTCCTTTGAATCGCTCTTCCCTGAGGCAGAATTAAGTAAAGGCCTCCTCTGGCAAGCCTTAAGACCCTCCTCCATAGCTACTGGGTTCATAGTATCTATGGACAAGGGCAGATCAACAACTTCTTGAACTATATTAACTGCCCATGCCATGATGGACGGATCCTTCCTGCAGTAGCCCAGATTCAAGTCTATGTAATCAGCTCCATGTTCAGCCTGAGCCACAGCTAAATCCTGAATCGGCCTCGGGTTTCGGGCTTTTACTGCATCATTTACCGCCTTGGCAATGATGTGTATGTTCTCTCCTATTACAACCATCTTTCACTCCCTTAAATCAAAGTCCAATAGTCTACAGGAAAAACAGACTGCCTGTCAATTCTTCTCCTTGAATAGCAAGGCACCAGAGGGACACACATTTACGCAATCGCCACAACCTTTACAACTGGACTGGCCGATTGGCTCACCTCCAAATGTCGTAACCATGCGCTCGAAGCCGCGATGAGCGAAACCAATTGCTCCTATCCCCAGTTTTTCCTCACATACCCAAACGCACCTGCCACACAGCACGCATTTATTAGGGTCATAGATGAATACAGGGCTGCTGGAGTCTATCGGTAAGTCGCGCGGCGTCTTTCTGAACCGCTTTGAGTTCAGCCTCACGCGTAAGTGCTTGGCAATCTTCTGAATCTCGCAGGAACCACTTTTGGGGCAATGAGCACAGTCCAAAGGCAAGTTGGACAACAATAACTCGAAAGAGCCCCGAGCTAGCCTTGAAGCTCTCTCCCCCTTGGTATTGACTACCATGCCATCGGCTACGGTAGTGGTGCAGGCTGTAACCGGAGCACGCTTCCCTTCTAGCTCCACAAAGCACAGGCGACAGGAAGCAGAAGGCTGATTCCTGTCGCGAATGCCACAGAGGTTGGGAATATAGATACCATTATCTAAAGCTGCCCATAATATCTTCTCATCCTTAGCAGCCCTTACTTGCTTTCCATCAATAGTTAGAGAGACAATCTCTGTTTCTTCCAATATCCTCACCGTCAGCATCTTCCTTAAAGGGAGGGTTCGCTGTAACGCCCAGGTAATACATTCCTAGGTGAGGCCCAGCCATGTCTATTGCCTTTTAGAAAAGCCCGCTAACCTTGCCCGTTTTCGTATCGACATCCACCCTTCGAAAGGCTGGATCAGAGCTGGTTCCCGGCATCAGGCTTATGCTACCAGCACATGGACAGAGGAACTTCGCTCCGGAATAAATCAGCACGTCACGAATCGGCAGTAACCATCCCTTTGGGGTGCCCTTTATGGTCGGATCATGTGTCAGACTCAGGTGTGTTTTCACCATCATGGTGGCGTACTCATCATATTTGGAATCAGCCTCGAATGACTTGGCCTTGGCTTCAGCCTCAGGGCTCCATGTCACTCCGTCAGCCCCATAGACTACCTTGGCAATCCTATCCACACGTTCCCGCAGTTTCATTTCCATAGGATAGAGGAATTTGAAATCAGTCTTGCTTTCTGCAGCATCCTTAATCGCATCAGCCAACTCCAGGGCACCATCGCCGCCATCAGCCCAATGGGAGGAAACAGCGCATCTCGCTCCAGCTGCCTCAGCTGCCTTTCGAACCATGGCAATCTCTTCCTTAGTATCTGTAGGGAAGCTATTAATGCATACTACAGGATTGATGCCTGATGTCCTGATGGTGTTGATGTGATGCAGCATATTAGGAATACCTTTCTCCAGGAGACCCAGGTCCTCCTTCGTATAAGACTCGGGCAGCGGCAGGCCGGCTACCACCTTAGGCCCACCACCATGCATCTTCAACGCCCTGATAGTGGCAGTAAGTACCGATACGTGCGGCTTGAGGCCGCTGTAGCGGCATTTCACATTCCAGAACTTCTCGAAACCAATGTCTGCGGCGAAGCCGCTCTCCGTGACATGATAATCGAACATCTTTAGCCCGATGCGGTCGGCTATAATAGAGGACTGGCCCACAGCAATATTGGCAAACGGACCCGCATGTACCATGCATGGCTGATGTTCAACTGTACACATCAATGTAGGATTAATAGTATTACGCACCCAGGCAGTCATGGCGCCCCCGACCTCCAAGTCACGTGTAGTAACAGGGTTACCTTTCTTGTCAAAAGCTACAGTAATTTCATCCATCCTCTTGCGCAAGTCTGCCAGGTCGCTCACGATGGACAGCATCGCCATGATCTCCGAGCTCACAGTGATACCGAATCTGGACTGCATCGCATAGCCGTCCATGCGACTACCAAGCCCTATAATAATATTCCTCAGGCTCTGGGCGCAGAAATCCATGACCCAGCCCATCTCCACTCGAGTGGGGTCGATGCCCAGCCGTCGCATCTTCGTACGCTTGGCTAACTCATCGTCATCGTAGTTCCGCTCATGCTGCATTCTAGCAGTAAGCGCTACCATAGCCAGGTTATGGGCATTGGCGATATCGTTGATGTCGCCAGTTAGACCCATCGAGAATTCGGTCATAGGAATCAGAAGAGCATTGCCCCCACCCGCAGCAGTTCCTTTAATATTCATGGTGGGGCCACCCGATGGTTGGCGAATGGCACCGCCCACATTGACACCTCGCTTGCCTAAACCTTCCAGGATTCCCATCAAAGTCGTCGTTTTGCCTTCCCCCAATGGTGTCGGGGTTATGGCAGTTACCTCAATATATTTGCCATCTGGCCTGTCTTTGAGGCGCTCAATTATCTTCATGAAATCAAGCCGACTTAGCCTTCCAAAAGGAATAATCTCATCCTTCTGTAAGTCTAGCTTCTCTCGCCACTCGTCAGGAGTTGGCATTGTCTCTTCGGCCGCTTCTGAAATCTGCCAGTCCTTCATCTTAGTCGCATCGTACGCCATAATGTTCACCTTCCTTTTATTTACTTACTAGCTCACCCATTAATAAGCCGGGCAGCAATGTTTTTGACTTCAGTCATAACTTTTTCGCTGGAATCGATAAGAGGCAAACCTGAAATGTCCGCTTCTGCGATGCCTTCGTCATAAGGAATGAATCCGAGGAATTCGAAACCAGCCATATTCGAAATAAGGAAATCCTTCTCTTTCTCGTTCCGAATCTTATTGCCCACTACTCCGATGCTATTTAATCCTATCTCCAGAGCTAAATCTCTAACTCTATAGCCTGTGAGAATGCTCTTCTTGGTCGGTTCGACCACTATAATTAACTTATCCACTCCCTTAGCAGTGCCACGCGTCAGATGCTCTATCCCGGCCTCCATATCCAGAATAACCATTTCGTCAATTCTGAGTAGCAAATGGGCAACTAAGGCTTCAAGCAAAGCGCCTTCAGGACAGTAACAGCCGCTTCCAGCCGCCTTAATTGGTCCCATCACCATTATCCTGATTCCGTCATATCTGAGAGAGCACTTATCAGGCAGGTCATCAACTTTCGGATTTAGTTTGAAATAGGGCGCCATCTGACCGGGCCTCGCCCCTGTCCTTTCTTCTATAAGGTCATCCATTTTGGATATTGGTATTATCTTCTCGGAATCGGGAAAACCAAAACTATCCGCTAGATTTACATTCGGATCGGCATCTATTGCAATAACGGAATAGCCAGATTTGGCGAATACAACAGAAAGGAAGGACACTAGCATAGTCTTGCCTGTCCCTCCTTTACCGCTAACGGCGATTTTCATAGTACAAAGACGACATTATATTGCACATTAATGATGAGTGTCAACAGGCCGACGCTAATGAGTCCAATTGTGAAAAGAAGCAGTAGAATAACTTTCATCACAAGGATATTCCTTTCTATCAAGTCATACTCAACTACTAACCCGACTTCAAAGAGAAACCCATCTGAAGCTGGTAACACTTATTCGCTTTGTAGCTGACTTTCGTTTCTTCCTTCTCCAATTCTATTGCTGAGTGATCAGCGTAGAGGGTGCAATCTTTCGCTTATCTCTCAGTAATACCTCTCTTAGTAATCTATGACCTGTTATGGCTGCAGCATAGGGTTTTTCTCTCCTTATTATCACCCAGTCGCCAATAGCGCGTGAGGCAGGCTTTGCATCTCAAGCAGGTCTCCCAGAATTGCTTCCCCCCTTGTCTTACTCTGGCCTTCCCGCTTTTGCTCAGCACCATGAAAAATCAGGACCGGGGCCAGCCTAGTGACGGGGACGACCTATATTCAACATCCCCACCACTCGCCTGCTTATCCTTCTTCTATAGAGGATATTCAGAATAGACTTACCAAGATTGGCCCAGTGTTAGCTATGTCGTCATCCAGTACATATACTGTTATGGCGCTAGTCAGCATGCTATAATGGCGAGTGAGATGAAATTGACCCATGATCAAGTAAGACATATTGCCTGGCTAGCCCGTTTGGGTTTAAGCGAAGCTGAAATCGAAAAGTTCAGCCTGCAACTATCCGATATCTTAGACAACTTTGAGATTCTTAAGGAAGTAGACACAACAAATGTCCCACCAGCTACTCAGACTATTCCTCTCAAGAATGTCTTCCGTGAAGATGAAGTGGCTAACTCATATCCTCGCAGTGAGATTCTTGCTAACGCACCTGCTGAAGAGGATAATTGCTTCAAGGTACAGGCCATACTAGAATAGATGTACTTGTCAAATGGTTAACATCCTCATCGCCGTAGTCTGTGGTTACCTGCTTGGCTCCATCCCTGCAGCCTATATCGCTGGCCGCCTGAGAAAGGGGATCGATATTCGTACCGTGGGAAGCAAGAACATGGGAACGCTGAACGTCTACTATGAGGTGGGGCCGATAGAAGGAATCCTAGTGCTCCTGATTGACGTCTGTAAGGGTGTGGGGGCAATACTGCTAGTACGGTATCTGCTAGGTATACCTTTAATTTCGACATTTGATCTGACTACTGGAATCACTGCTGTAGCGGCGGTGCTAGGCCATATCTTTCCCGTTTTCCTTAAATTTCGTGGTGGGAAAGGTGGGGCTACCGCTGTGGGTATTCTCGCATTTTTGATGCCCAAAGCGATTCCGTTTTTTGTCGCTGTTGCCGCAATCGCTCTAGCTATCACTCATAACTTCACCTTCTGCTATTCCATAGCTTTCATCGCCTTTCCCTTTGCAGCCAGATTCATCTATCATTCTATGCCTTTGGTTTATTTTTCCATAGGGTTACCAGTATTTGTGCTCATAAACTATGTCCCGAGGCTTAGAGAGATGCATACGAAGACTACCGGTGACTGGCGTAGAATCATTAAGCGTCACAGCTTTAAAGAAAGATTTTGACAATGCAGCCAAGTACATTACATCAGTTGACTATTCATGAGGCGCATCAACTCCTCAAGCAAGGGAAGGTCACCTCTGTCGAATTGACAGCATTAGCATTGAATCGAATTTATGATATGGAAAGAAAGGTTCACGCTTGTGTGACCATCACAGAGGATATAGCTTTGAGGCAAGCAAAGGAGGCGGATAATCGTATAGCCAATGGTGATATTGCACCTCTAACAGGCATACCCGCGCTGATCAAGGATATCATTTGTACCAAAGGGATCCGAACCACATGCGGTTCAAAGATGCTTGAGAGTTTTATTCCTCCCTACGATGCCACTGTGATACAGAAGCTGAAGGCACAAGATGCCGTAATCATAGGAAAGGCTAATATGGATGAGTTTGCCATGGGCTCTTCCACAGAATATTCTGCCTTTTCCCCCACGTATAATCCCTGGGATTTAAGCCGTGTGCCTGGTGGTAGCAGTGGCGGCTCAGCGGCTGCTGTGGCTGCTGACGAGGTTTTGTATGCACTTGGCTCAGACACAGGGGGAAGCATACGTCAACCAGCAGGGTTCTGCAATGTGATAGGCCTTAAGCCCACCTATGGACGGGTGAGCCGCTTCGGCCTGGTTGCCTTTGCCAGCTCCCTAGACCAAATCGGACCGCTAACTAAAGACGTCTCTGACTGCGCCCTTGTGATGAATGCTATTGCAGGATACGATGCCAGAGATTCAACTTCGGTCTCACACCCTGTGCCAGATTATACCCTTGCACTGATTGCCGACCTCAGAGGGCTGCGTATCGGTATCCCCAGGGAATACTTCGTAGAGGGCATGCAGAATGAAGTAAGATTAGCTTTGGAGAAAGCAGTTGAAAAACTAGGCGATTTGGGTGCAGAAATAGACTGGGAGGTCTCACTGCCACATACCAAGTATGCTTTGGCTGCCTACTACATACTTGCCCCGTCGGAAGCATCAGCCAATCTGGCCCGCTATGATGGAGTGAAATATGGCTTCCGTGAACAGAACGCCAGCAATGTAATAGAGGCGACAGAAAAGACACGACAATTCGGCTTTGGCCCAGAGGTAAAAAGACGCATAATGCTGGGAACTTATGCTTTATCAGCCGGCTATTACGATGCTTACTATCTTAAAGCACAGAAGGTGAGATCCTTAATCAAAAAAGAATTTGACCAGGCGTTCCAGAAATATGACGCTCTAGTTACCCCTACATCTCCGGCTACAGCTTTTAGGATCGGCGAGAAGCTGGACGACCCGCTGCAAATGTACCTCACAGACGTCTGTACCCTGCCCATAAACATAGCGGGCATTCCGGCGATATCGATTCCTGCTGGTTTCGCACATGGCTTACCCATTGGGATGCAAATTATGGGTAAACCTTTCAGCGAGGAGACTTTGTTGCGCATTGCTTTCGCCTATGAGCAAGCTACCGACTGGCACAAGAAGAGGCCCACATTATGATATTGAAGATGAAATGCTATTGAAGCCGCACTTATGCACGGGAACAGAGTTGTTTCGCCTGGCAGCGGGAAGAAATCAAGATAGGGGCAAGAGAACAAGCCTAGCTAGAACAAAGCAGGATACTATGCAAGATTATCACTGAACAAGGTAGACTATTCTAGTTATGCTACAATTAGCTAATTGGCAGGTGGTCAGCCAGGGAGTTGTAATTGAGGAGGAATTATGAAACGCATTTTTGAAATCTTGGAAGATAACGCTAAAGCGACCGCAGAGCAGATTTCGACTATGGTAAATTTGCCTGTCGAGGAGGTAGAAAGGATAATCAGGAAAGCCGAAGAAGACAAGACCATCCTGAAATATAGAGCGATTGTAGACTGGCCTAAGTTGGGGGAAAAGGAGGTATGGGCTTTAATCGAAGTTAGAGTAACACCCCAGCGAGACGCCGGTTTCGATGCTATTGCGGAGCACATCTATCAATTTCCTCACGTTTATTCCGCTTTCCTGGTTTCAGGCACCTATGACCTCGCTGTATTGGTGAAAGGTAAAGACATGCAGGAAATTTCCAGCTTTGTGACGGAAAAGCTGGCCCCCTTAAATGAGGTGCAAAGTACGGTCACTCACTTCCTTCTCAAACGATATAAGGACAGCGGGAAAGTACTGGCGCCTATCGAGGAAGTCAAACGATTGCCCATTACTCTATAATATGCCAAGGATAAATTCCGGTTCAGTTAAGTCTCCGGCTAGCTTTCTATCCCAGAGAGTAAATGCTATTGCGCCATCCGGCATCAGAAAATTTTTTGATCTGCTTTCCTCCATGGAAGGCGTGATTTCCCTGAGCATAGGCGAACCTGATTTTGTTACGCCATGGCATATACGAGATGCAGCCATGAATTCGCTGGAAAGAGGCTACACAATGTACACTTCGAACTACGGGTTGCCTGAATTGCGCCAGCGATTAGCCGAATATCTAGAGCTCAACTACGGGGTCATTTATAATCCTGAATCTGAAATTCTCATAACCGTAGGTGTTAGTGAAGGGCTTGACCTTATTTTGAGAGCCGTACTCAATACAGGAGATGAAGTGATTATCCCAGACCCATGCTATGTTGCCTACCGTTCAGATATTATCTTGGCCGGCGGCACAGCGATCTCAGTTCCTACTTATGAAGAGAATAACTTCGTTATCAGGGCTGAAGACATAGAAGCTCAGATTACAAAGCAGACGAAAGTCATTTTGATCGGATATCCCGCAAATCCCACCGGGGCGGTCAGCACCAGGGAAGAGTTGATTGAAATTGCCGAACTAGCTCGAAAATATAACTTATTGGTAATATCCGATGAGATCTATGCTCGCCTAGTTTACGGTGTAGGCCACACCTGTTTCTCCAGCTTGCCTGGAATGAAAGAGCAAACCATATTACTTGGGGGATTTTCTAAATCCTATGCTATGACAGGCTGGCGTATAGGCTATATAGCAGGCAATCAAGAACTTATCGGAGCTGCAACCAAGATTCACCAGTATACCATGCTCAGTGCCCCCACGATAGCCCAAATGGCAGCTATAGAAGCACTCAAGAATGGTGAAAAAGACACTAAGAGGATGGTTCAAGAGTATGATGGACGCCGTCGAATCATAGTCAAGAGATTAAATGAAATCGGCCTGCACTGCTTTGAACCCAAAGGTGCCTTCTATGCGTTCCCTTCGATAAGAAGTACGGGAATGTCGTCAGAAGAGTTTAGTGAGAAGTTACTAATAGAGGAGAAGGTTGCAGTAGTGCCTGGCACTGCCTTCGGAAAACACGGCGAGGGTTTTATTCGTTGCTGTTATGCAACTTCTCTAACCAATATCGAAGAAGCTCTCAGTAGAATGAGCAGATTCATCAAGAAGAACCATTGACGCAGTAAGTCACGGACACATATCCCCTAAACTAGCACGTCGAGGAAGCTTCATTTTCTCCTTGACTTCTCTGATCGTCTCCTCAGCTACCTCTCGGGCTCGGTCGGCACCTTCAGCAAGAACCTCAGTGACATAATTAGGTTTAGCTTGGAAAAAGGCGCGTTTCTCCCGAAAAGGTTCAAGCGCCGAGCTGATGCTTAGAGCCAAAAGTCTCTTACAATCCACACAGCCAATGGCAGCACGCCGACATTCTGAAGCAATCTCCTCCGCCCGAGCAGGGGTGAAAAACTTGTGCAGAGCAAAAATATTACAGGCCTCAGGATGTCCCGGGTCGGATCGGTACCGCCGGGCTGGGTCCGTAAACCCAGCCATCACCCGCTGCATGATTTCCTCGGGACTGGCCGCTATTTCGATATGATTGTTGTAGCTCTTGCTCATCTTCTGCACCCCATCCAGGCCTACAACCAAAGGAAAAGAAGTGAGTTTCGCCTGCGGCTCAGGAAATACAAATCCGTAAAGGGTGTTAAAGCGCCGCACTATTTCACGAGCCAGCTCAAGGTGGGGAAGTTGATCTTCACCTACAGGAACAATTTCTCCTTTATAAAGAGCGATGTCGGCGGTCATAAGCACGGGGTAACCTACCAATCCATAATTGACATTGTCTGGCTGCATCTTAACTTTTTCCTTAAACGTGGGAACACGCAATAACCAACTTAATGGAGTCAGCATGCTGAACAGAGTATGAAGCTCCGCTACCTCGGGAACATGAGACTGGACGAAGATGATGCTCTTCTGAGGATCAATGCCAGCCGCCAGCCAATCCAGAACCATATCACAGACGTCATTCTGAAGCGTTTCTGTACTTTGAAGCGTGGTAAGAGCATGTATATCCACTACACAATATATACAGTCATACTCATCCTGAAGGGCGACACAATTCTGAATAGTTCCCAAATAATTACCGAGATGCTGTTTGCCTGTGGGACGAAACCCTGAGAAAACGCGCTTCATCTTCCGTGTTGCACCAGAGCTTAGCACATAACGACCATATGTAACAAGCCAGAAGGAGCGTGAACTAGTCTGCGAAGAATATGGTTCCGCCAGCTTCGACCTTCAAATCATCTACGGCAAACGATTCAGCTCGCATGATTGTCTTGCTCACAGCAGAGATAGAGACAGTACCCTCTAACCAGCGAACTGCCCGTCCATCAATGAGACCATAGGGCTGGCAGTGCAGATGACAGATGACTACAGTACTACCGACTAGCCCTCCGGCAACTCACCCACAATATAAATGCAGTGATTGCTTGCGACATGGTACTTATCTTCGACTCCGTTTAGAAGGCCTCTACGTCGCTGAACCAATACCTCTTTCATAATTCCCCCGGCAGTTTCTTTTCTCCTAGCCACTGCAACCCAATTACTCATCAAGCTCGCTTCCTTAATGTAGATATTAACGCTGAATTTAATCCAGATCTAATAGCTCAGCGAATGTGGCTCATCTGCGCGATTTAGCAAAAGACTTTCATTAGCCACTACAATGCTTAGCCCGTGAATGAGCAGGAACTCGGCCACCTTTCACCCCAACCTCATGGACAAGACCGAGTAAAGATCGCCCAACTCCTCATGCCATGGTAGAGCTAAATTAGTTCCTGTACCTTACTGACATGCATAGACTGCCGGAGCAAGGCTACTCACTCCTTTGGTCTGGTTAGGTGTTATAATACATATCCAAACATGAGGTTCCATGTACTTTTTCTCCCCTGGCTAGTTGGATCAAGGGACAATGAGAAACGAAGTCTAGTCTAGTGTCGCCAGGCGAGAGATGTTTAATAGAAAAGGAGGAGGGGACTTATGATCACCCATCGTTTGTTGGGAATATGTTTAAGCATCGTGGTTCTTGCGGGAGCTCTTTCGCAGTCGTGTGCCGATGACGAAGCGAACCCCAGGATTTATTCAGCACCACCGCCAATGACAATTGATACCAGCAAACAATACATAGCCACTATTGAGACAGAAAAGGGAAATCTCATGCTGCAGTTATTCGCCAGTGATGTTCCCATGACTGTCAATAACTTCGTATTCCTTGCCCGAGAGGGCTTCTACGACGGCACCACGTTCCATCGTGTAATAGCTGGCTTCATGGCTCAGGGGGGAGACCCTACAGGGACAGGAAAAGGTACTCCCGGCTATCGCTTTGCTGACGAATTCACCGAGCACATCCATGTTACCGGCGCCCTATCAATGGCTAACTCTGGTGCCGATACCAATGGCTGTCAATTCTTCATTACCTATGATGCCCAACCTCAGCTTGACGGGAAACACTCAGTTTTTGGCCAATTGATACAGGGCATGGATGTCCTGCAGAAAATTGAACAGGGCGATACCATAATACGAATAACTATCGAGGAAAGATAAGCAACCCGAGCTGGATTCGTATGCTCATTCTTCTTTGCTAAACTGTACGCAAGGCATGACACTCACACTATAGAGAGGCGAAGTTGGAGCAACTGAAGAAATATGTCCAACTCTCAAAAACAACTGGATGAACACAATTTAGTGTGACGGAACACTCGCACTGTATTGTGATGAGTTGGGAGCACCTGTAGACAGAATCATGAGTGAAAGTGGTACATTCTCAACAGTCCCGCCCGGGAGAGCCAGACTGCCTTAACAATCAGAGATTTACGAGCAGCTCTGTGCCGCTTCAGCCAGACGACATGATTTACGTGCATCAACCCGGTGATATAAAATTGGGCCATCCTTGTCCTTAAATTCCTCGGCAATTCGATGACCTGGAATCCCAACTCACTGGCAGGGGCATGAAACACAGTCCAGCCGTACACCGCGCTTATGTTACCGTACTTACCATCGGCTACCTCCGAAGCAAGCACCTGCAAACCGTCCTTGACGTAGTGGACGATTCCCCGTGGGAAGCCTATTGTCCGTGTTCCCGAGTTTAACTGCAACTTCTGTGCAATCCAGGCATTGTTGAAATGCAGTTTGATCACATTGTCACCTGGCCTCACCTCACAGCCATCCAATAGCTTAACGGAACAGCCCTTGTGACGCCTCAGCTCAATGCTGATAATGCTGCCTCTGCCCAGTGGCTTAACTCTCAGGAATATTAAGTGAACCTTGTCGGTGGTGGCCAGCGCAACTCGTGCAATGGCACTTAGAAAGAGAGATTCCATGTATCTCCTTCGAGACTCTTTTCTGCAAACGGATCACGCAGCATCGGTAGGTACAAATTGTTACTACGCTCAGCAAACTGGTCGCCACTGATAACTGGCTACCTATTTAGCCTGTCTAAATTAGATACGATATTCTTCCATTTCCCCATATACTGAGAACGGAATTCCAAAGAGCTCACCATCTCGACGCTGATAGACGGGGAATAAACGCCCAGGGCATCCAACTTCTTAGCTATTTGTTCCCTGACGCCGAAAGGTAGGTCTTCATTAGCTTGCTCGAGCACCAAGCGCAGGCGGATGCCATCTGCTTCATGTACGACCTGATACTGCCGTATTCCCTCGAAGCTTTCCAAAGCGTCCCAGAAATGCACGGGATGAACCGCAATCTGCTCTCCTGCTCGACCCTTTAGGTAAATAACATCGTCATTCCTTCCGTCGATGGCACGAACTCGTCGTAGTGGGCGCTTACAGGGACATGGCTCTGGGTCCAGCATAACCATATCAGATATTCCGTAGCGGATGATAGGTAGGGTGAAGCTGAACAGATTCGTAAAGAGAATCTTATGTCCCATGATCCCTTCTGGCACAGAGCGATTATTCTCATTCACCACCTCGACAATGCCGAGGTCTTCAAAGAGATGCATACCCTGACTAAAGCTACACTCGACAGAGCGGAGTCCCTCCTGTGTCCCGTAGATATCAAAGACCTTACTTTGCCATACTGTCTGGAGTTTCTGCCTCAATTCTTCAGTCAATGGTTCCCCACCACCGGCGATAATGCGGGGACTGATATGCAAATGGCCTTGAAGTTGTTCAATGACAAGCAAACCCAGGATGGACGGAAAACCCCGAAGCAGATCAGGCTGAATGGCATTTAATTGCTGCACTAGCTCTTCAACGGGAGCAGTGGCAGGTAGCATATCATAACGGTATGGCCCAATAAGCATACTCAGCGGAAGGCGGTGACTATCGTGCAGGGGGCTGGAAGACCCAATGGTGACAATCTTTAGGCGTGGTACTGAGAAGGGAAGTACTCCCATCATAGCTGCGATGCGCATACTTGCCGCCTGTTGCATACTCCATTCTTTCCGGCTGTACACGAACACTGCCCTTTCCCCGGAGCTACCCGCCGTGGTAAGCACGCGATACTTACCCAGATAGTAATCATCCCCCGAAACGTCGGCCATGTACTCCTGCAGTTCGGAGAGTTTCAACCGAGGGTCCGTGACCATCTCGTCAAAGTGCGCCATGTGGGTTCTCTTGTCCATGATTGGCAAGTCTTGAAGAGTATAGGGTGCACTGAGATGGAGAGTGCTGCACAGCTCTCGGTAAAACGGGGACCGCGTGGTCACCCAATCAATAAGATTGGTTAGCAGGCGGCCCTGCAAGTCCTCAAGTCTATCCCGTGACCAATGCTCGTGACTGGTTAAGATCCCATAATTAAGGATAGCGCGGGCTAGATCTCCTAAACGGCGCAGCGTGTTCAGCTTGTCCATTGACTGCTATGCACAAATCATATTCGGAAGATCTCCTCGATTCACCCGTCGGGTACAGTAGTCTCGTTCCGCGTAATAGTCAGTTGTCTGGCCAGTACATCGCTCTGCGACCTACCTGTCATTATACATTCACGAACAACACGCGTCAACAGTGTGTACTGGTTCAAATGATTGGTGAGACTTTGTCCTTTCTTTTATTTCGCCAATATTGTTCCAGATGTTCCAATGGGCTAATATAGTTCGGTGCCCGGCTAGGACGAACAGCTTCATACACCACTTCCCAGTCCAACAGAGCTCGATTTAGCTCTGGCAGATCGAAGCTGGCATCCGTTACCTCACAGAACTCCTCGGTGTATGTTCTTTACGCTCTTTCAACGGGAAATGGCACTCGCTATAACAGGGTATCGGTGAACCCGGAGGCACTGCGAGAGCTTACCCTGATGCGGACTTCCAGAACATCCCGTATGGAAATGATATCCCTGGCAGCAAAGTGCTTGAATATTATATCTGGTAAAGCCTTCCGTCCCCTGTGTCCACTGCCACAATACCCCCCAGTTCTTTAGCCTCATATTCTCCGGGCTTCCTTACTGCATAAGGCCGTTGTACTTGCCCTGTTAATCAACTTTGCTAGAAAAGCAGGCTGTCTTAAGTGCCTGGAGCTGTGAGAGCGGCCCTCCAGACTCTCTGGGTGCCGGGGGTTATTGCACTCCTTCCAGCGATAGACAGTCCGAGGGGGGATGTCAAAGTGACAACAGGATTGTGACAGCAGTAATGCTTGTTCCCCCCACACCATGCTCTAAGGGGCTTGCAAATAGGTATGAGCTTACGGTAGGCTTATTCCACATCATGATTAATATGCAATTTATTCTGCGGAGGAGATATGCCTGTGAACGAAATAGGGCCACACACTGCTTTTTATGTTGTCGTGCTACTTTGGATAGCTAGGGTCATAATCTGGACATTCATCTGTGCTTTACTGGCATGGCTAGGGATCAGAGTTCTGGACGCCCTTACTTCGCATATCGAAGAGCGGCAAAAGATAGGAGAAAGCCCGACTTCTGTAGGCCTATTCATAGCTGGTTTCTTTATTTTGGTTGGCCTAGTTATCCACGGGGTTATAACCGGCCCGGTGGTAGCCGGGGGTAGCCTATTGGCGACTCTGATTGATCCCAGGAGGCTAGGATTAGTTGCCATAAGTTTTCTGGTAAGCCTCTTGCTAGGAATAGCCTTAATGCACATCATGGATAAGTTGACGCCCAGAATTCCTTTCGTTAGCGTGGAGCAGAGCCCAGTCGCTGTGGGAATATACGTTTTCGGTTATCTGATTTTCTTTGGTCTAATACTGCACAGTGCGCTGACAATGTATCTGTTGTGAATTTCTATGCCCAGACATTTGAGAGCAACTCTGCTTGCAATGGCCATACTTCTGGCGGCAGTACCAGCTCTGGCCCTGGCGACGTCCTCAACAAATTTCTATGAAGAGCGCGGAGAGGCCTTTGATGATTGGGATATCTGCCGCACCAATGCTGCCGGCCACGATGGTTTCTTTCAACTCTCCCCTGCAGGGGACTTCCATCCTATCATCCTGGGGGAGAGCTTAGGTGAAAATAGCGACAAGGCTTACCGCATCGGTGAGCAATTAGCTCAGGATTACCCGGATATTCATCAAAGAGCAGAGGCCATTTTCACCTTTGTACGTGAGAAAGTCAGATATACCCCTGATGAAGACCAGTTCATCTTCCCGGAATTTGCTCAGAACGCCGATGAGCTGGCAGCTACTATCGAGGCTGAGAGCATAGCTTATGGCGACTGTGAGGATTATGCTGTTTTACTTGCTGTTATATATAAAGCAGCAGGCATTCGCTCAGCTATAGTACTGGTCTCCAGCCATGCTGCTACTCTAGTGTATCTACCAGGATATGACAGTGCAAACCAGATTTTTTCCGTAAATGGCGAACCTGGCTGGATTTGGGCTGAGGCTACAGGAGAAAATAACCCCTTAGGTTGGATGCCAGAGCGGTTCATAGGCGAGACTATAGGAGTTTATGAGGTCTTAGACGAAGCTCTCGTCGAAGTAGAACCGATTGATAAGGCCCCCATTACCGTCATCAAGCGAAGCGGCAATAGTAGCATCAACATACACCCGTTCTTTGTTGTAATCGGGATAATGTGGCTTCTCTCCCTGCTTCGCAGACGCCGTCTATCCAGGTGAGTCTAGAGCATATTACATTATTGCATGCGGTCGCCTGCCGCCCAAACAAGCACTGTGTTCATAATTGAGAGAATGTGTGTTACTATAGTATTGACTAATATGGTCTCTCAGCCGCAAACCAAGCTCTTTATCGACCATGAAGAGATAGCCAGAACCGTAACAAGGCTAGCCTCTGAAATCAGAAGAGACTATCTGGGGAGACAACCTTTGCTCATTGGAGTTCTTAAGGGCTCTTGCATATTTATGGCTGACCTCATCCGCCAGCTGGATTTCTCGCTGGAGGTAGACTTCGTCAAGCTCTCCAGTTACGCGGCCGGCAAAGAAAGCTCAGGGAAGGTCAGGGTAGTCCAAGGACTCAACACACCGGTAAGAGGTAGAAGTGTTGTAGTAATCGAAGACATAGTGGATACTGGCATCACAATCTCTTTCTTACTTGACTATCTTAATAAGAAGAAACCAGCTTCCTTGAAACTCTGCGCCTTGGCAGACAAGCCATCCCGGCGCAGGATTCCTGTATCTATTGATTACCTCGGGTTTACCGTGCCCGATAAGTTCATCGTTGGCTATGGTATAGATTGGAATGAAAAATTCCGCTATTTGCCAGATATCTATCTTATGGAGGATTAGTCATGGGTCTAAAAGAGCTTATCTCGGTAGCCAGAGGACAATCGCCGGCGGACTTGGTGCTAAAGAATGCTCGCATAATAAATACGTTTGTCGGGACTGTGGACAGCGGTGACGTCGCCATTTATGGAGACAGGATAGCCGGAGTGGGAGATTACGATAATGGCAAGGAAGTTATTGATTTAAAGGGCAGTCATCTGGCGCCGGGACTGATTAACGGCCATATACATATAGAAAGCTCTATGCTTCATCCCGCCAGATATGCGCAGCTGGCAGTCCCTCATGGTACTTCCACCTTGGTAACTGATTTGCACGAAATCGCCAATGTGTGTGGAGTAGAAGGCATCGAGTTCGTCATGGGTTGGGCGGAGACCCTACCGCTGGACATATTATTTATGCTTCCGTCTTGCGTGCCAGCAACCGATCTAGAAACATCAGCAGCCAAAATCGATAGTGAGGAGATAAAGAGGCTTCTGACTGTTCCAAACGTAATCGGTTTGGGGGAAATGATGAATTTTCCCGGCGTGATTAACGGTAATGAGGAGGTTTTGAACAAGATTGCTGCCTCAAAAAACAGGGTTATCGACGGGCATAGCCCGGGGCTCAGTGGCAAGGACCTGAATGCCTATATGGCCGCCGGCATACTTTCTGACCACGAGTGTACCACACTGGAAGAGGGAAGAGATAAATTAGAGCGAGGCATGTACTTGATGATTCGCGAAGGTTCTTCGGAGAAGAACCTGGATACCCTGCTACCTCTGGTTACCGACAATACTTATAACAGGTGCCTCTTTGTGGTGGATGACTCCAGTTGCTCTGATTTGCTTCACCAAGGCGATATCGATGCTGTAGTTAGAAAAGCCATGAGCAGGGGTTTAGAACCAGTCAGGGCAATTCAGATGGCAACGATTAATGCTGCCCAGTATTTCAGGCTTTACGACCGTGGGGCCATTGCTCCAGGTTACCTGGCTAACCTTATAACTCTGTCGAATCTTAATACGCTGGAAATAGATAGAGTATTCTATAGAGGGCAGCTGGTGGCAAAACAGGGCAAATCGCTATTCCCGTTGCCTGATGTTCCTCTAGAGCTAGCGGATACGGTGCATATCAAGCCACTAACGGTAGAATCGCTGTTCCTAAGAAGCAAACAGGGGGCTGGCGTTTCCCATGAAACTCGGCCGGTCATTGAAATAATACCGGGACAGATAGTCACCAAAAAGAAGATGGAAAAGGTAAAAGTTGTGGATGGCATAGTGATGCCCGATGTGGAAAGTGATATTCTAAAACTCGTAGTGGTAGAGAGGCATAAAGCTACAGGTAATATTGGCTTGGGCCTGGTTAAGGGGTTTGGACTAAGAGCAGGGGCACTAGCTTCATCGATAGCGCATGACTCGCACAACATAGTAGCTGTAGGCACCAATGACCGGGATATTCTTGGGGCAATCGAGGAAATACAAAGATTGCAAGGCGGCCTCGTCGTCTGCGCCAACCACGATATTCTTAGTTCTCTGCCACTGCCCATCGCCGGCTTACTCTCACCGGAGCCTGCCGAGGTCGTTATCGCCCAGTTTGAGGAACTAGAAAGAATTGCAGCTGGCCTGGGTAACTTGCCTCCAGCGCCATTTTCCATTCTTTCTTTCCTGGCCCTGCCTGTGATTCCAGAGCTAAGGTTGACTGATTTGGGAATGGTCGATGTAACAGCATTTAGGCTAATCGGTTAAGACTCACATGGTTTTGCTGTGAGAATGGGAGGACAAGAAGAGTTAACGCAAGAAATGTGGGCGACGAGCTACATATGACGGAAGTTCCCAAGGGAGTACGACCCTACACTAGTGTACCGGCGAGGAGGTAGTATGGACTTTAATCTTACTAAAGGGCAACAGACGCTGAAATACGCAGTGCGTGAGTTTGCTGACGCTGAATTAGCTCCAAGAGCTTTAGAACTCGATGATAAGGGGGAACTACCTTTCGACATTGTAAGGAAGGCCGCCAAGCTGGGACTGTTGGGTCTTTTGACACCAAAGGAATATGGCGGGACAGAGATGGGACATCTGGCTAGGATGATAGCGATAGAAGAGATATCTCGAGTTTATCCACCGTTGGGGTTTTTCTTCGAGGCAGCACATCTGATGCAATGGTCTCTGCAAACCTATGGCACCGAGGAACAGAAGAGAAAATATCTTCCCCCTTCATGCAAAGGTGAGATACTAATGTGCGCTGCCATCACCGAGCCTTCGGGAGGCTCTGACCCCACAAGCAGTCAGACTACAGCCGAAATTGTAGAAAACGAATTCATAATCAACGGCAGAAAGGTTTATATAACTTTGGGCGAAGTGGCTGATCTTGCCTGCATCCTTACCCGGACCGGTGACAGCTTCAATGAGATTCTGGTGGAGAAAGGAACCCCCGGATTTGAAATTACTGGGAGAGAGCGAATTGCCGGATTTCGCACTATTCCGGTCAACGAAATGGCTTTCACCAATTGCCGAGTCCCGAAATCTAATCTGCTAGGCCAGGAGGGAAAGGGATTAGCAGTAGCCCTTTCGGGGGTGAGCACCATTGGTCGAACAGGGGTTGCTGCAACCGGTCTAGGAATCGCCACAGGGTGCTACGAGACTGCATTAGAATTCGTTAGGCAAAGGAAGCTATACGGAAAACCTATAGGAGAGCTTCAAGCAATACAGTTTGCCCTGGTTGATATGAATGTTAAAATCGAAGCCACTAGATGGCTTTCTTACTATTCCGCGTGGCAAATTGACCAGGGCCGGGAAATCAAGAAGATAGGTGTGGATATAGCCCGGGCCAAACTACTTAGCTGTGACCTGGCCAATAAAGTGGCCCTTAAGGCAGTACAAATAATGGGTGGCTATGGAGCGAGCGAAGAATATCATGTTGTTCGCCGCCTGAGAGATGCCCTGCAGCTCTTTTCAGCATCTGGTACTCAAGAGATTATGAAAGCTACTATCGGTAGGAGTCTTATGGCATAGTTAAGATCCTGGATATTGTCTTCTTACATCAGAGTGTATCTCAATCCACCACGTGACTTGAGACACCTGAAGTTATACTTCCTGTCGACCCGAATGCGAAAGCAGTTATCCTTGAGATAGCTGGTGCACGTATTCCGGGAAACTTGCAAATGATTCTGCCACTATTAGTGAAAGAATTGAAATAGAAATGGCTCTAGGTATACTAGCTGACCTCACTTCTGCCTAGTCGCCCACAACGGAGAAACATCAAAAGGCTCGCCAGCAAGTTTGGCCTGCAGAATCTGCTCTAATTTGTCTATTGGCACCCGGATTTGCGCCAGACTATCTCTGTCCCTGACAGTAACCTGCTTATCCTCCAGAGACTCAAAATCTATAGTAACGCAGAAAGGAGTGCCAATCTCGTCCTGCCGCCTATATCTCCGCCCAATGCTTTGAGAGTCATCATAATAAGTCATAAAGCTCCCGCAGAGCTGCTTATAAACCTCCTTAGCAAGCGGCGTCAATTTTTCATTCCTGGATAAGGGCAAGACGGCCACCTTGACAGGAGCTAAAGAAGGCGGCAGACGCAAGACCGTCCTCGCTTCTCCCTCCACCACTTCTTCCTGATAGGCATCAACGAGCAAAGCCAGCACCGAGCGGTCAACACCAGCGGAAGGCTCAATAACATAGGGGATATACCTTTCTCTAGTCTCCCCATCGTAATAGCTGAGATCCTTCCCGCTATGCTTGGCATGCTGGGTTAAGTCATAGTTGCCCCGATTAGCTATCCCCTCCAACTCCGACCAGCCCATAGGGAATAGATATTCAACATCGTAGCAATCCTTAGCATAATGGGCTAGCTCATCTTTGCCGTGCTGGCGGAGACGCAGGTTCTCCTCCTTTATCCCCAGTTTTACATACCAGTCAAACCGCGTCTTGACCCAGTAATTAAACCAGCTCTCGTCAGTCCCGGGCTTCACAAAATACTCCAACTCCATATGCTCGAACTCCCTCGTCCTGAAGATGAAGTTGCCAGGTGTGATTTCGTTACGGAAGGACTTCCCTATTTGAGCGATACCCAAAGGCAACCTTTTCCTGGAAGTCGTAACGACGTTTTCAAAATTTATGAACATTCCCTGAGCTGTTTCAGGGCGAAGATAAACAATGCTTGCCTCCTCCTCTACCGCACCCATAAACGTCTTAAACATTAAGTTGAACATACGGGCCTCGGCGAGATCACCGCCACACTTGGGACATTTATTGTCCTCTACCTCGGTAGCTCGCCACCTCAGATGGCAATTCTTACACTCGACCAAAGGGTCTGTAAAGCTGTCAACATGCCCGCTGGCTTTCCATACGGCGGGATGCATCATAATGCTGGCATCTAAGCCCACTACATCATCTCGCTCCTGGACCATTGTCTTCCACCAGGCATCTTTAAGATTGCGCTTGAGTTCGACTCCTATGGGGCCATAATCCCAGCAGCTACCCAGACCTCCATAGATTTCGCTACTGGGGAAAATAATGCCTCTCCTCTTACACAGGGAGACTATTTTCTCCATATCTACTTTGTCAGACATTCACACTCCTATTCCAAGTTCACTAGCTTATCAGCTTTGACCCCATGAGTCAAAATTGTTCCAGGGGCTGTCTTAGTTCCTTGGCCTCTATCTGCGCGAAACCAGGTACTTGACTTCGCCAGCCGCAGCCCCAGCAGCAAGACGAACTAAACATCTTGCGATATTCTGTGCTAGCTTGAAGGGACGCATCAGCACATTAATGCAACAATATAGCTACCATGTTATCTCAACTGGCTGGCACTATCACACTCCATCACTACTATGCCTATATGCATCCCAAAATAATCCATTAGAGAAGACGAAAACAAGATATCGGTAGTAAGAAGTTATGATAATGAGGTTTCAAGTAGGCAGTGGTATCTTCTTTACGAGTCAACTTCTTCAAACGTCTGATTCTCCCTGCTTCTCTAACCGGATAGATAGTTGGGGCAGCTGATTTTTTGCGCTGTGCTGCTATGCAAGCGGGTAGCAGGAAAGCATGTTATCCTTATTTATATAATGCATCGACAGATCTCAACACAGACAGGCTTATGTTGAGCTGCTGGCAGAAGACTCATTTAGTGTGATATTGTATAGGTGCTTCCTTTATTTAAGCTCCTATGCTTTCTGTAATAGATTTGGAATCGCATCATTCCAGAATTGCATCCGATGCAGACAGGCTGCTATAACGAGACGTACAATGGTAAACGGGTATGATATAGAAGTTAAGCTGCTTACAGTCACTCCTGACGCTGAGAGGCTAATAGAAACAGCGGGAAGATTGTGCTGGAGTACACAGGATAAGACAGGGACAACACCTGACCGAATTCAAAAATGGCTACAGGTAGGTCACGAGTCAATGATTGAGCATGCTTACGCTACTTTTTATATCCGGGCCAGCCGTGTTCTGACACATGAACTCATCAGGCACAGGCTAGCGAGTTATAGCCAGAGAAGCCAGAGGTATGTGAAAGAGAACGAGCCGAGATACATTGAACCTCCTGAAATCAAGGAAGGCGACGAACGCGCCCACCAGCAGTTTGAACAGGCCATGAAGTATTCCTGGGACACCTATCGTGACTTGCTGGCCAAAGGGATAAAGCCCGAGACAGCCCGCTATGTTTTACCTAACGCCTGCGAGAGTCAAATAATCTGCACCTGGAATTTCCGCGAAATTCGCCACATTATCGAGTTAAGAAGTTCCAAACGAGCTCTTCCCGAATTTAGGGCTGTAGCTAGCGAGATACGAAGGATAGCAAAAGAGATGGCCCCCAAGGTATTTGAGGACTTATGAGCCCTGCCTGCTATATCCATAAAGCACCCCATAAGTAGTTTTACCGGCACTTGAGGAACGTCGGGCCTTATCCAGAACTGTGTAAATGCCAAGCCATGACGACCGTTTATTGCTGACTAGCCTTATCTTGTTCATTCCTATCCTGTAAGCCAAGTTCTAGTTAGACTGGGGTCGGCTTATCCGGAGCATCTAACCGGTAAGACCTTTGCTTGGTCAGCCGCAGTATCTTCCAGCTTACGGCTGTGGCATCCTTGATCTTCTTATGCGCTTTGCCCCGATCCGTACTCAGCCGGAGGCCCGCAAATGGTGATTCCACCAGAAAGTCGTGTTGATTGGCCTCTGCCTCTTCTTTAGAACAGTGGCAGTACGCAACCCCAAAAAGCTTCGTCCAGTCCCCTTAGCCTGAGCCGTTATAGCATGAGACCACCACAACCAGACATCGTTGGTCTTTTTCCGTGAGCCATTGCATTGCGGCGGAGAGCTATCAATTGCCCACCGATCCCATTCCTGGCTCCCAAGTAGCTCAGCACTTTCTTCCTCCAGAACATACTGTATGAACTGCTGAACTTTTCTCCGTACCTATTACTCCAGGTTATCACGCACAACTCTTGGCCCGTGATTCCTTGCCATTTTTGTCTTTTCAATGTGAGTGACTACCTCATTATTGCTATTTCTTTACTAACGGAAAGGATACTTGCTGCCAGTAATCTCTTCCACACTTCTTGAGTGTGTATCCACCAACCAGACAATATGATGTTTTCAAATATGGGAAACAGGTTCTGAGGATGGGGTGACATACTGGTTCTGCTAACCCGATTTAGTCGCAGTAATCTTTCCTTTGAGAAGAAGTGACACTCGATGTTACAATAAAATCCATGCCGGACAGCATACTGGTTAAAGGTGCTAGAGAACATAACCTCAAGGCCATAGATGTCGTTATTCCCAGAAACAAACTTGTGGTTATTACTGGCGTTTCCGGCTCAGGTAAGAGCTCATTAGCCTTCGATACTATATATGCTGAAGGTCAACGAAGATATGTGGAGTCTCTTTCTGCCTATGCCCGCCAGTTCCTTGGTCAAATGGAAAAACCTGATGTTGATTACATCGAAGGCCTTAGCCCAGCGATATCGATTGACCAAAAGGGGCCTCCTCATAACCCGAGATCTATCGTAGGCACTATCACTGAGATATATGACTATTTGCGTCTACTTTTTGCCCGCATTGGTCACCCGCATTGCCCCAAGTGCGGACGTGAGATTTCCCGCCAGACGGTGCAGCAAATCGTGGATGCAGTTAAAGAGATACGTGAGGGAAGTCGCATCATGGTACTGGCGCCATTGATCAGAGACCGCAAAGGTGAACATCGAGCAATACTCCAAGATTTGCAGAAGGCCGGGTTTGTCAGAGTCCGGGTTGATGGGGAAATTCGTGACCTTTCGGAGGACTTTCAACTGGATCAGAATAAGAAGCATGTCATAGAAGCGGTGGTCGACCGATTGCAGATAGGTCGTCCTGAGTCACAGGTTGCTTATGATGCCGAGCAGAGCCAAGGGGCTCAGCCCTCTCAGGGCAGTCTCCACAAGGAGATTAGCGAAAATGACGCTCGACTCGCTGATTCTATTGAGACGGCATTGAAACTAGGGTCGGGCGTTGTTGTCATTTCCATTATCAACGGACAGGAGTTACTTTTCTCAGAGCACTTTGCCTGCGTTTATTGTGGCATCAGTTTGGAGGAAATTGCTCCCAGGACATTCAGCTTCAACAGTCCTCATGGAGCTTGCCCAGCCTGTACTGGACTGGGCTACAAATTTGATATTGACCCCAATCTGCTTATCCCTGATAAAGAACTAAGCTTATCTGAAGGAGCAATTCAACCTTGGGCCAGAAATGGTGCCATGAGCACTTGGTATAGCAGCATACTTCAATCTCTGGCCCATCGCCATGGCTTCTCCCTGTCCACGCCGGTCAAGGATCTGACTGAAGAGCAGCTACGCCTGATTCTTTATGGTAACGGGGCAGAGGAAATCCCCGCTGTATATGAAGACCGTTATGGCAGGATGCGCCAGTATTACACGAATTTTGAAGGTGTTATTCCTTACATGGAGCGCCGTTACAGGGAAACGGATTCCGACAATGTTAGAAGTGACATCGAGAGATATATGTCCTCCAGCCCTTGCCCGATTTGCCAAGGCAAAAGGCTGAAGCCAGAGTCTCTAGCCGTCACTATTGTGGGCAAAAACATTATGGATATCGCTGGCTTGTCCGTCACTGAGGCTCTAAAGTGGGTAGAGCAACTGGGAAATCAAATTAGCCCTCGCGAGTTTGCCATAGCCAACCAGATTATTAAGGAGATTCATGCGCGTCTGGGTTTTCTTAGAGATGTAGGTCTGGGGTATCTGACGTTAGACCGCCCCTCGGCCACGTTGAGTGGTGGTGAGGCGCAAAGAATCCACCTGGCGACCCAGATCGGAGGTGGGCTCACAGGAGTACTCTATATTTGCGATGAGCCAACGGTAGGCCTACACCCTGCTGATGGTTCCAAGCTTATAACCACATTGAAACGGCTAAGAGACTTAGATAACACTGTTCTAATTGTAGAGCATGATGAAGCTATGATGAGAGCTGCCGATTATATTATTGACATGGGTCCAGGCGCTGGTAAACAGGGAGGAGAAGTTGTAGCCACAGGAACACTTCAGGACATAATGCATTGCCCTCTGTCGGTAACGGGACAGTATCTCAGCGGTGCGAAGCAAATCCCATTACCCCGAGAGCGGCGAAGCGGTTCGGGGCAAGAACTAGTTATCAAAAGGGCCAGAGAGAACAATCTAAAGAATATCGATGTCCATATTCCTTTGGGCAAGTTTGTCTGTATAACTGGCGTTTCTGGCAGTGGTAAGAGTTCTCTCATTAACGAAGTCCTGTATAAGAGGTTGGCTCGCTCATTCTACCGGGCCAAGGACAAACCAGGCCAATGTGATGCGATTATCGGCATCGAGCATATTGACAAGGTGATTAACATTGACCAGTCGCCAATCGGCCGCACGCCCCGAAGTAATCCCGCTACGTATACGGGAACATTCACTCCTATTCGGGAGTTGTTTTCACAGGTTCCCGAAGCCAGAATGCGTGGTTATTCTCCCGGGCGCTTTTCCTTCAATGTAAAAGGCGGGAGGTGTGAAGCCTGCCAGGGGGCTGGTTACGTACAAATAGAGATGCAATTCTTGCCCAGTGTTACAGTCCCTTGCGAGGTATGCAAGGGGAAAAGGTACAATCGTGAAGCGTTGGAAATACACTTTAAAGGCAAGAATATTGCCGAAATTCTTGCTATGACTGTGGATGAAGCGGTACTTTTCTTCGACCATTTTACCAAAATCAAAAGAAAGCTAGAGACCATTCGAGATGTCGGTTTGGGGTACATCTGCCTAGGGCAGCCAGCACCCACCCTTTCGGGAGGCGAGGCACAGCGTGTTAAGTTGGCTGCGGAGCTATCACGCCGCCCTACAGGTAAATCTCTCTATATCCTCGACGAGCCAACTACAGGCCTGTCATTCTCGGATATCGGTTGTCTCTTGCGGGTGCTGCAGCGCTTGGTAGACCGCGGAAACACGGTGATCGTTATTGAGCATCAGCTCGATGTAATTAAGAATGCTGATTGGGTTATTGACCTTGGCCCGGGAGCTGGCGACGAAGGAGGCTATATTGTAGCTACAGGCACTCCTGAAGAGGTGGCACGAAATAATTACTCTTCTACCGGGCAATTTTTGTCCAGTAAGTTGATCAAACAGGAGGCCTTTGCATGATCTCCGGCTTCAAAGAAGTATAGCAAGGCAAAGGTCATATTAAGATGCTATGGCAAATGTTACTTAACAGGTTGGCTTGCCCGAGTCAAAGTCGGTATATTAGTTCGTTTGACGGATTATCCTTAAATTTACCTGATAATCCATAATCTCAGCTAGACTAACGAATATGATTGAACTAATGAAGGCTTTTGGACCAGTCCCATCCAGAAGATTGGGACACAGCTTGGGAATAAACAATATCCCCCCCAAGATATGTAGCTATTCTTGTGTTTATTGCCAACTTGGAAACACCATGAACATGCAAGTTGAAAGGCAAGAGTTTTATGAAGTACAAGAGCTGGTACAAGAAGTAAAGGAAAAGGTCAGAGAAGCTGAGGGAAAAGGAGAAGCAATAGACTATCTGACTTTTGTCGCTGATGGAGAGCCCACTCTGGATATCAATCTCGGCACGGAAATTGAGCTGCTGAGAATGTTGAATATCAAAATCGCAGTGATTACGAATGCATCCCTTGTTTGGCGTGAAGATGTCAGGGAGGATCTAAGAAAGGCAGACTGGGTTTCACTGAAGTTAGATGCATTGAGCAGCGAGATCTGGCGCAAGGTCGACAGACCTCACGGGTCATTGAAACTTAGAAGCATTATGGACGGTATGCTCCAATTTGCCAGTACATTTGCAGGGGAACTGACAACGGAGACCATGCTTATTCGCGGTATCAATGACAATCGCGAGGAAATTGAGAGAATTGCGGATTTCTTGGTGGAGCTAGCGCCAAGAAAAGCCTACCTGGCTGTCCCAACAAGGCCCCCGGCGCAAAAGGGCGTTAAAGCAGCCAGTGAGGCGGCTATCAACATGGCATATCAGCTACTCGGCGAGAAATTGAAATATGTTGAATATTTAATCGGCTATGAGGGGAATGCCTTTGCGTCTACTGGCAAAGTTGAAGATGACTTACTCGGCATTACATCAGTCCACCCGATGAGGGAGGAGGCCGTTAAAGCACTGCTCAAAAACGCCAATGCACAATGGGCTACTGTTGAAAACTTAGTTAAGCAGAATAAGCTGATTGAGACGGACTACCAAGGGAAGAAATTTTACATGAGAAAACTCCCCGGTAGGCGCTCCTAGTGCTCCTCACTGGACTGGTTAACCGGCCATTGTCTCACCAAAAGCTGGCTTGTCCTAGAACCCCGTCTTTTTTTCACAAGGCTCCTTGAGACCGTAGCAGATGACGCCATTAGCTATAAAAGCTCCAATCCGCTAATGACATCGGTGAGGTCATTGAAGGGCTTACACTCGAGATTATTCTTTCTGCAGTAGCCTAAGAGCTCTCCCGTGGCAAAGATTTGTTGAGCACATTTTGCCGCGGCGACATCGGAGTCACCGTTGCCAACATATACTACCCGGTAACCCTGCTCCAGAAATAGCTTAACGTATGCCTCTTTCAAGCCATCCTCTAATTCATTTTCGTCCGGACCTATATATCGGACTTCTATTCCTGAAGGCAAGAACCGCGTTCGTGCAGCATGTACCTCGATATTTTCCAGGCCAATCTGTTTCAATATTTCGGTTATGTAAAAATCGAGCCCGTTGCTCACAATTACCAGTCTGAAGCCTCTTTTCGAGCAGTAACCCACCAGCTCTCGGAACCCATACCGTATCTTGATAGCATGAGAGTTGAGATTTGAGAGCAAGCCGCTGCCCTTTATTGCCGCCAGCAATGCAGCTTTATCAGCCTTCACCATGGCAAAGGCTCTGGTGTTGAATTCCCCTACCGATATTCTATGCTGCCTATACTTATGCAGCAATGTGCGCCAGTCTCCCTGAGCAAAGACATCCAGAATGAAGAAGCTGGCATCTTCTTCAGTAATCGTGCCGTCGAAATCGCATTGCACCAGAGTCTTCATACCCGGAACACCTACGGTCTCTTTAATCATGCCTAGACTCACTCTCTTGTAATTCTCAGTAGGCTTAGGCCCATCTTTTCATTTCACACAGAGGCCATCCATTTGTCTTAACCCTCGAAACGGCATAATGACCTCAGAGTGATAATCTGAGTCCCACAGGGCAGTGGTCTGAGCCCATTACGTCTGGCAAGATACTGGCTTCTGTCAAGGATCCTATCAAGTCTTCACTCACAAAGAAGTAATCCAGTCTCCATCCTACGTTTCGCTCTCTAGCCCTCGTCCTCAAACTCCACCAGGTGTAATGATTGGGCTCTCGATTGAAGTAGCGAAAAGTGTCCACAAAGCCATGGGCGACAAATCTATCCATCCATTCCCTTTCTACCGGCAAGAATCCTGATACATCTTCATTCTCTTTTGGCCGAGCCAGGTCTATTTCTTTGTGAGCGGTGTTGAAATCTCCACAAATGACAAGTTTTTCTCCTTTTGCCCTTAGACCCTCTGCGAAATCGAGGAAGGCGTCATAGAAGTCCATCTTATACTTCAGGCGCTCTTCGCTCATCTTCCCATTTGGAAAATAGACATTAAGAAGTGTGAACTGAGGATATTTAGCGTTAAGAACCCTCCCCTCCACGTCAAACTTCTTAATACCAAAGCCACTCTCGATGTCGATTGGTTTCTCTTTTACTAAGGTAGCAACCCCGCTGTAACCTTTTCTTTCTGGAAAGTCCCAGTAAGCATAATATCCGGCCGGCTGTGCAAGCTCAGGACTAATCTGGTCAGGCTGCACCTTTGTTTCCTGCAGGCAAAGAATATCAGGGGACTCGTTTTTCAGCCATTCCACAAACCCTTTCTTCTCTACCGCTCTAATACCGTTGACATTCCAGCATAGTATCTTAAATTCTTTCATAAGCCCGGCCTTTATTTTGGTGTTCATATCGAGGAGACAATCTTACCTTATTTTAATCCCAATATAAAGCCAGTCCGCCCGTTCAGACGGAAGCTGGCCACCTAATCCAAACAGTTCTATCCGTGCTTTGCCTCTGTCTGCTTATCTTGACAGCACAGGGATACTTGGTAGACGAGTAGATTATTAGGCCCTCTCTATCGTGTGCTTTCTTGCAATCGGCGAGATCACAAGGTTACAATCAAAGCGAAACCGGAGCTTAACCGGGGGGCAAGCGGCATGATCAGAGAAAATGTTGCCCGAATATTAGCAGAACTACCCGATGGTGTTGAGTTAGTGGCAGCAGCAAAGATGAGAACTCCTAGAGAAGTCCTTGAAGCTGTTCAAGCCGGGGTAAGAATTATCGGTGAGAACTATATTAGAGACGCGAAACCAGCTTACGAAGTAGTGGGCAGCAAAGCACTATGGCATTTTATTGGGACTCTGCAGAAACACAACATCAGGATAAGGACTCTGCAGATGTTTGATATGATAGAGACTGTTCATACACTAGAGATAGCAAAAGAGATTAATAAGAAATGTGCTCAGATTGGTAAGACGATGCCAGTATTAATCGAGATAAATAGCGGGAGAGAACTAAACAAATCCGGGGTGTTCCCAGAGGATGCTGAACAGTTGATAAGGGATATTTCCAGCCTCAGGAATCTTAAGGTAGAAGGACTAATGACTATGGGGCCGCGCTTCGGGAATCCGGAAGACTCAAGGCCCTATTTCGTGGAAACAAGAAGGATATTCGAAAGGGTTAAAAGGCTTAGTTTGCCTAATGTGAATATGAGATATCTTTCCATGGGAATGTCAAATTCCTACAAGATTGCTCTACAGGAGAATGCGAACGTAATCAGGATAGGCACCAAAGTGTTCGGGCAACGGGATAAGCAGGAGCCCATCGTCTAGCAATGGCTCGCATCGGAACCCGCGCCTCATTATGCTTCATCTCTCCGGTGGCTTTGCCCCGAGAAATGTCTCGCACCTAGAATCGTCAGTGCATGTATTGGATTCATACGGAGAATTCCCTTCTCCTGATCAATTGTGGCTCTCGTCTTACATGCCTGTTGCACTAGGTCCTATTATGCTGGCCAGACATGCTCATGGCAATGAGCTATGGGGTAGGGAAAAATAAGTCGGATCCTGGTATCAGTTGCGTTTACCTCGCCTTCATAGTCAAGTTCTCTTTCAGACTGCTCGAACTGGTATAAATCGAAGGGTAAGTCTCCTAAGAGCCAATCAAAGTCATATGAATCAGCACTGTACATCGCCCCCTCTATATCGCATACCAGTGTGGTTGACTTCCTTGACTTGTCGAATATAACCTCACCATTAAAGACTTGTTTATCATAGTTTTCCAAGTCGTGCTGAAAAGAAGCTACATATTCAGACTCAAACTTTCCTTTTGACTCCAATATCTTAGAAAATTCCTCATCGGTCCAAAAAGACTGCCTGCTATAATGCAGGATCTCTGCTTCCGCCTGGATATATATGATTTGTCTGGCTTCCGCGCCAATCGGTGACGGCAAGATTATTGGCTGAGTACAACCGCACAGTATCATCAGAGTGATAACTAGGACCGTGTTGAACAGATAGGTTGCCTTCAAATTATGTGGTGCGCCATATCTATACTTCTTCACCTTTCTACTCAAATATAGCATGTCACCTTGTTCAAGAGTTCATCCATCCCCCAACCCTGAGCGGCGGAGATGAGAATCATGTTACTGTTTAGGAACATAATTTGTTCTTTCACACCAGGAGTAAATGGTAGAGTTTCCAACTCCCCTTCGCTCCTGAGAACCAAATCTAATTTGTTGAACACAGTGATTCTAGGTTTGTTCTCAAGGTTCAATTCATTGAGTATCTTCTCTACCGCCAGGCACTGACTAGCTGCATTCTTATGTGTTATGTCAACTATGTGCAGCAGCAAATCGGCTTCATTGAGTTCCTCTAGCGTAGCTCGAAAAGCATCGATAATAGATGGTGGTATTTTGTGAATGAAGCCCACGGTATCGGTAATCAGGCACTGTCGCTTATCAGGTAAGACTACGCGACGCGTCACAGGATCTAGAGTAGAAAAGAGCTTGTCCTCTACAACAACGCCCGCCTTGCTCAGGACATTAAATAGAGTGCTCTTACCGGCATTGGTATAGCCAACAATAGCTATGATTGGGATACCTCTTTCCTTACGTCTCCCCCTGTAAAGAGCTCGATGCCGGGATACATTTTCTATCTCACGTGTAAGGCGATTGATACGTTTGCGTATGAAACGGCGGTCCGTTTCCAATTGCGACTCACCAGGACCTCTGGTGCCGATACCACCGCCGAGCCGCTCCAGATGGCTCCACTGACCCACAAGTCTTGGCAAAAGGTATTGGTGCTGCGCCAGCTCAACCTGGAGTTGCCCTTCACGGGTGCGGGCTTTCCTGGCAAATATATCTAGAATCAGGGCGGTGCGATCAATCACTTTGGCCTCTAGTACCTCTTCAAGGTTTCTCTGCTGCCGTGGAGATAGCTCGTCATCAAAGATCACCGTGGTATAGTGAGTCTGCTCTCTGAGGCTAATGAGTTCAGCAATTTTGCCTTTACCTATATAATAAGTGGGCGAAGGAGCATCCATTTTTTGCGAAAGCATGCCCACGACTTCAGCATGAGCTGTCTTGACTAGATAAGACAGCTCTTGCAGCGAATCAGCAGCTGACCAGTAACTATCAGACACCTTAGTCTCCAGCCCTACCAAAAATACTTGCTCCGTCGCGGTCTCAGTGAGAAAGAATCTTTCCCTTATTTTCTCCTCCTAATTCAGCTCGCCTGGAGATTCCACCCCCAGTCTAACAGACGATTTCAGCCTCGCTCCAGGCTCTCATCAGCGATCTTCACAGAGAAATCCACATAACATCATCCTTCCCTTCTATGGAGAATAAGATGCACTATATTAATGATAAGTCTACTGGATAACAAAATCTAGTATAGAACCTGAGAAAGTTTGATTAGAATTTATAGAGTGCCAACACCTCTACATTGCCCTGGCATGCACCATTATGAAATCATTACCTTCTACCTGCGGTTTACACAAGTTCGTCGCAGAAGTTTCCTATTAAGTTGCTGGCTTCTGCGGTTGAATTATCAACATTGAGCCAGTGGATTCTCTTATCATTCAGGCGGAACCAAGCATATTGATGACGAGCCAAGCGATGTGTCTCAGACTTCATCTTATCGATAGCCGCAGGCAAAAACATTTCACCTTTAAGGAACTGGCCTATTTGCCTATAGCCTATACCTGACATAGAAGGCAGGGAGAGATTATAGCCCATTCCCAGAAGCCCCTTTACCTCGTCAATGAATCCTCTGTCTATCATATTATCAACACGATTATCAATTCTGTTATAGAGTTCGCTTCTTGCCATAGTCAAACCGATTATGAGGCTATGGAAGTCTGGAGCTTCTTTTCGCCTCAATCGGGATGGAAGCTGCCCTGTCTCATGGTAAATTTCCAAGCCTCTTATAATACGGCGGGCATTACTGGGATGAATCTTCGCTGCTGCTAATGGATCAACATCTTGCAGTTCTTGATACAGAATATGACTGCCTTCCCGCTCTGCTCTAGCCTCCATATGAGCTCTTAGCTCAACATTAGCTGGCACTGGCGGTATCTTCCATCCTTCTATCAGGGACCAAATAGAAAGGCCACTGCCCCCAACCAATAACGCCAATTTACCCCTAAGGCGAATAGACTTGATAGCTTCAGTAGCTAATCTACAATACAAAGCTAAACTAAAGTCACTGTCCGGATCCACCACATCAATGAGGTGATGAGGAACTGATGCTCTCTCAGCCAAAGTAGGCTTATTGGTGCCAATATCCATATGGCGATAGACTTGTCGACTATCTGCAGTTACTATCTCAGCCTTGAGATCCCTTGCTATGCTCAGCGCCAGTTCACTTTTGCCCACCGCTGTGGGACCAACGATGGCGACAAGGGAGTGTCTGAGATTGCTACGCTCCATTTCTGATGATGACAGGCGCGTTCTCAACTACACTCTTGTCAAATAGACCTATTCTTGATTTCAGAGGCCTGGTTCACAATACTGAAGAATTCTTCAACCTTGAGGCTGGCACCACCAACTAGAGCACCATCAATTTCTGGCACGGAAACGAACTCAGCAACATTATCTCTGGTAACGCTGCCTCCATAGAGGATTCGTAAGTCTTGAGCTACATCTTCGTTCCATAGATTAGCCAGGACACTACGGATAAGCTCTGTAGTGGCTGCTGCTTGCTCACTGCTGGCGGCCTTGCCTGTTCCTATAGCCCACACTGGTTCATAGGCAACCGCTAGGTCTCGGTTAAGCTTTATGCCATTTAAAGCTGTTGTCAGCTGTTCCCTGACCACCTCCTCTGTCCTCCCAGTTTCCTGTTCCTCGAGCCTTTCTCCAACACATAAGATGGGCTTAAGTCCGTTACTTAAAGCTGCCTTAACTTTCTTATTAATCATCTCGCCCGTTTCATGGAAGTACCACCGCCTCTCAGAATGTCCCAGGATGACGAATTCACACAATTCTCTAAGCATCAATGGTGACACTTCACCTGTGTAAGCTCCTTTAGCCTCAAAATGCATGTTCTGAGCGCCCAGCTTAATAGACGAACCTTGAAGCATCCTATTTATCGCAGTAAGTGACACAAATGGCGGGCAGAGCACTTTTTCCACTCCACTTATCTTATCCAGCATGGTCAGCATGCAACGCACAAGCTCTTCAGCTTCGCCGACCGTAGTGTTCATTTTCCAGTTAGCAACAACCAACGGAACTCTCATTTGTCAAAAACCTCAACTAATATCTAAACACTAAAAGACTACTCTAGTCAAAGTCCTAAAGGCCTCCGATATGTAATCCCCAATTAGCTCTATCCTGCAAGGCCCTAGCGCCAGCGAGACAGCCGCCTCTAAAGAAAGCAGCTTACACTGGCATTATCTCCTGCGGACATGTGGCACATCTTGTCGGCCGCTCGCTTTTCTTCGAGTATCCCTAGTAGTCACGCTCCAGAAAAAAGCTTGCTGCTTGTCTCAAAAGAGCTAGCCTGCCATGATCGAGTGCTGTGGCCTCAAGTTGAGCGGATGCCTGCTCATGATATTGCTCTGATAGACGCTGGGCATAATCTCTAGCGCCAAGCCGGTCCAGAATCTCCACTATTTCGGCCACATCATCGTGCTGGATGTGTTCTTGCGAATAGAGATTTTTGAGCTTCTTCACCTCTTCCACTCTGGAATGCTTTAATCCGTAAATTACCGGCAAGGTCTTCTTTCTCTGCAAAATATCCTCTGCTATCCGCTTACCCGTGTTTTCCTTCTTACCCCAAATGCCTAATATGTCATCACGAATTTGGTAAGCCATACCCAACTGTTCACCAAAGCGATATAGAGAGTTCAGCAGTTTCTTATCCTCCGTACCCAAGTATGCTCCCAGATAGACCGAAGTTGCCATCAATGCCGCTGTTTTCTTCCTTATCATATGGAGATAATCATCAACAGGGACATCAAGCTGCCTTTCGAATTCGATATCCAGGTATTGCCCCTCACAAAGGTCTACACAGGCTTCAGTTATAACACGAATGCAATGCATAATTTTCTCATAGGCTATCCCCTGCTCCCTCAATCTGAGCAACGCCAGGTAGGCCAGAGTAAAAGTAGCATCTCCAGCATTCATAGCTTGGGACTGACCCCACAGCTTCCATACAGTTGGCTGCTGATGGCGTTCATAGCTGGCATCTTCAATATCATCGTGGATTAAGGAGAAGTTATGAATGAGCTCTAAGGCTGCGGCAGCCGGGAGCGCCTGGGATACCTCTCCTCCGACAGACTGGCAACCAAGGAGGGAAAGCGTTGAGCGAATGAATTTTCCCCCTTTCCGCTTATGGGGCTGACCATTCTCGTCCTGCCAGCCCATATGGTATCGTATTAAGTTGTTGAGCGCTGACGGATTTTCCTTGATTATCTCCCTCAGCTCAGCTTCAACTGCTTCCCTGTAAGATATGAAGAATCCAGGCAAAACACGTGCTGGTCCAGAATCACTTGACATGACCTCGCCTACAAGTCAGGGGGAATACAAGAAGGGCGCAGGTTTAGAGGCTCTTCTTGATTTCTTCAATTTCTTCTTTAAGCTCCTTTAATTCCTCCTCTAGTCCGTCTTTGTACTCCTCTAGCATACTCAGGTACTCTTCCTTGCTGGGAAAAGGCTTTAGTCCATGCCAGTAAGGACCAAAGGGAGGAAAACCAAAATAGAATCTCCAGGGCCTTCTACTCCACATCTGTACTCACCTCCTGAACCCAGTTTTCTCTCATCCAGAATTCACATCTGAAAAACGTAATTCTTCATCCTGTGTGGGATATACTTCTTCAGTACTGTCACTGTAAATGTGATTATTGCGCATTTACAACACGAGTACAGATTCCACACGCCTTTTATATCCCACCCGTTTAGGCCCTGGCAGTTAATAATTCGATGTACCCATAGCCATTGTGGGCATCCATCATCTTCTTGCAACGGCTGCGAAATGCTTCAGCCACTCTTAAGAAGACCATTCTCTCAACAAAGAACTCTCCGGTTCTTCAAGGGTAATATCTCCTCTGTAGTAGCTCGTTTAATTAGGTAGCTAAACCCAACCCCGCACCTTCATAGCTTCTACCACACGTTCCACAGCCTTTACATACGCCGCCTGCCGCATGTCTATATTATATTCTCGACTAGTAGTCAACACGGAATGATAGGCTGCGGTCATCTTCTTGTCCAGCTGTTTGCGAATCTCCGTTTCATCCCAGAAGTAGAGATAGAAATCTTGAACCATCTCAAAGTAGGAGACAGTAACACCACCAGCGTTGCACAGGAAGTCGGGTATGACATGAATCCCCTTTTCATACAGAATATAATCCGCTTCTGGCGTGGTCGGGCCGTTAGCTAACTCGGCAACGATCTTAGCCTTGATATTTGGAGCATTCTTCTCTGTTATCACATTCTCTATAGCTGCCGGGATAAGTATATCCACATCTAGTTCCAAGAGTTCCTGGTCGGAGATATGTTCCACGCCTGGCAAGTTGGATACCGAGGAAGACTGTGACTTACACATATGACAGGCCTCTGCATCAAGCCCATTTCTGCAGTATACTCCACCTTTGCTGTCACATACGCCTACTATTTTAGACCCAAAAAGCTCGCTGCATAACCGAGCTGCATAATAGCCGGCATTTCCATAACCTTGTATAGCTACTGTAGCCTTGCCTAAATCAATGCCAAGTGACTTGGCAGCTTCACGGATGGCATACATGCCACCACGAGCCGTGGCGTCAGCCCGTCCGGGAGAACCTCCAATAGCCAGAGGCTTTCCTGTGATCACACCGAATTGTGGCTTTCCCACAATTGCTGAATACTCATCCATCATCCAAGCCATAATCTGCGGCGTAGTATAAACATCAGGTGCTGGTACGTCTTTGTCTGGCCCAATAAACTGGAATACTCCCCGCACGTATGCACGGCTTAGACGTTCCAACTCGGCTGGAGACATCTCCTTTGGGTTACAGATAACACCCCCTTTAGCTCCCCCTAGAGGCAAGTCGAGCAGCGCGCACTTCCATGTCATCCAAGCAGCCAGTGCTCGAACAGTATCAATTGTCTCATCTGGATGGAACCTGATACCACCCTTTGTAATGCCCCTAGCATCATTATATTGAACCCTAAACGCTTGGAACACCCTGGTGTGGCCATCGTCCATCCGTATTGGTAGCGATACATGAAGTTCTCGCATTGGGACCTTAAGCATTGCCGCCACGCCTGGTGAAAGGCCCAAAATCTCGGCACACTTATCTACCTGTTGTTTTACAACATCAAACGGATTAATCCTCTGCAAGTTCTTTTCTCCTCCTGAAATTGTATGTTAGCATAATCTTAATCATCTAGCCTGTATCACTTGACAGCACTTGAGAGAAGGTCAACTTAGACCATAGCGAAAGAGCTCAGTGGAGTGAGTTACTAACAGGTATTCCCTTCTCCTTAAGGTAAGTCTTGGCTTCTGCTATCGAGAGCTCCCCGAAGTGGAATATTGAAGCAGCCAAGACTGCTGATGCTTTACCTATAGTCACCGCCTGGTATAGATGCTCAAGCTTACCCGCGCCTCCGGAAGCAATCACCGGAATGTCAACAGCTTCAGCTACAGCTCTGGTCATCTCTAAATCGTACCCCTCCCTTGTCCCATCAGCATCCTTGCTGGTAAGTAAAATCTCGCCAGCACCTAGTTTCTCCACCCTCCTTGCCCAATTGCAAATATCTATGCCGGTAGCCTCGCTGCCACTCTTGACCACTACCTCTAATCGGGGAAGTCCGCTTCCAGCAGAGTTCTTTCGCCCATCAATAGCGATAACGAGTTTCTCTTTTCCAAACATCTTTGAAGCTCCGCTTATAAGCTCGGCATTTCTCACTGCAGCGGTATTTATTGAGACCTTATCCACCCCGAGATCAAGTAGAGCCTTCATGTCTTCAACATTTCTAATTCCTCCTCCTACGGCAAAGGGGATGGTAACCTTTTCCGCCACCTTCTTGACCCATTCCAGCCTTGTTCCTCTATTCTCTACAGTAGCGGAGATATCTAGAAAAACAAGTTCATCAGCTCCCTCTTGGCAATAAGCCTCTGCCGCCTCTATTGGGTCTCGGGCATCTTTCAGGTCCACAAAGTTTACGCCCTTGACCACTCTCCCATCCTTCACATCAAGGCAAGGTATGATTCTTACAGTTTCCATGTTACAATTCCCCCAATCCAACCTGAGCCTAATATGTTATTATGGTAACTCCAATCCGACAATTTAGACCTGCCATTCTACCGTATCAAGGCACTAGAAGCAACTCAAATTGGGGAAATGTCTACTATCGGCCTGGTATAGTATAAGTTGCGGCAACCTGAGGAGTAAGAATTGCGTACAATCAGAATTGGAATGGCCCAGATCAACTCCACCGTGGGTGATTTGCATGGCAATACCAAGAAAATAAAGCAATCCATTGACGAAGCAAGGGCACTAGGGGTTGACCTGCTGACCTTCCCTGAATTAGCTATTACTGGATATCCTCCGGAAGACTTGTTGCTCAAGCCACACTTTGTCAAGCAAAACAGGGAATGCCTTGAGGAAATAATAGGGTACTCATCGGACATAGCGTTGATACTTGGCTTCGTTGATAGCAACAACGATATATTTAATGCAGCAGCAGTGATCTACGATACTAGGTTAGCCGGCGTCTATCATAAGACTTATCTGCCAAATTATGGCGTGTTTGATGAAAACAGGTATTTTCAAGCGGGAACTCAATGCCCTGTGTTCATCATTTACGGTATTGGCATAGGCGTCACTATCTGCGAGGACATGTGGTATGAAACCGGACCGGCAACGGTTCAAGCCCATGCTGGAGCAACACTATTGGTTAATATAAGCGCTTCACCGTACCATGTCGGGAAAGAGCGCTCGAGAGAAAGGATGCTGGCTACCAGAGCAGCCGACAACTTAGCCCTTGTAGCATATAACAATCTGATTGGTGGACAAGACGAGCTTATTTTTGACGGCAATAGCCTGATTATCAATGAAACAGGCGAGATCATTGCCCGTGGGCGACAGTTTGAAGAAGACCTCGTATTGGCTGATTTGGATATAGAGTCTGTGTTTCGTTCACATTTACACGACCCTCGCCGGAGGAAGAATTCTACACGGCTTAGAAAGGAACTGGAGCAGGCTACCAGAGTGGAGGTATCAGATGGAGATCCCAAGACCAGCAGACCGTCTTTGCCCCCAAGGCAAATTGAACAGCTAGACGAACTCACCGAAATATACAGAGCCCTCGTCCTCGGCACCAGAGACTACGTGAGAAAGAACGGCTTCAGTAAGGTCGTTATCGGTTTATCTGGCGGAGTTGATTCATCCCTGGTAGCTGCCATAGGGGTTGATGCCCTGGGGGCTGATAATGTGATAGGTGTTTCCATGCCCTCTCGCTACACATCACCGAGCAGCATATCAGACGCTCAAGCACTAGCGAAGAATCTGGGTATAGAACTAAAAATAATATCTATTGAGGAGACGTTCAATTCATATCTCGAGACACTAGCGGAGTCTTTCAAAGATACAAGCCCAGATGTAACAGAGGAGAATATTCAAGCACGCATAAGAGGCAATTTGCTCTTCGCCTTATCTAACAAGTTTGGCTGGTTGGTACTGGCTTGCAGCAACAAAAGTGAGACAGCCATGGGCTATACTACCATTTATGGAGATATGGCAGGAGGATTCATCCCGCTAAAGGATGTGCTCAAAACGACGGTTTTCAAACTGGCCAAGTATAAGAATCTCGCGGCAGGGAAAGATATTATACCGTCCGATGTCTTAACCAAAGCGCCGTCAGCCGAGCTAAGACCTGGCCAGAAAGACACGGATACCTTGCCGCCATACGAATTAGCAGATCCCATTCTAAAAGCATACGTAGAAGATGATATGACAATTGAGCAAATTGTAGCGATGGGTTTTGACCGCGAGGCAGTCATCAAAGTGGCTCGCTTGGTAGATAGAAATGAATACAAGCGCCGCCAAGCTGCCCCTGGTATAAAAGTGACTCCTAGAGACTTTGGCAGGGACAGAAGACTGCCCATAACCAACCAGTTTAGGCAATGAGTTATACGAAGTTAAAGAGACTGAGTCAGGTGAGTGGGATTTTTCAGTCCTCCAGTGATAGCATACGGAACAACAATGAGCGTTGTACAAGTACTATGTCTGGGTAGCTATTCATTATCCTGCAGGAAACATCCGCTGAGCTGTAGCGCTGTCTTTCAATGCCCAAGTTGAGTATCAAGAAAAATATTGGGGTTCTTGCTCTGCAGGGAGCTTTCGCCGAGCATATAGCCAGTTTAGAAAGATTGGGGGCAAATGCATTGCCAGTACGTCTGCCCCGAGATTTGAGAGGCTTAGACGGACTTATCATCCCCGGCGGGGAATCCACTACCATTGGGCGCCTGATGCTGTCCTATGGTTTTACCAAAGAGCTCAGGAAACTCGGTCAGAACGCCTTTCCCATGTTTGGGACTTGCGCTGGCCTGATTCTGTTGGCAAAAAGTGCCCCCGGTTTAGATACAGAGGCCATTGCAGTGATGGATATAGAAATAACACGCAACGCTTTTGGCAGACAGCTTAATAGTTTTGAGACATTACTATCGGTGCCGGTCTTGGGCCCTGCTCCCTTCCCCGCCGTATTTATCAGAGCGCCTAGTATCGTGCGGGTTAAACCTGGAGTTGAAATCCTAGCTAGTCTTGCCGACGGCACTCATGTGGCAGCTAGACAAGAAAACCTATTGGTTTCGGCTTTCCATCCCGAACTGAATTCGGACTTGAGATTCCACGCATATTTTTTGGATATCGTGTCCCAAAGAGCTATTCATTAGAGAGAAGGATAATTCTCCGACATGAAGCAGGCGCATGATCTACAAATGTATCGATGTTGAATAAACAGGTTTTATTATCATGACAAGATAGTGGATTCGTGCTACTTATTCCGGGTAGTCAGTATCTGCCCAGATTGCTGGCATCTTTTGTTTGATTTTGGTTCTAATCTGTGGTTTGATGACACTCAAATACTGTAAAGGAAAGCGTGACTAAATGAATACTGAAGATAAAGCTGGGACTAAGGAGTATGTGCTGACGGTAGCCAAAGAGCATGGCGTTAAGTTTGTAATGCTATGGTTCACGGACATATTGGGATTTCTGAAAAGCTTTACTATCACCATAGACCAATTGGAGATCGCTTTGGAATCAGGCAATGGTTTCGATGGTTCGTCCATTCAAGGCTTTGCAAGAATCGATGAGAGCGACATGATAGCTTTGCCCGACCCTAGCACCTTTCAAATACTCCCGGGCCAAGCGAAGGAACAGCCAACTGCTAGGATGTTTTGCGACATCCACTGGCCGGGAAAACGGCCTTTTGATGGCGACCCCAGGTATGTGCTGAAGAGAAACTTAAAAAGAGCTGCTGACTTGGGCTATACTTTCTACGTCGGCCCTGAACTGGAATATTTCTACTTTCAGAATTCCCAGTCACCACAGTTTTTGGACCAGGGCGGCTACTTCGATTTAACTCCACCCGACATAGCTACTGATTTGAGAAGAGAAACGATTCTCGCTCTGGAAGAGATGGGGATCAGTGTTGAATATAGCCATCATGAAGTCGCTCCCAGCCAGCACGAAATAGACTTGCGTTACGCGGACGCCTTGACCATGGCTGATAATGTAATGACCTATAAGTTAATAGTCAAACAAATAGCGCAAAACCATGGTGTCTACGCGACTTTTATGCCTAAACCTGTGTTTGGCGTAACTGGCAGCGGAATGCACGTCCATATGTCCTTGTTTAGAGATGGCAGGAACGCTTTCTTTGACGAAAAGGAGCCTTACCATCTATCCAAGATGGCTAGACATTTTGCTGCCGGTCTACTGAAATACGCGCCTGAAATCACCTCGGTTACTAACCAATGGGTGAATTCTTATAAGCGACTCCTGCCCGGCTATGAAGCACCAGTATATATCACCTGGGCAAGGAGAAACCGTGCGGACTTAATCAGGATACCTGAATATCAACCAGGAAAGGAAGATGCCACCCGGATTGAGTTCAGGTCTCCTGACCCTGCTTGTAACCCATATTTGGCTTTCAGCGTTATGCTGACTGCGGGACTGGAAGGTATGGAAAGAGAATATGAACCACCACCACCTTTGGAGAGAAATGTCTTTGAGATGACTGAACAAGAGCGCCAAGAGAAAGGCATAGGGACGCTGCCTGGCAGCTTATATGAAGCTATAAAACTGAGCGAGGGGAGTGAACTGGTCAAGAAGGCTTTGGGGGAGCATGTGTTCAATATATTCATTCAGAATAGAAAGCTGGAATGGGAACGCTATCGTAGCCAGGTAACCGACTATGAACTCAAAGAGTACTTGCCTATCCTGTAGCCGGCTGTTACGTTGACTACAGTAGCTGATTAGTTTATCCGAAGCATACTGTGAAAACCGAAGGAGCTGTGGTGACATCTGTTGGCATTGATATTATAGAGATAGACCGTATCGAATCAGCAGCCAGGCAATGGGGCAAACGTTTTCTGGATCGAGTCTATACTGATGCTGAGATCGAGATTTGTCGACACAGAGTGTCGTCCTTAGCCGCCCGATTTGCCGCCAAGGAAGCCGTCATGAAAGCTCTGGGCACAGGTGCCAAGAGCATCAGCTGGCGTGAAATTGAGGTTCTGGCTGACGGCGATGGTAAGCCTCTAGTCAGACTTTATGGCAGAGCTAAGAACAGAGCTGAAGAGCTGAACCTGAACGAGCTTTCGATCAGCCTTTCGGATACAAGACAAGTCGCTATTGCTGTGGCTGTAGCCACATAGCCGCAGCTTCTTGCTCCCCCTGGTTGAGATTGCATTCCGCACGAATACACATTAACGCTTCTTGACTGGGGAGCGCGCATGCTGCGTGTCAACTCATTTAAGTA
>CAYMVL010000032.1:0-3176 GCA_964394145.1 uncultured Dehalococcoidales bacterium | reverse complement strand
GCACATTTATCTTGATTTACCGATGTATTAGACTCAATTTATTTATTGACCAGCTACAAAATACCGTCTACCGTCAGCTACCCCTCTTCATAGACTTTGCCTGCATAATATCTCAATTGAAATACTGGCTTAAGACAAGATAATCAAAAAGGCTTGGTCACAAAAAGCCATTTCATTAAACGTGCTCTGGCTGGACTATTAAGCCCTCTCGAAGATAACCAAATCTTTCGTCCTCAAAAGGACATTGCCCATGCTCAGTGGTCTTGCCAATGGTGAAAAGATAGGCTATATATGCAGCTATTGCTGCGTCCAATTGGTCGTGCGTAGGTGGAATGTTAATAGTGTATTCAGTGCTGAATTTTATTCCCTTACTCATCAATAGTTCATACCTGGATTGCCGTCCAAGTAAACGCTTCTTTTGTTGTAACTTGTGACCGGTAATCACAGGCCATGCTGCACCTGGATATACTTCTATTAAATTCGTATCTACCTTCTGATTCTTTAATCCATACAGCCGGAAGCGTTTGATTTTACTAAGTGAATAAAACAAGTTGACAGCCCCTTGGACGAATCCGGCATAAGGCTGCCCAATAGGACGGAAAGAATAAGATGATTTGCCTGCTGCTCCAAGACTGCGCTCGCTAATTCTCATCATTGAGTCAGGCATACCTGCCAGCCCCTGAGGTCCATCGATAGCAAGAATAAATTGTTCAGGAAGTATTTTATCGGGTATGATCTGGTTACCGGTACGATCATATTCCCAGTCATCGAATACGCAGTTAAGGTCCATCCCCATAGTTGCTCTGGTACAAGGACGCTTTTGCTTAGCAAAAGGATCTGATAAGTCAATGCCAATAAAGATTAAGCGTTTAGTAGACATAGCCACATAGTGAGATTATACTATTTCTATCTATGTAAGCAACCGAACACCCGTAAGCTCGGTTTTCAAGGTATACAACATACTATAATCCCCAAGGTCAATAGCTCCGGCTAAATTTCCTTCTGTTTTATCTTCACACCGGTGGGCAGACCCCAGCCTCTCTTTTCCTGGCTCCCAACTTAGCGGTTAGATACGGGTTCATCCGCCTGGCGGAGTCCCATCATACCTCATACGGGTTTGGCCAGGAGGGCAGGGGCACCATGTTGTGCACACGGGTTGGCTCAAATGAGCTCCCAAAACATCTTACGGCGTCTCCCTGCCCACCCTGATGCAATTATAACACCTCCAATATTTTAGACTGCCACCGGTATCAGTGCCGGTTTTACATCCTGGTAATAGGTCTGGTTCTTAACCAAGGCAAAGGCCAAACGCAGCAGCCTGTTGAGTGCTGCTCCGACTACTTCCCTTCCACTGAGAGGATTGGCATGAACCGGCCGTTCTCGTCTCTGCTTTGCCCAGGCACGGAAATCAGCGTTGAATCGCAGCATCGGAATAACCGATGTCCAGGCGCAGTATCTCAGTAAAGGACGACCCTGCTTACTCATCGGTGTTTTTGACCTCTTCTTTCCGGCTGATTCCGACTCGGTGGGGTTACTGCCGGACATCTTTATCATTTGCTTGGCGCTCCGGTATAACTTGAAGCAGCCGAGTTCAGCCAGTAACCCGGCTACAGCAATATAGTTGAGCCCCCTTATCGAGAGCAGGTATTTCCCTTCTTCTGTTTCATCCACCAGCTTGACCAGCGTCCCTTCCATGATGCGAATCTGTCGCCTGATAAGCTCAAGCTTATCGACCAGAAATGCTATCTCATAAGACAACGAACGGGCGCCGGCGTCGATCCCGATTGATGTTTTCGCCGAGTAATAGAGTGCTCTCAGTTTCTTCCGCATCAGGCGTCGCCCTTTGTGCCGGGCTTCGATTGTAGCCACAAATTCATTCTCCGTCATCCCGGCTATCACCCTGGGGATAGGGCATGTCAAAAGTACGCTCAGAGCTGTCAGCCCACCGGGGTCTTTGAAGACCCGGGTGAACTCGGGAAAAAGGGCATCCAGAAGCCCTTTTAACAGGTTGGTTATCCTGGTCCTTTCCTTGACCAGCCGCTGATAGGCGTTGTGTGAGGTACGAAGTTCTGCATAAACACCTTGCGGGATGACACTCTCAACAAATTCCCCGGTGCATAAGAGCTGCGCCGCAACCTCACTGTCTCGATAGTCATTTTTCCTGCGATTAATATCCTTCCCCTCGCGCCTCCGCTTCAAGGTATATTGGTTGATGAAACGGAATAGAATGCCCCGCTCATCAAGGTAGTACGCTATATTTCTCCAGTAGTGGCCTCCCGTCTCGATGGCGAACATAACACCCCAGCAACCGGATTTCACCATTTCTACTCTGGTACGCTCCAACATCATTTCCAGACCCTCTCGTGTATTGTCGAACTTGAATTTGGCCTGGGTGGTGAAATCTTGAGTGATAGCGACCGCGGCATGCCTCTTCTTATGCGGGTCAACTCCTACGACCAAGTATCCCTCTGGCACCTGCTTTCGTTTCATGGCTGCGGTATTCTCCATTGTGATGACTCCTCCTACTTTAGATTTGGTGCTTAGCTACACACCGTTCTTTCTATTGTAGCCGGAACCATCTCCGTTAGTTATTCCATATACTAATCCATCTGGTGGTAGTTGACCCTGGGGTTGGCACTGAGCGAAGGGCTATTATCCTGAGGACGCCAGTAGCTTGCTTTATCGCTCCTGATAATGGTGTCTTGAGCTATGTTATCCAGCAGTTTATCAAGGGAGGGTTGAAGGGGCGAAGCCCCTTTAAAAACTGTTCTTCCTCTTCTTTTTTAGAGCTGGAGCCGGAGCTGGAAGCAGTGGCTATCACCAAGTCTCAGTTCTGGCGGTCACCGGTTAGCCCTACCTTCCACGGGCGCGATATATTTGCTCCGGTAGCCGCCCTTCTTTCCTTAGGCTTCCCGCCAGCGGATTTTGGTGAGGCAATAATCTCAGTTACCATGTTATCCCTCTCCCAGCCGTATCGGGCATCAGATGGCTCGCTGGTGGGGCATATCCTCCATATTGATAGCTTTGGCAATCTGATTACTAATATCAGGGGCGATGACCTGCCTCAGACAGGACAGCCAGTAACTATTGAGGTCGGTGTTCAGTCCATCTCTGGATTAAGCTATACTTATGCCGAAGGCGAAGGACTATTAGCCCTCGTTGGCAGCAGTGGATAC
>CAYMVL010000031.1:0-6666 GCA_964394145.1 uncultured Dehalococcoidales bacterium | reverse complement strand
AAAGATCAGGTGCTAAACACCGGAGCCGAACAATAGCAAATCTGAAACCACAAAGGACTAAACGCTTTTTAATCCGGCATTTAGACATTAGGATTTGTTCGGGATTTGGTACCTAGCATTGACGATTCTAAGGCAACGTGGCCAAAAAAGGAGGTAAATTATGGCACGAGGTTATATGGGAAGGATTCTGTTTGCTGACCTGTCCAGACATGAGCTGACAGATGAGGCGCTCGATGAAAAGCTCTGCCGCCAGTTTATTGGAGGCTATGGCATAGGCGCCAGAATCATCTTCAGCCGACAAAGGGCCGGTATCGACCCAATGGGGACAGAGAACACACTGGGCTTCCTGACCGGCCCATTCACCGGTACGCCGGCAGTTTCGGGGACAAGGTACACCGTGGTGGGAAAATCACCGTTGACCGGAGGCTGGGGTGATGCTAATTCTGGAGGCTACTTCGGTGCTTTTCTGAAGTACGCCGGCTACGATGCCCTGTTCTTCAACGGCATATCGGAAAGGCCGGTCTACCTCTTCATCAACAACGGAAAGGCCGAACTCAGAGATGCTACCTACTTGTGGGGAAAGGACACGTACCAGACCGAAGAGATACTTAAATCGGAATTGGGCAAGGATGTGGAGGTAGCTTGCATTGGCCCGGGCGGTGAGAATCTCTCTCTCATCTCAGGGATTGTAAACAGGAGCAGAACCGCGGCCCGTTCCGGTTTGGGTGCCGTGATGGGTTCCAAGAAGCTCAAGGCCGTGGCTGTGAAAGGTAACATGAAGGTCCCGCTGGCCGATGAAGCGAAAACTAAGGAATTGAAAAGAAAGTGCCTGGCTGAACTGGGAGGGCATATTGTCTGGTTAAAGCCGTTTGGCACGCCTTTCCTCGTTGACATCGGCGTTAAGACTGGTGACTCACCGGTGAAAAACTGGGCAGGGGTGGGAGTCACTGATTTCCCCGACTTTGAGCCTATCGCAAAGGAGGCTACGAGCGAGCACACCACGAAGAAATTTGCCTGTTACATGTGTCCGATTGGATGCGGGGGGTACATGAGAGCAGGGACGGGAGAGTACAAATATGTGGCCGGTACGCGCAGGCCGGAATATGAAACGATTGCGATGTTCGGCACCAACTGTCTCAACAACAACCTGGAGTCAATAATCAAGGCAGGCGACATCTGCGATCGCTCGGGAATCGACACCATCTCGGCTGCGGCCGCTATCGCTTTTGCCATCGAATGCTATGAGAGGGGGCTGATTACTAAATCCGATACCGACGGCATCGAAATGACCTGGGGCAACCATAAAGCTATCGTGACCATGACCGAAAAACTGGTTAAGAGGGAAGGTTTCGGTGCCGTGCTAGCGGATGGAGTGAAGTTGGCAGCACAGAGAATCGGCAAGGGTACTGAGCAATACGCCATACATATTGGAGGGCAAGAGCTGCCGGCACATGACCCGAAGCAGTCTTTTAACTACGCTACTAGTTATCGGCTGGACCCCACACCCGGTCGTCATTTTGTCGGCTCGGAGTTGTCAGATGGTCCCAGCCATCCTGCAGGACTGCTGCCTGAATTTGACTTAAAGTCCTTTTCCGGCCGGGGAGAGGCACGCAGAATAGGCAGTAATTTCCACCAAGCCGTGGTTTGTGCCGGCATGTGTATATTCGTGTACTGGGCCTTCCCCAATGTTGACCCTATCACTGATTTCATGAGGGTCATTACCGGCTGGGATGTGACTAAGGAGGAATTGGTTGAGACCGGGGAGAGAATTTCGAACCTGCGGCAGGCTTTCAATATTCGCGAGGGGTTGAACTCGCTAGAGTTTAAGGTTCCCGCGAGGGTACTGGGCAAACCACCACTAAAAGAGGGCCCCCTGGCCGGGGTAACAGTTGATGAGGATACCATGATTAAAGAATACCTGACGGCCATGGACTGGGATCTCAAGACAGGCAAGCCCAGCAAGAGGAAGCTGTTGGAACTGGGGCTGGCAGACGTAGCTCAAAAGCTTTGGCCTTAGATGCTATAGGTTGGACATGGCTCTAGACTGGCAATATCCCTTGGCCTGAATTAGAACAGACCAAGTCTTGTGCTGCCTATAGCATCACGTGTCCGCCATCCACCATGATAGTCTGGCCCGTAATTAAATCCGATTCTGCTGAGGCTAAGAAGACCACAGCCCCAGCTACGTCTTGAGGCTCTTCGCGCCTCTTTATCATTTGAGCGGCCACGACACTTTCGAATAGCTTTTCACTGCCCTGTTGACCCAAACTGGCTTCTGTAGCCGTATATCCAGGGGCGACAGCATTGACATTAATACCAGACGGACCTAAGGCAGCAGCTAGTGCCTGAGTCATTGTGTAAATCGCTGATTTGGTTAAGGCATAGGGCAAGAACCACTGAGAGTCCGGGACCTTAAAGACGTCAGAGGCAATATTGATGATCTTACCTTTCTTTTGCTTTGTCATCAGGGGAGCGATTGCCTTACAGACCAGCCAGTTTCCCCGCACATTGACGGTAAACATCTGGTCCCATTCCTTCACAGTCCAGACATCCCAGGGCTTGGCATTAAGTCCATACCATATAGCCGCGTTATTGACGAGGACGTCAACCCTACCGTACTGCTGCATAACCTTATCCGCTATCTTTTTACCGTCATCTTCGCGCGAGATATCAGCCTCTACGATTGCCACTTCCCCACCCTTAGCCTTTACTTCTTCGACCGTGCCCCGAGCCCTTTCCAGGCTGGTAGTGGTCAATAGTAGCTTGGCCCCTTCCTGGGCAAACCTCAGCGCAAAGACTTTTCCGAAACCACGGCTAGAGCCGGTTATGATGGCTACTTTGTCCTTCAATACTCCTGACATTTCTCCCTCCTTCTGACGTTCCACCAGGAAGCTTTGCAATCGACGATATTCTATAGTGTGAAAGCTGCAAAACTCAAGCTTTGCCTTGCGGGCTGCCTACATAACCTCCTACATTCCCTTTTCCAAATTCATCCAGGATGACTTCGGTGGCCCACATAGCACCTTCCATAATAGCGCAACCCTTTGTGATTCCCAGAAATTCTGCCCCCATGTCATCCCGCGTTAAGTCCCATGCTTTGCCGAAGACCTTTCGCTGGATATCCTTACAGAGCAGCGAATTATATTTCTGGTAATACTTGTTCAGAAAAGCATTCCGAACCGTAGCGCAACTCCCGCGAAAAAGCCTCTCGTCCATGCTCTCTCGTTGCAGCCCCAGAGCCAGGCCTATTGCCAGAACACCACTGGCTATGGCTCCACAAGTGCCATCTCCGCTTAAGCCGACACCCCCGGTCAGAAGACAAATCCCTGAAAAAAGCCTATCTTCCACATCTCTGGGAATGATTTCCAGGCCGCCCCACCTCAGGGCGTCAATTATCGCCAAGAATGTACACTGGCCGCAGCCTTTGTATTTTGCCTCATATTGTATAGCCAGTTCATTCGACCTCTTGATGATTTCTTCCCTGGTCTTGGTGAGCTTCATCATAATTATCCCTTTTCTGTTTCTCCTTTAGGACTCACCATATTGTATCATAAATGAAGGACCTGCTGTCAATGTATAGAAAATCTTCCATCGCAGTGCTATAATGGGCTGCCGTATAATGGCAATGCCGGCGGACTATAGAATCGCATTATGAATGAAGGAGGCGAAGAAACATGGCCAAAGACCTGGTTAAGCTGCTAGCCGATTTGAAGGAAGAAGAGACTCTCAAGGTTGTGAAAGACAGGCTGGGCACGGGCGAAGACCCGCTTAAGATTCTGGAGGATGCCAGAAAAGCCATGGCAATTGTGGGAGACCGCTTTGCCAGCAGCGAGTATTTCATACCTGACCTGGTCTACTCAGGCGAGATACTGAAGGAAGTAACGGAGCTGGTCAAGCCCAAGCTGACTAAGACCGCAGAGACCAAGAAGCTGGGCAAGGTCATTATAGGCACAGTTGCTGGTGATATACATGATATCGGCAAGGACATCGTGGCTTTCATGCTTGATGTCAATGGCTTCGAGGTCTATGACCTGGGCGTGGATGTCTCAGCACAGAAGTTTATTGACAAGATAAAGGAAGGTAACGTCCCCATTGTTGGCCTAAGTGGGTTCTTGACCTTGTCTTTTGATTCTATGAAAGCAATTGTGGAGGCCATAAAATCTGCTGGTCTAAGGGATAAGGTCAAAATCATGATAGGCGGTGGCCAGATGAGTGATGAGATAAAAAACTATACGGGTGCCGATGCGTACGGCAAGGATGCTATGGCAGGGGTTGCGCTGGCCAAGAAATGGGTCGGTGCTAAATAATAGCCATCAGCAAAATGGATAGGAGGTAATGAAATGGAAAAAGCATGGGCAGAGATGTCATCGGATGAAAAGCAGGAGGCGCTGTTTGATAAGTGGATGTCTCCTAAAGACGCGCAGGGAAACGACCTTAAATTCCAGAGCCCGGAGGCTGAGAAGGCATATAAGTATAGGGTGACCATTATAAAAGACGCCATTCAAATGAAGAAATTGCCGGACAGGGTACCCTTTTTTGTCACTCCTAGCTTCTTCCCCGTTTATTACGCAGGAGTCACCCCGCAAGAGTCGATGTATGACTACGACAAATGCTGCATGGCATTCAAGAAATTTGTCCTGGATTTTGAGCCTGATGGGCATCTTGCCGCGTACGTACCCGGATCGGGCAGAGCTCTCGAGATTCTGGATTACAAGTTATATTCTTGGCCCGGACATGGCGTTTCCCCTGACGCATCGTACCAGGCTAATGAGGGCGAATACATGAAGGCGAATGAATATGACGCCTTGATCGACGACCCAACTAGTTTCTTCAGCAGAATCTATCTGCCGCGCGTGTTTGGCGCATTAGAAGGTTTCAAGATGCTCCCCACTCTTACCAGCATACTGGAGATATACGGAGTCGCCGTTAATTTTATACCGTTTGGTCTGCCGCCGGTTCAGGCCGCCTATAAGGCTTTTTTCGAGGCTGGCGCAGAAGCCTTGAAATGGGGAGGAGCCATGGCTGCCTGGGATGCCGACATAAAAGCAGCCGGGTTCCCAATCATAACGAGCGGGTTCACGAAAGCGCCCTTTGATGTAATTGGCGATACCCTCAGGGGTACCAGGGGGATAATGCTGGATATGTACCGCCAGCCGGATAAGCTGCTGGAAGCCATGGACAGATTGACCCCGCTAATGATTAAGATGGGGGTAAGCGCAGCCCAGACAGCCGGAAATCCGCTAGTATTCATGCCGTTACATAAAGGGGCCGATGGCTTCTTATCCGACGAGCAGTTCAAGAAGTTCTACTGGCCCACCTTTAGGAAGGTTATGATGGGCCTCATTGCTGAAGGAGCTGTACCACAACCAGCGCTCGAAGGACATTGGACCACGCGTCTGGAGGTTCTCGAGGACTTGCCGAAGGGTAAGACGTTGTGGATGGTTGACCAGAGCGACATATCCAAAGCTAAGAGAACACTCGGCAAGGTTGGCTGTATGTTCGGCAACGTGCCCTCCGATTTGTTAGCCGTAGGCACCGTGCAGCAGGTAAAGGATTATGTCAAGAAGCTTATTAATAGCTGCGCCAAGGGCGGTGGTTTTATTGTGAGCAACGGGGCTTTCTTTGACCAGGCAAAGACAGAAAATGTCCACGCAATGGTTGACGCCGCTAGAGAGTACGGTAAATACAAATAGATGTAAGAACGGCTGTGTGTGGCCTACGGGTTCAGGTAAGGCTGCGCTATGCCTGTAATCCATAATATTCGCCTGAGTCTGAAGACCACTGACGTACTGCGACGGCAGGGATTCAGGAGAGGAACTGAACTCAGGCCTCGTATTAACCTTTTGATTCGTGAATTGCTTACGAGTCTTGAACAGTCTCGCTTGCTGGAGCCAGCAGCAGCTTACAAATACTATAAAATAGGTAGTATGAATAATGACCAGATTTCGCTGGGTAGTAACAAAACGCTGCACGGTGCGTTGTTACCGGCAGTTTTCCCGCAGGCAGAGGGGCTTGGCGTCGTTGTTACGACTATCGGGTCGAAATTAGAAAAACAGGTAGCGGAGTATAGCCAACAGGGTGCGGCTCTACAGGCAGTGACTCTGGACGGTATTGGTAGCGCCGCAGTGGATAAGCTGGTTTCGGAAGTCGTCACGCTTATCGCCACTGAGGTCTCATCTCGAGGCTATGAGATAAGCGGCCCGGTCAACCCGGGTATGCCGGGTTTCCCACTGACCGAGCAGTGGAACCTGTTGGGATTGGTCAGTGCAGGTGAAATCGGGGTGAGCCTGACCGGTTCAGGGGTGCTGGTCCCGCGCAAATCGACTTCCATGGTCATAGGGATAGGACCACAAATGATAAGGTGGACGCAAGCCGAAGTTTGTGCCCGCTGCAGCCTCAGGGAGAGTTGCCCCTATAAGGTGATAGAGTGAGAAGACAATGGCTGTTGTAACCATTGAGTTTGAGCCGGTAGGTCGAAGAGGACAATGCGAAAAGAATGAATCTCTTCTGGCTTGTGCACGCCGGCTAGGCGTGGGCATCAACACCATGTGTGGAGGTGAGGGAATATGCCACTCGTGCAAGGTACAGATTCTAAGTGGCACTGTCTCCAAACCAACGCTCAACGAACACGAAGCATTTAGCCCACAGGAACTGAAGAAAGGGTGG
>CAYMVL010000030.1:0-7209 GCA_964394145.1 uncultured Dehalococcoidales bacterium | reverse complement strand
CACCCATATTCTGCTTTCTTCTCACAAAAACAGCTGGTCCACCAACGACTTTATGGTGGGCAGTACTGGACTTGAACCAGTGACCTCTTGCGTGTGAAGCAAGCGCTCTTACCACTGAGCTAACCGCCCCAAATCGAAGCTATTTTAACCCCAAAATCCCTATTTGTAAAACCAGACTTCTTGCTTCGTCGAATTTTGCACGGATACGGGAAATCTAGTCTGTGCTTATAGACTCTGTGCTGCTTGGGGTAGCAAACGCCCAAATGTCACCGCTATTATTTACGGTGGCATGAGTTACTTTGAAGGTTTTCTCAAGGTTTCCGGAACGGCTCTGCATCTAGCCCAGATGGGGCAGCATGAGGTCAGAACCTTCATCTTCTATCTGCAGCAGAAGAGTTCGTTCTCCGAATACACCTTCGAGCATCCTCAGGATACGGGGCTATCTGCGCATACAGCAAACCAGTCAACTTTTCTTGATACCGTTATGCAAATGTTGAGGCTACACCATTTGGAGTCGGATGACGTGTGGCTAGACGATGGCATGATCAAGGTTTTGGGTAAGGAAAACAAGTAGTGCTTCATCTCAACACGATTGTAGAGGAGCAGGAACAAGCCAGGCCATCTCTTTGCCTCACGCATTTCGTTGTATTGCGGCGGTAGAACTACCGGGCAACGCATGTGGCGTCTTCAGCCTGCAAAGCATGGAGCGATACGCGGACGTGGTGACGGCCAGGCAGTACGGAAAGCTGGTGACAGCGGTGTCAAGAAAGCGGGAGGGGCAACAAGCTTAGTGGGTAAGCTAGGTATGATACCACGGAAAGGTCTAAATCGTGCTTGTTTGTGGTCCTGATCTTTCTGTATCATAATGTCAAGAAGGAGTTCTGTCCCACCGGGGAGTTTCTTCCGAGACGTTAGGAGGGTATTGGGAATAGGGGATGCCGGTCTAAGTGGTGAAGACGGGGCATGAGTGTGAAGCCGGGGGAATATCCTGGCAATAGTGCAGAACAATTTCGGAGGTTGGCTACAGCAAAGGCAAAGATGTTCTATCGTAAGTTAGGCTCTACAGGTGAGGAGGTTTCGATTGTGGGTTTGGGGGGAGCGCACATAGGTATTCAGGACGACGAGAAAGATAGCATTCGGATAATACGAACCGCCATTGATTACGGGATTAACTTCATGGACAATTGCTGGGACTACAACGATGGGCTGAGCGAAATCAGGATGGGGAAGGCCCTGCTAGATGGATATCGGACTAAGGTCTTCTTGATGACCAAGATTGACGGGCGAGATAAGAAGACGGCTGCACAGCAGATTGATGAATCGCTGAGCAGGCTCCGGACGGGCAACATTGATCTGCTCCAGTTTCACGAGGTCATCCGTATGTCAGACCCAGCCCGTATTTTTGGCCCCGGTGGCGCAATGGAAGCGGTCATTGCGGCAAGAGCAGCAGGGAAAGTCCGTTATATTGGCTTCACAGGGCACAAGAGCCCCGATGTGCATCTGGCGATGCTCCAAACGGGCCTCGATAATGGCTTCGTGTTTGACGCGGTGCAGATGCCGCTTAATGTGATGGATGCACACTATGACAGTTTTGAAAAAAGGGTTTTACCGAAGCTGTTGGAAAACAACATCGGGGTACTGGGAATGAAAGCGATGGGCGACGGCTTGTTCTTGAGAAGCAATACTGTGACTGCAGTGGAGTGTCTTCATTACAGCATGAGCCTGCCAGTAAGTGTCGTTATCACTGGCTGTGATTCCCTTGCAATCCTTGATCAGGCTTTGCAGGCAGTTAGAAGCTTCAGTCCTATGAGCAAAGAGCAACGTTCAACTTTACTATCGAGAACAGCAAAAGCGGCTTACGGTGGCAAGTACGAACTGTATAAGACCGGTACAGCATTTGATGCAACATCGCGCAATCCTCACTGGTTGGGATAGGAGGGGGCGGCTCCGGAGTGAACCCCTGAGACTGGACACAGCGGGTTAGGAATATCCGGACAGGCTTCGTTTAGCCGGGTTCGATACTGCATGTTTATTCCATGAAGGTGATTGGATACGCTATTGCCAGACTATCTTAACCCTGTCTGTGCAATCATAGGGGTGCAGTCCATCGTAATATCAGCTCGAGTTTAATTTGCAGGAATTCTTTCTCAGAATTACACTTAAGAGTTTGTCGTATAGTTTGCGTAGAGAGGGATTACCATAGCTAATCAGAAAGTCAGTCAAACCCCTGGTACCAAGCCAGGGGTTTTCTATGGTTATATCGTGGTTCTTGCTGCTTTGTGTATTATGACAGCAACATTCGGCACATATCTTGCCTTTGGCGTCTTCTTCAATTCCATAGTAAGCGAGTTTGGCTGGAGCAGGGGCATCACCTCGGGCGCTTTCTCACTTTCAATGGTTATACAAGGGTCGCTAGCGATTGTCATGGGGGGGCTTACTGATAGACTCGGACCTCGAAAGGTGCTGATGTTTTGTGGCTTACTATTGGGTCTGGGCTTTTTCCTTATGTCACGGATTTATGCCGTGTGGCAGCTATATCTGTTCTACGGGGTGATAATAGGTATTGGCATGAGTGGTATTTTTGTACCGCTAGTGTCGATTACAGCCAGGTGGTTTGTGAGAAGGAGGGCTATGATGGCGGGTATTGTTGTGAGCGGCACAAGCATCGCCACAGTAATTGGACCACTGGTTGCTAACCAGCTTATCTCTGTTTATTCTTGGCGCATGTCCTACATTATGCTGGGTGGTGCAGTCGTAGTAATAGTCGGCTTAGCTGCCCAGCTTCTAAGGCATGACCCAGCGCAGATGGGACAATTGCCTTATGGCCAAAGTGGAGGCGAGGAACACGACTCAAGGGTACCGGCTGCGGGATTCTCCCTCAAACAGGCGGTCCACACGAGGCAACTCTGGGTCATTTCTGCCATGTTCTTCTGTTTTGGATTTTCTGTCTTCAGTAGTCTGGTACACATTGTGCCGCATGCCACGGATCTGGGAATTTCTGCCGCCGGGGGTGCAAGCATTCTAGCTACTATGGGTGCGGTGGGCATTATCGGCAATGTGGTGTTAGGCACCACTGCCGATAGGATTGGAAATAGGCAGGTTTATGTTATTAGCTTTATTCTGATGTCAGCAGCTTTGTTCTGGTTGCTGCGAGCCACAGGGATGTGGATGCTATTTGTGTTTGCTGCTGTCCTTGGCCTCGCCCGTGGTGGTATGGGAGCGTCGCAGTCACCTCTAGTAGTAGATTTCTTCGGGCTCAGCTCTCATGGCTTGATTTTTGGAGTTGCTAGCCTCTTCTATACGGTTGGAGCTGCTATTGGGCCCTTTCTAAGCGGCTACCTCTTTGATGCTACCGGCAGCTATAACAGTGGGTTACTGGTGTGTGCTGCGCTCAGTATTGTTGGTATTGCATTAACTGCATTTTTGAGACCCGTCAAGACCATGCAGGATAGAGCACAGGGTGGCTGATAAGATATAGGCTTTGGGGGGTGAGTGGCAGCCTTAGCTTGTCGACCTTAGCGGCATCAGGGCGGCGCTATCGGCAGTGTGCGGGTCGGCTGTGGGCCTTAGTGCTCACGATATAATGCAGTGTTGATCGGTCAGCTTTGCTCGTGACTGACCCTTACCTCTTCGGTAACGCCAGCTTTAATAAGACTAACGAAAACTTCCACTAGCCTGGGGTCAAATTGAGTGCCGCTGGCTTGCTGTAGCTGCTGGAGGGCCTCCTCATGAGAGTAGGCGCTACGATAAGGGCGACCTGAAATCATGGCAGCGAAAGCATCGGCTATGGCCAGAATACGTGCTTCCAATGGGATTTGCTCCCCTACGAGGCTCTCGGGATAGCCGGTGCCATCCCATTTTTCATGGTGGTACAGGATACTTGCTTTGCAGGGCACCAAACTGGGCACATTTCCAATGATATTAGCTCCCAACCTGGGATGAGACTTGACCGATTCCCACTCTTCAGGAGTCAGTTTCCCTTTTTTACTCAGTATCCTGTCAGGAATGCCAATCTTGCCGATATCGTGAAGTAGTGCGGCGCAACTTATCCTGGACACCTCATCAGGAGACAAGCCGTATGCTTCAGCCAGGGCCACAGCGTACGAATTGACTTTCTTGGAATGGTCGTAGGTGTAGGAGTCTTTGGCATCCACCGCTGCGGCCAGAGCATAGACAGCGCTCAAGCTGCTGCCTCTGGCGTAAGCACCGGAGTCTGGCATTGACTGCGACAGGATCTTGGAGGAATCGTAGATGCGGTTGCCGCCGGTTCGCTTGGCGTAATAAAGTGCAGTATCAGCTGTGGTGATAAGCTCGCTATATATGACCCCGTCTGAAGGATAAGTAGATAAACCTACGCTACAGGTTATGGTAGTTCCTTTTGTCGCCATTTCGGCAGCGATTCGCTGCCGAACTCGTTCTCCTACTGTATAGGCATCAGCTATTGGCGTTTGAGGCAAGATGACGACAAATTCATCACCACCATACCTGAAAGCTTGGTCGGCACTTCTAATAGAGTTCCTTATGATTGTACCTACTTGCTTCAGAATCGCGTCACCGGATGGGTGTCCGTACGTATCGTTGTAGAGCTTGAAGTTATCCAGGTCAAGCAGCAATAAGGAGAACACACCGCTATACCTGGAATGCCGTGACAGTTCCTCTTTGAGCCTTTCTTCAAAATGGCGGCGGTTAAATAGTTCAGTAAGCTCATCAATGCGAGCCCTTTGTGCTGCCTTGGCGTAAAGTTCGGCATTCTCAGTGAGAGTAGAGATCTGTGAAGCGACTTGCTCCAGGAGTCTTATTTGCTTGGGGCTGTAGGCGTTGCACCGACGACTGGCGAGAGTGAGACAGCCAATACTATAGTCTTTAATGAGCAATGGCAGGTAGATAATAGAGCGGATTCCATGTTTCAGATGATGTTCCCCTGTCCAGAATCTGTGGTGTCGGGCCAAGTCCGCTTCGTATAAGCTTCTCTGCTCTTTTGACACTTGCTGACAGGCTGTCCCTTCGAGAGATATCCTCTCTCCTTCCTGCCATGGCGAATTTACTAAGCTGGACAGGGCTGAGAAGCGGAGCTCATTGCCATCCAGCAAGCAGATTGTGGCCCAATCAATATCAACTACGCCTCTCAACTCGTTAGCGAAACTTTCGAACATCTCGCTGAGGCTCATGCTGGAGCTCATTATGTTTGACAGGCGATTGATGAGAGTTAATTCTTGCTCCCGCTCCCGGAGCTGCTCGTGAAGGTATTCCTTTTCCATGCTTGCTGCCACACGGCTGGCGACGGACTCCAGCAAATCGATGTCCTCGATGGTGTAGTTTTTCCCATCTTTCTTGCTTCCTATTGTCAGAATGGCTACAAGCTCACCCCTGTTAATTAACGGGACAAACATTTCTATCCCCGCCGATTCAATGTCTTCCTTTTCCTCCTGCCATAGAGATTGGAATTCTGGTAGGATGCTTACATTCGTTACACTGAGTACGGTATTCTTCTGTTTCAGCCGGGTCAGGACAGGGCTATCCTGTCTGAATTTCAATTTCGCCGTAGAATCGTCTCCCGCTGGAGGGTGAGCAAATCTGACCGTGAAGTCTCCGTACTTTTCAGGCAGAAGCAAGAAGGCTTGCTGGCAGCCGACAGATTGGGAGAGCAAAGATATGAATTGTCTGCCGAACTGTTCCAGGGTAGAGATATCATGTATTTTGGCAATAAAGCCCGATAACTCCCGGCGATAATTGTATCTTTCTCCATCAAAAGACTGCTCTATCTTCCTCTGCAAAGGGTCGCGCACTCTGTGAAGCAGCAGGAATGTAATCGGTATTCCTGCGCCAATGACTATTGCTGACGTGGTCAGGTCAGGTTTGAAGCCAAAAAGAAGCTGAGCTAATAGAAGAATCAGTGCCAGAGCTGCAACCGCACTGCCGTAGCTAATTATATACATAACAAATCGGCGCAGGACAACCCTGATATCGAGTAAGCGGTGCGTTACGGCGGCGTAGGTGAGGATGCAAGCCACGATAAAATTGCCAATATGGGACAGAGGGTATTGCCCTCCATGAGGTGTAAGGGAGAGAAGGAGGAATATTCCCAGCATCGCAGTAGCAAGAGATAGATAAGCAATCTGATTACGCTCCAGCGGGTCAGGTGAAACTCTGAGTCTTCGCAGCAAAGAATATATGTCTTTGGGAGTCAGAATAAAGAGAAGAGCCAGGGCTATTGCGAGTATCCAGGGACCGTAATCGACGTTGATGCCACTAGCAGTGATTTCGATGTCCCGTGGGATATAGCCAAGCCATGCCAGGGCAATGGTGCTTACCAGAAATATATAGGCTAATGGTATTTTCAGGCGTTGAGGCTCATAGAAGGAACGAAGAACGTAATGGAACTGAATTACCATCCATATGACAATGCAGATAAGAGCTTGCACTATAAGAAGTTTGTGTGGCATAAAGAAGTCGCTGCGGAACAGGAAGCCGCTGAGGCTCCACAGTGTGGCAGGGACTAAGAATAGTAAGAAGTACCTCTCCTGTCTTTGCCATGGCCTGTTAGCCAACAAAATGACGAATAATGGGATGTATGCAATAGTGGCGATTAAGGGAATTAAAGCCTGATTATTCATAGTTTGAAGCTATTATCGACATAAATTTATAACCTGTCAAGCAGGACTAAAGTAATAGAGTCTTCACATAAGATCTTATGAAATTCATGGGCGTCGGAAGGCTTCTATGGGGCAACTCTTTGCGGCTCCCGCAGATTGGCGGAGGCCGCGTCGGCTAGATGAGCGGAAACTTGAATCTTAAAGAATCCCAGTAATTCGGATTCAGTACTCGCGCTTTGACCTGACTATCGCCAGGCAGAGCTTTTCTTGAACTATGCCAGATTCCTTCGCTTCGTTCTCAAGGATAGGCCAGCAGCAATCGACTCAGCGAGCGGGTACACGCTCGGCTTCTGCGGGCACAGCCTCCACGGCAACCTTGGGTGCTCTAAGCAATGAAAGGACTTTGTCCGAAGGATTGATATGAGTGGGCTTTATATCTCCCAAGTCCGCGCCTTCAGCCTCCCGTTGAGAGATGTAGTTGTAAAAAGCACCCTTTGGGAGGAACGTTACCTTTATTGGCTTTAGACCCAGCACGCTTTCCGGGTCGCCATAAGCCCTGTAGATGTTATAGTGATATGTGCTATCCAATTCCTGGAGTTCGTCATATACTGCAGCC
>CAYMVL010000029.1:0-3928 GCA_964394145.1 uncultured Dehalococcoidales bacterium | reverse complement strand
GAGGATTGGGACTTATTGACATGGTCATTGGGATGGACAGGTTTCTTACTGCCTAAAGTCCCTCCCAGTATCTCTATGGCGCGGTTTGAGATGACCTCGTTAGCGTTCATATTTGTCTGTGTGCCGCTTCCCGTTTGCCAGACAACTAACGGGAAATGGTCATCCCATTTGCCTTCAATTACCTCATCTGCGGCCTTCACAATTGCTTCGCCTATATCTCTGTTCAGAACCCCCAACTCCATATTTGCCTCGGCACAGGCTTTCTTGACAGTGCCCAGGGCTCTTATAAATTGCCGGGGAAACCGCTCTCCCCCTATTTTGAAGTTCTGCAAAGAGCGCTGGGTCTGTGCTCCCCAATATCTATCAGCGGGTACTTCAATTTCACCCATGGAATCGGTCTCAATTCTTACGGTCATGACTCCTCCTTATCCACGCTTATTAGAATGGATTTGCTTGGCGAAGGTATTATAACTCCGTTCTTGCTGCTGATGTCTTCTTTCGTGCTCCTTTCTCTACCGGGCTATAGTGTGCTGTCGTCGCATCATCCCAAAAAAAGAAACCTGCCCATTTACTTTTCGGGGACAATTTCGTTTATAATAGTAGTATGGCAGGAGGAGTCTTTCTATTTGCCATTCCGGGGCACAATGAAGCTTTCCCAGAGAGACTTCTCTCCCTAGTCACCGGTCATGTTGAGAGCTTTGGCTCAGCGTAATAACATGATACAATGAGCTCAGCAAACAGCTGAATGGGAGCACCCTAACACCTATTGAAGAGAGAAATCGGAGAGGAGGCCAAGAAAATGAAGTTATTATCCCGGTCGATTATGTCTATCCTGCTATCTCTACTGTTGCTGCTGGCCTTGCCTGCCTCAACGGCGCTGGCCGCTGAGGATATCAGCCTGGACCCCGATGAGGGAGAAATCGGCGAAAGGATTGATATCACGGGCGACGGTTTTAACGAGAGTTATTATAACACTGATATCGATTACCATTATTATTATGTAGACATATACTTCGCCAGCGTGGAAGCCGACGAGGGTGATGATATTGATGACGAAGTCGAAAATTACGAGCGTGTGAAGTCGGGGCTCTACGTCGATGAGTACGGCGAATTTGACTCCTACTTTGATGTGCCCGAAGAACTTACCGACGGCGACGAAGATGAAATCGTAGGTGGTGGCACCTATTATGTTTATGTTACCTATGATGATGATACCAACATAGAAGCGGTTGCCGAATTCACCGTCATCGCCGGCGAGATCGAGCTGGACGTTGACGAGGGACAGGTTGGCACTGAGCTCAGCATCTCAGGCACTGATTTTTCTGACGATGAAGAGATTACTATCGAATTCGATGACGAAGAGCTGGCCATAGAAAGCGGCGATTACGAGACCGATAGGGATGGCGAATTCGAAAGCACGGTCATCATACCGGAGAGCACCGCCGGGGAACATATCATAACTGTAACCGATGAATCAGGCGGTGAGGCTGAAGCTACTTTCACTGTGGAGCCAGAAATAGCGGTTACCCCGTCCGATGGGTCATCGGGCGAAACGGTCACCGTGAAAGGCACGGGCTTTGGAGGGGATATGGAGGTTATCATCGAATTTGATGGCGATGAGATAGCTTCACATACAACCGATGATTACGGCAGCTTTGAGAGAAGCTTCACTCTGCCGGCAAAGAGTTCCGGCGCCTACGAGATAGCAGCCGAGGATGAAGAGGGAAATCAGGCTGATGCCAGCCTCAACATTGCATCGAACATTAGCCTCACCCCTATGACAGGCAACGTCGGCACGCAAATCTCTGTCAGCGGCACAGGCTTCCCTGCCAATCAGCCAGTTACGGTCACCTATGACCAGCAGACAGTAGGCACCGGCACAACCGACAGCAATGGCATTTTCGCGCCGATTACCTTTAAAGCCACCCATACACAAAACACCCACACAGCAAATCATCCCGTGGCAGTCTCCTCCGGCGCTACTATGCTCATGGTCAACTTCGTTATGGAATCTCAGGCGCCGCCCAAGCCGACGCTAAGCGCGCCAGCACACAACACCAGAGTAGGAATTGTCGGCAATCAAGCTCCAACATTTGAGTGGTCAACGGTGACAGATCCCAGCGGGGTTCTCTATGATTTACAAATAGCAGCCGGCGCTGATTGTGCCCAGCCGGTGTTATCCAAGACAGGCCTGAGTGAGTCTAGCTATACTCTAAGCAAGATAGAGGCTTTACCATATGGCACTTATTACTGGAGGGTACGAGCCGTAGATGGTGCCCAGAACACCGGCGACTGGTCAAATGTCTACTCCTTCGATTCCGGGTTCTTGCCTCTCTGGGCGTTCATTGTTATCATTGTCGTGGTAGCGGTGCTCATCGGCGTGCTGGTTTACTTCTTCGGTGTGAGAAGGAGATCGGCTTACGACTAAAGCAGGCACAGAAAAAGAAAAGAGGAGGGTTAGAAAATGAAGCTAGCAGTTATCGGGCTGGGGCAGTGTGGCTGCAGAATCGCGGACCATTTCGGTAGGCTGGACATTAAAGCCCATGCAGAGCGACGGGCAACCATAGCTCCTGTTGTCATCGCCATGAATACCGACCAGGCAGACCTGACAGGACTGAAATATATCAAGAAGGACTACATGCATCGTATACTTATCGGCCTGCGACAGACGCTGGGACATGGAGTGGGAAAGATAAACGAGCTTGGTGCTCAACTGGCCAAGGAGGACGGCGACAAGGTGATCGATGCGATGAAAGCGGAGCCCAGGTTCTACGAGACACATGCGTTCTTCCTTATAGCCGGCGCTGCCGGGGGCACAGGCTCAGGAGCAATGCCGGTGATCGCCAGAATGATTAAAGAACGTTACCCCAGCAAACCGATCTATGCTCTAATCGTTCTGCCCTTTGAGCACGAGCAGGCAACAGAGGTAAGAAGCGTATATAACTCGGCTACCTGCCTGAAGTCCACCTATGATATGGTCGACGCCGTATTTCTGGCTGATAACCAGAGGTATGTCAGAAAGGATGCCAGCCTGGTCAATAACATCGAAAAGATAAACCGGCAGATAGCAGAGCCATTCTATGATTTGATGTGCGCTGGCGAGGTGACCAAGGGCAAACACGTTGGCTCCAGGACGATAGACGCCGGGGACTTGATTGCCAGTATAGACGGATGGACAGGTATCGGAGTAGGCAGAACAGAGCTCCCCAGCTTACGCTTCCCATGGGAGATAAGGAAGAAACATTTCCGCGATAAGGCCCTGGAGAGCTTCAGAGGCTCACAGGCCCTGGATGCCACTATATCTGACCTTTCTGTGGGCTGCAGCCCCAAAGATGCCGGCAGAGCTATGTATATTATATCCGGGCCAGCCAGAGAAATGAATATGGATATGGTCAAGAGCATCAGCGATTACATCAAGGAGGTGGCTCCAACCGCGACGATTAGAGGTGGCGATTTCCCGGGCGAAAGCCACTTCATTGATGTCACCCTTATATTATCGGAGTTGTCCTTTGTACCCAGGATAAAGGACTTTTATGAGAGAGCAGTGCAGTACGCACGTGAGCACGAAGGGGAGATACAGGAGACAAGGAAGAAGATCGATGCTCTGGCTGATATAGCCAAGGAGCTACCTAGCCTGAGCTAGCATATTCCCGGTTCTTCTCGGAGTACCAGGTAAGCTATGTGGTGCCAGGGCGCCACGCCCGGGAAAAATGAAGCCGGCAGCACGCTTCTTGTGCTGCCTAAGCTATCCTGAGTGAACCTCTGGCTGCCCTGGGCATGAAGCCCCTGGCGGCCTCGGCCAGGAGGGCCAGGCTCATCAAAAAGTCGTCGTGGCCGTCCGCCTGGTCCACATAGAAGTTCATGGTCTGGTTGGGGCGGTACTCCGCCCTGGCTTTCTCTAGCTGGTACATGGTCTCCTCGTAGTGGC
>CAYMVL010000028.1:0-16160 GCA_964394145.1 uncultured Dehalococcoidales bacterium | reverse complement strand
CAACCAGGAAAGGAAGATGCCACCCGGATCGAGTTCAGGTCTCCTGACCCTGCTTGTAACCCATATTTGGCTTTCAGCGTTATGCTCACTGCGGGACTGGAAGGTATGGAAAGAGAATATGAACCACCACCACCTTTGGAGAGAAATGTCTTTGAGATGAGTGAACAAGAGCGCCAAGAAAAGGGCATAGGAACACTGCCTGGCAGCTTATATGAAGCTATAAGACTGACCGAGAGGAGTGAACTGGTCAAGAAGGCTTTGGGGGAGCATGTATTCAATACGTTCATTCAAAATAGAAAGTTGGAATGGGACCGCTACCGTAGCCAGATAACAGACTATGAACTCAAACAGTACTTACCTATATTGTAGTTCGCTGTTACGTTAACTACATTAGCTAATTAGTCTATCCGAAGCATCCCGTGAAAACCGAAGGAGCTGTTGTGACATCTGTTGGCATTGATATTATAGAGATAGAGCGTATTGAATCAGCAGCCAGGCAATGGGGCAAACGCTTTCTCGAAAGAGTCTATACTGATGCTGAGATCGAGATCTGTCGACACAGAGTGTCGTCCTTAGCTGCCCGATTTGCCGCCAAGGAAGCGGTCATGAAAGCTTTGGGCAGTGGTGCCAAAGGCATCGGATGGCGTGAAATCGAGGTTCTGGCTGACGGTAATGGTAAGCCTATAGTCAGACTCTATGGCAGAGCTAAGAACAGAGCTGAAGAACTGAACCTGCACGAGTTTTCGATCAGCCTTTCGGATACAAAACAAGTCGCTATCGCGGTTGCTGTAGCCACATAGCCACAGCTTCTTCCCCTCTGATTGAGATTCCATTCCGCACGAATAGACGTCAACGCTTCTTGACTGGGGAGCACGCATGCTATTGGGCAATCACGGGATTCCCTGCTATAATTGGCAACAGGCATGCTGGCCAAAGTAACGAGTTGTGCCGTGGTCGGTCTCGAGGGGGCTTTGGTGGAGGTAGAGGTTGACATTTCCCCAGGCTTACCCTCCTTCACCATTGTAGGTTTGCCTGATAAAGCAGTCCAGGAAGCAAGAGAGAGGGTGAGATCGGCTATAAGGAATTCTAACTACAAGTTTCCCGCCAGGCGCATTACTGTAAACCTTGCCCCAGCGGATTTAAGAAAGGAAGGCCCTGCTTATGACCTACCAATAGCCATAGGCGTGCTAATCAGCTCAGGGCAGCTATATGCCGACCTCTCACACAGCATCTTCTTGGGGGAACTATCCCTGGATGGTAAGCTACGCCATACTCATGGGATATTACCCATGGTAGCTTTAGCCAGGGATAGAAATCTTCCCAATCTATTTGTGCCCTCAGATGATGCCAAGGAAGCATCATTAATAGATGGTATGCACATTTTTTCTGTTGAATCTCTAGCTCAATTAGTCACTCACCTTAGTGGTGAAAGATTAATTGCCGAATACCAGAGTGAAACAGACTGGCAACAGGAAATTCAGCACGATTATGCCTTTGACCTTACTTATATTAAGGGACAGGAACACGCCAAGAGGGCGCTAGAGATAGCGGCGGCAGGAAGACATAATATCCTGATGACTGGGCCACCTGGAAGCGGTAAGACTATGCTGGCTCGCTCCTTGCCCTCGATATTGCCCAGGTTAACCATAGAAGAGGCCATAGAGGTAACCAAGATTTATAGCGTCAGCGGATTGCTGCCGCAGGATACGCCTATAATTTTGGAGCGTCCATTCCGCTCCCCTCACTATACTATCTCACACGCCGGGTTGGTGGGCGGTGGCCAATGGCCACGGCCCGGTGAGATAAGCCTCAGCCATAACGGGGTGCTATTTCTGGACGAGTTCCCTGAGTTCGGACATGCCTCCCTGGAGTCTTTGCGCCAGCCAATGGAAGACAGAACGGTCACAGTCAGTCGGGTTCATGGCAGTGTTACTTTTCCCGCAAGCTTCATGCTAGCAGCAGCAATGAATCCTTGCCCCTGTGGTTACTATGGAGATCCGTTTAGGGCCTGCAAATGCTCAGCGGGAGAGATTTCCCGCTATCACAAAAGGATAAGTGGGCCTCTGCTGGATCGGATTGATCTCTTTGTGGACGTCCCTCATATCGATTATGAGAAGCTTACTGAAGATAAGCCTGCAGAGACATCGCAGAAGGTCAGAGAAAGAGTGAAGGCTGCTCACGAAATCCAGCTTGGTCGCTTTCAGGGAACAAAGCTATCCTGCAATGCTGATATGACGCCTAAGGAGGTCAAGGAATTCTGCGTTGGGGACCCAGCATCACGAAGCTTGCTCCGAGCCGCCATGAAACAATTTTACCTGACTGCCCGTTCATTCCACCGTGTCCTGAAGCTCTCCCGAACTATCGCCGATTTGGAAAATAGCGACATGGTCAAAGCACAGCATATAGCCGAGGCCTTGCAGTACAGACACAAGGAAATTATCTAAGTAAGATATAGTCCTGCGTGGCGAATTCACAGTCAGCTGACTAGACTCAATACAAAACCAACCACAAGACTCCGCCGGCTATGGCCAATATTATGCCGATGATGAGAGAAATCGTGCCACCTATGTTCCATGCACTTAGCCAAGGACGCTCCGGATCATGTGTCATGAACTCTTTAACGTCTCTCTTAGTAAGTATGATGGAATTGTAATATTTGTTCCTTTCCCTCTTACTCCAAAGAGTAAAAACAACGCCTAGAAGGATGAAGACCACCCCCAGTCCCAAAATAGCTTTGCAAGTCTCAAGCCCCATGGCAAACAATCCCCCCCACACAAATTCCTTGAGTTCTGGTCCAAGACCTACTTAACTTCTACAGCTGCTCCAGCAGCTTCCAACTTCTGTTTTATCATACTAACCTCCTCCTTGGAGATACCCTCCTTCACTACTTGTGGAGAAGCTTCTACCAAGTCCTTGGCCTGTTTCAATCCCAGTGAGGTCACTTCGCGTACCGCTTTTATAACCTCAATTTTCCTCTCGCCAAAACTCTTCAGCGTGATGCTAAATTCTGTTTTCTCTTCTGCTGGTGTTGCTTCCTCCGGCGCGCTCGGAGCCGCTGCCGGTGCTGCCGCCACAGCCATGGCGGCTGCAGTGACACCGAATTCGCTCTCCAATGCCTTAACCAAATCAGCCAGATCCATTACTGTCATATTCTTGATGGCGTCAATGATTTCTTCCTTGCTTAATGCCTCACTCTCTTTACTTTTCTTTGAAGATTTCTTTACCTCTGTCTTCTCCTTAATTTCTGCTTCTAATTCTTCCGGCGGCATAGTCTCCTCCTTTATTTTTTACTAAGCTTCTGCTCCCTAGCATGTAAGACGTTCAATAGCTCTTGTAAGGGACAATTTAGAACATTATGTAATCTCACTATAGTGCTCTGCAGGCGAGCTATTAGCTGAGAGACAATCACATCCATGGGAGGTAAATTAACAAGCTCCATCACCTCCTCCGATGTGAGTACCCGATCTCCCAATAACGCTCCCCTAATTTGCAAAATTGATTCCGTGGATTTCGTATACTGGCCGAGGACTCTAGCTGTATTGACCACGTCACCATGGCCAAAGGCCAGTGCCACGGGCCCCTCAATTACATCAAGTACGTGAGGCCTGCCTGCCTTGTCAGCAGCAAAGCGGGTCAAGGTATTCCTGACCACTCGATACTTAGTATCTGCTTTCGTCAGGGCATCGCGTAATTCACCCATTTGCTTGGCTGTAAGGCCCTGATAGTTGGTAGCAATGATTATGGTACTCCGAGACAACTCATCAGACAGCTCATTGATTATTTCCGTCTTACGTTCTTTTAACATATTTCCAACCTCAGTAAGAAAAATATCGCACTAGCCAACCGGTGCTCAACGATTAAGGGCACCGCCAGGAAGATATCATTCAGCCTTGATCCTCAACTGGCTGGCAGGACAACCTTTGGAGACTATTACGCTGTCGGTATTGCTGAGGCGCTTCGCGCTTAGCCACGATACGAGAGCCTCAGCAGGCCAGGCATTTAAACCTCTCAAGGTACCTGCTATCATGGGCACCAGTATATATTGTACCAAAATTTCGGGGTTCAACCCAGAACTAAGTTCTGTTTCTGATCAAATCTTCTCTGTTGCTGCTTTGGCAAAATCTAACTAGCTAAAGACAACACTGACCCTAGATCCAGCTTGAATCCTGGTCCCATACTGGTACACAAGGATACACTCTTTATGTATTGTCCCTTAGCTCCACTGGGTTTTGCTTTAACTATAGCTTCCAAGACTGCAGTCAAATTCTCTACCAGTTTCTCGCTATCAAAACTTATTTTCCCAATGGACAAATGGATAATGCCTGTTCTGTCTAGTCTAAACTCGGCTCTGCCCATACGGGTCTCCTTCACCACTCGGGGTAAGTCCTGGGGAGCTACCATGGTGCCGGATTTAGGATTGGGCATCAGCCCACGGCGCCCCAAAATACGACCTAACTTTGCCACTTTAGGCATCATGTCAGGAGTAGCCAGAGATGCATCGAATTCAAGCCAGCCATCTTCAATTCTCTTGACTAGTTCATCCCCTCCAACATAATCAGCCCCCGCCTCTTCAGCTAACCTTATACCTTCGCCCTGGGTAAACACAAGAACACGTGTCTGCTTCCCCAATCCGTTAGGCAACAACACTGTGCCTCGCACTTGCTGGTCAGCACTATGAGGATCAATACCCATCTTCAAATGGAGCTCTACGGTCTCATCAAATCCAGCGTAGGAAGCCTTCTTAGATAAGTCAATAGCTTCCTCAGCTGAGTAAGCCCTTGACTTATCTACAAGTTTGCTAGCTTCCTGGTATTTCTTTCCATGTTTCGCCATTTACTTATACTCTCAAGATTATATAAATTTTTCGGGATTTAGAATTTATTCTACAGTTACTCCCATACTTCGAGCCGTGCCTGCAACAATACTCGCCGCCTTATCGATATCAGAGGTATTCAGGTCCTTTAGCTTACTTCGAGCAATATCGTAAATCTTATCTTTGCTTATTGTATTTATGTTTTCTTTTCCCGGGGTACCGCTACCCTTTTCCACTCCTAACGCGTGGCAAATTAAATCCGAAACAGGTGGCATCTTGGTCAAAAAGCTAAAAGAACGGTCGGCATACACGGTTATCTCAGCAGGAATGATAAAACCTTCCTGGGAGGCCGTGCGCTCATTATACTCCTTACAAAAAGCCATAATGTTAATACCGTGCTGTCCCAGAGCAGGTCCCACTGGAGGTGCCGGGGTAGCTTTGTTTGCTGGAATTTGTAATCTGATGACCGCTTTGACCTTTTTTGCCATGTTATAACATCCCGAAAATATTTTGACCTTTCAACAAAACCTATTTATATGCTCTCAACTCCCAAAAGGTCTAATTCCACAGGTGTCTCTCTGCCGAAAAGCGATAGCAGCACTTTGACTTTGCCCTTGTCCAAATTAATTTGATCTACCTTGCCAATGAAATCAATGAATGGGCCATTCGTCACACGCACACTCTGCCCTTCCCTAAAAGTCACCTTAACCTCAGAAGGAGCTTCTTGCATTCGCTGCAAAATTGCATTCGCCTCCTCTTTGGCCAAAGGAACGGGCTTAACACCAGTGCTCACAAAGCCAGAAACGCCAGGGGTATTTCGCACCACATCCCAGGTATGATCATCCAGTTTCATGTTGATCATTATGTAACCCGGGAAAGCCTTCTTATCTATAGTCCGCCGCTTCCCAGCTTTGATTTCGGTCTCCTTAGCAGTAGGTATCACTATATCAAATATCTTGTCGCCCACGTCCATGTACTTAATTCGCTGCTTCAAATTCCGTCTCGCCTGTTCCTCGTGTCCCGACGAAACATATAGTAAGTACCACTCTCCGTTAAGCATCTCTCTAGCCACCTAGTAGTAGAGTAGCTAACAGCTTGGTGAAGCCATAATCTAAACCACCTAATATGCCTCCCACAATAGCACATACTACGAGAACAAGTAAACTCAATCTGAGGGCCTCCTGCCTTGTTGGCCAGTGTGCCTTCTTTAGTTCTTCTACTACTTCACCAAAGAACCTGAGTTTCGACTTCTTGACAGGAGTAGCAACAGATTTGACACCTTTACTTTTCTGCGTGGGATCTGTCATACGGAATGCTTCTCTTCGCTCGTAATAGCGCTACCTGGTTTCTTTGTGAAGCGTATGGACGCGGCAATAAGGACAATACTTGTTCAACTCCAGCCGCTGCGGATCATTCTTCTTGTTCTTTGTCGTAACATAGGTTCTCTGCTGACATTGGTTGCAAGCCAAGTAGATGATAGTCCGGAGCTCACCCTTTTTTTTGGCCATGTCTATTCAATAATATTGGTGAACACGCCAGCGCCTACCGTTCTGCCACCTTCTCTGATAGCGAAGCGCAGTCCTTCTTCCATAGCTACTGGAGCGATAGTCCTGATCTTCATATGGGTTAAGCTATCACCTGGCATAGCCATCTCCACCCCATCAGGTAAGATTACCTCGCCGGTAACATCCATCGTCCTGACGTAGAACTGAGGCTTATAACCCGTAAAGAAAGGCGTATGCCTGCCTCCTTCTTCCTTAGTTAATATATATACTTCGGCTTCGGCTTCAGAATGCGGCTTAACCGAGCCGGGTGCTGCTAGAACCTGACCCCTCTCTATCTCATCTCTATCTATACCCCGCAGCAACAGGCCAACTGCATCACCGGGTTCCGCCTCGCTCATAGCCTTGTGAAACATCTCCAGACTAATAACTGTTGCTTTTCTAGTCTTTGCTAATCCTACAAGCTCTACTTCATCTCCAGCTTTTACCACCCCCCGCTCAACTCTGCCAGTAGGCACAGTGCCTCGCCCCTTTATACTGAACACATCCTCCACAGGCATCAAGAAAGGCTTATCTCTATCTCTCTTCGGCAGAGGAATGTACTCATCTATGGTATCCATCAACTTCCATATTCCTCCGCACCATTGGCATTCTCTCTTGCCACAGCCACATTCAAGGCACTTCAGAGCACTGACTCTCACAATAGGAACCTCATCCCCGGGGAAATTGTAACTCTTCAGCAAGTCTCTAACTTCCATCTCTACTAGGTCCAGTAATTCGGGATCATCCACCAGGTCAACCTTGTTCAGAGCTACCATTATGCGCGGGACTTCCACCTGCCTAGCTAGTAGAACGTGCTCCCTAGTTTGCGGCATAGGCCCATCATCAGCAGCAACAACCAGAATAGCTCCATCCATTTGAGCTGCTCCAGTTATCATATTCTTAATATAGTCAGCATGCCCTGGGCAGTCAACATGGCAATAGTGCCGCTGCTCAGTTTCGTACTCGATATGGGAGATAGCAATTGTCAATCCCCGTGCCTTCTCCTCAGGAGCATTATCTATAGAATCGAACGCACGAAACTGTGTTGTACCAGCCCTCGACAACACTTGAGTTATGGCTGCCGTCAATGTGGTCTTACCATGATCAACGTGTCCTATAGTACCCACATTTACGTGTGGTTTGGTGCGCTCGTAAACTTTTTTAGCCATTTTTACTAACCTCCTTCAATATAAAGCCCACAACCAGATTCGAACTGGTGACCCCGTTCTTACCAAGAACGTGCTCTACCTGCTGAGCTATGTGGGCCTGTCCTACCATATAGAGTGGAGGGGGTAGGATTCGAACCTACGTAGCCCGAACGGGCGGCAATTTTACAGACTGCTCCGATTAACCACTCCGGCACCCCTCCCACTCCTAATTTACCACAAAGCTCAACAAAAATCCACCAGCCCGAGAGGGGATTCGAACCCACTAACCTACCGATTACAAGTCGGTTGCGCTACCATTGTGCTACTCGGGCAACTTATGGGTGGATAGTATAAAGAAGACAAAATACAATGTCAAATAGATGTTTAGCACCTGTCGATGTTTTACGATTTTGTCACCACCAACTGTTAAGCGAAAATGTCACCATTAAGGAGATGGTGACATTGAGCAAGAGAGAACAGAGGAGACTAATGGTATTGAACGGTATAGAGATAGGCAGGATCACCACAAGGGAGGCATCTGAGGTATTAGGTCTGTCGCTCCGCCATGTGAGAAGAATCTTAGCGGCGTATAGAAAGGAGGGCGCCGCAGCATTAGCACATGTTAACCGGGGGAGCAAGGCTCACAATGCCTTAGATGATGGACTGAAGAGAAGGTTGCCAGAGCTGGTGCAGTCGACCGACATTGGCTGTAACGCACAGCACTTCGCTGAGCTCCTGGCAGAACGGGAGGGCATTGCTGTTTCCCTCCCTGTGGTGCGTCTGATCCTACTTCGCGCAGGGTTAAGGAGTCCACCCAATAGACGACGCTCCAAACGTTGCAGTCACAGAGAACGCTATCCCAGGGACGGGATGCTGCTACAGATTGATGGTAGTCGTGATGACTGGCTCGAGGAGAGGGCGGTATCTGAGCCTTACAGGAGCCATAGATGATGCTACAGGTAAAGTCCCTTTTTCGTTGTTCCGAGATGAGGAAGAGGCTCAGGCATACACCCTTTTACTTCGGTATGTCGCATGAAAACAGGGTATGCCCGAAGCTTTATATCATGATGGACATAGCATATTTGAGCGCTCCAGAAGGGAGCCAGAATCATTTGAAGAACAGCTTGCCATGAAAAGAAAGCCAACCCAATTGGGGCGGGTAACGGAAGAACTGGGTATCATCTCTATCATCTCGCTCTAACCTCAAGCTAGAGGAAGGATTGAGAGATTATTGGGCACCTTCAAGGACCGGCTGAAGAGCGAGCTCCGCATGGCTGGCGCTAAGACTATCGAAGAGGCTAATCAGGTGCTCTGGGATTTTATGCCCCGATTTAACGAAAGGTTTGCTGTTCCGGCCATAGAGCCTGGCCTGGCTTACAGTCCGCTTCCTGATGCTTTAACGCTGACGAGGCATTCTGCTTTAAATACGAGCGTAGCGTAGTCAAGGATAACGTAGTACGTTTTGGCGGACACAGGCTACAAATAATACCTACTAGTGGCCGGCTAAGCTATTTTTAGATTCATGTGGAGATACATGAAAGAAAGAATGACAGCCTGGCAGTCTGCTATAAGCGCCAATGTCTTCTTATCAGGTCGGCACCACCAGAGGCTCCGGTACTCAGAGTAAGGAACACAGCCCGGTTCATATCTGAAGCACGTGATTCCCGAGAGTCTGCTCTCTGTGTAGCAGCTAATACAGCAAAGCTCAAGACTGATCGTCCTCACAAGCCTGTCCCGGACCATCCATGGCGCAGGCCCTTCAGAGTACACATCGATAGGGGGTGACATTTTCGCTTGACAGCAACAGCCACATGTCAAGATGTTGCTGGATTATCAGATTCATGACAAGAGAGATATCCCGAGTATAGTCAGAGATCAAAGGCAAGCACCAGCTCGCAAGGATATTGAATGCACTCCTCTGTTAATATTCCCCCTGTGAGCCTGAACAAGAGGAACGATACGCTTAGTCTGCGGAGTTCTCAGTGTGAGAGTCTGAGTAGCATTAGGTTCGAAAGGAACTCTAGGTAATCTTGAACTTGGAAATTCTATCTTTCCAGGGAATCCCAGCTACCAAATGAGACCAGGCTATCCCCTTCAGCCAACACCATCAGACGTACACCATGACTATTCCTGCCATGGACCGAGATTTGTTCTATGGGTATACACTGAACATTACCCTTTGCTGATAGCATAGCCAAGTAGCCTCGCAATGAGACAAGTCTGGACATAGTCAGCTTACCTGTCTTCTCGTTGACTCTGTGAGCGCGAACCCCTTTGCCACCCCATTTATGGACAGGATAATTCTTTATCTTGGTCAATTTGCCAAAACCATTTTGCGTCACTGAGAGCAGATACGCATCAGGAAAAATAACATCCATGCCTATAACACAATCATCGACGAGACGAATCCCACGAACACCACCACTGGTCCGCGATGCGATTCTCAAGTTCTTGACCTTAAATCTAATAGCCTGTCCTTCCCGGCTTACTAGTATGACCTCATCATCATCAGCAACAACTCTGGCTGATACTAGCTTATCTTGCTCCCTAAGCCTCATAGCAACAAGGCCATTTTTTCTGATTGAGGCAAAATTATCTAGAGAAGTCTTTTTTATGACGCCGTGCACCGTAGCCATCAAAAGGAACCTATTTAAGGGAAAGTTCGGTGTAGCCAATAACCCAGTCACTTCGTCTTCCAGTCCGATGGGTAACAAATTGACCAGGGCTAAACCTTTGGCAGTTCGTGATGAATCTTCAGGAATATCGTAGCATTTCAAGGTATAGACCTTACTAGAGTTTGTGAAGAAAAGCAGGTTATCATGCGTGTCCGCTATCTGAATATGCCTCACTGAATCCGCTTCGCGGGTCATCATTCCTATAACACCTCTACCACCACGGTGCTGGAGTCGATAAGTGCTGACCGGTACTCTCTTGATGAATCCCTGACTGGTCAAAGTAACCACCATTTCCTCATGAGGAACAAGGTCCTCTTTTCTGAATTCCAATATTTCCCCCTCCTCCACCAGAGTCCGGCGAGGATCGCCATACTTTGACTTGAGCTCTTTGGCATCCTCCCCGATGAGCGAGAATATCTTTCTAGGGCTAACTAATAAGTCCTCCAGATACGAAACATCCTTTATGACACTGGAATACTCCTCCGCTATTTTTTCCTGTTCCAGCCTAGCCAATCTTCGAAGCGGCATATCAAGGATGGCCTGCGCCTGAATCTGAGATAGTGTTAGATCCACCATTAGACCGGCACGAGCAGATTCCATTGTCTCAGACTGCCGAATAATTCTGATGACCCGCTCCAGATTATCTAAAGCAATTTTGAGGCCTTCGAGTATGTGAGCCCTAACCTTTGCCTTATCAAGTTCGAACTGAGAACGCCTGGTAATGACCTGGTAACGAAAATCGATGTAGCAGTTTAGAGCCTCTTTAAGATTTATTATCTTGGGTTGACCATCAACCAGGGCAACCATATTGATAAAAAAGGCTGATTGCATTGGTGTGTACTTGAATAGGTTGTTAAGTACCCGCTGGGATTGCGCCTCCTTCTTGAGCTCAATAACAACATGCATGCCTTCCCTGTCCGACTCATCGCGTACCTCAGCTATACCTGAGATTCTTTTCGCTCTAACCAAATCGGCTATCCTCTCCACCAAGGCTGCTTTATTTACTTGGTATGGAAGCTCGGTAATCACTATTTGTCGCCTGCCAGCTTTACCATCCACTTCGCTAGCTTTGGCGCGAAGTATGATTTTCCCCTGCCCTGTGGCATAAGCGCTTTCTATCCCTTCCGTTCCCAAAATCATCCCGGCAGTAGGGAAATCAGGCCCCTTAACAAACTGCATAAGTTCACTTGTCGTTGCTTGTGAGTTATCGATTAGATACGCGATAGCATCGCATATCTCTCCCAAGTTATGCGGTGGTATATTAGTTGCCATGCCCACAGCGATGCCTGAAGAACCGTTAACCAATAGATTCGGCAACCTAGCAGGTAATACAGAAGGCTCTTTAAGAGAATCATCGAAATTAGAAACAAAGTCGACGGTATTCTTGTCAATATCGAGCAGCATCTCCCCCGCAATTTCGGCAAGCCGAGCTTCGGTATATCTCATCGCGGCTGGTGGGTCACCGTCAACGCTACCGAAATTGCCTTGCCCATCAATCAAAACATATCGTAGGGAAAAATTCTGAGCTATTCGCACTAGGGCTTCGTAAACCGGGGCGTCACCATGGGGATGGTATTTGCCCATAACCTCACCAACGATGCGGGCGCTCTTCTTATATGGACTGCTATGATGTAATCCCAGGCCATCCATAGCGTACAGAACACGTCTTTGGACTGGTTTCAAACCATCACGTGCATCAGGTAACGCTCTGGAGACTATGACACTCATAGCGTAATCAAGATAGGAGCTCTTCATCTCCTTCTCAATATCTATCAGGTTCACTCTTCCGCTTTCCATCATACCTCGATTTCTCCTTCGTGACCGACGTCGTCGAGTACAGTAAATCCCTCCGGTAAGGCTTCCTCCTCACTATTGGGATACTCAGCCTCCTCATCAGAGTTATCGGAATCCACCTTAGTCTCAGCCCTATCGCTAGCTAGCTTCCTTCTGATAAAACTCTCTCTGCCATAAGAACGGACATCATCTGCAATTTGAACAGGGAAAGAAAGGTGCCCAACTTGGCTGGGGTCCTGATATGTTTCCTTAATGATTACCTGCACTTCGTCAGGCAAACGCAGACTAATGATAGCCGCGCCATATTCATTCCCACCCTTCATCAACCTGATGAGACGCAACGCATGTTTTGCCTCAATCTCCCCCAAATACTCCCCATAGGCGCTCTCCACAATTAAATGTGCCCCTTTCATGCTTAACTGCACTTCATCGCCAAGGGCCATTCTGGCTAACAGATCGGGAGAACCCATATTACAAAGGTTTAGTACACCGCTCTTGCCTGTTTCGGCAGCAAAAAACTCCGGTGCGACCTTCTGAACCTGGACTCTGGAAGGCAAAGCCTTGCGATTCTCCTCATCTGCAAGCTCAGGTAAATTAGCCAAGCGGCCCAAATTCCTATTAGCAATGGAGTTACTCGGAGCAATCGACAAGGCCTTGATATATGCTTCTTTAGCCTGAACAAAGGCTCCTAATTCTGTCAGAGCTTTACCCAGGCGATTATAAGCCTCGACGTCAGAGGGAAATCTTTCGACTATAGTCCTATTTACTATCTCGGCTTCTTCCCACCTGTGTTTGATAGCAAGATCGACAGCCTTTTCACTAAGCTTACGTCTTAATCTAGTGTCTTCATCTTCTAGTTGATAATGTGCCATCTGACGCGAATCCCCGGCAACGAATTCCTTAGACTCATGTTAAGGACCTAGCGATGCTAAACAAATTTTTCCAATGCAAAGGCTCTGTGTAAAGCTTCCGTGGCATCCTTGATTCTATCCTCAGAAATAATGCAGGTTATCCTTATCTCTGAGGTAGTAATGAGTTGAATGTTAATCCCTTCCTCAGAAAACGTGCGAAACATTCTAGCTGCATATCCCGGAGTGTTTTGCATCCCTGTACCGACAATGCTTACCTTGGCCAATTTAGAATCAGCGACACATTGTCTCGCTCCAATGGATTTCGCCACTGGTTCCACAATAGACATCGCCTTAACCAAATCATCTCTAGCTACTGTGAAGGTAAGGTCGGTAATATTCTCCACACTGGCATTCTGAACGATGGTATCCACACTTATATTTGCTCTCGTTAGAGGCTCAAAGATTGCTGCAGCAATGCCGGGGTGATCGGGAACACCAACTACAGTAATCTTAGCCACATTGGTATCGTGAGCGATTCCGCTAACCTTATTTCTCAACTCCACGGATGCCTCCTTACAAATGATAGTTCCTGGACTATCGCTGAAACTTGAAGCCACTAATATGGGCATATTATACAAGCCGCCTAGCTCTACAGCTCTGGGGTGCAGCACTTTGGCTCCATAGCTAGCTAGCTCAAGCATCTCCTCATAGCCAACCTTTTTCAATTTGCCCGCTTCGGGGACCAGTCGCGGATCAGCAGTATGGACACCTTCCACGTCAGTATAGATCTGGCATATCTTAGCATTCAAGGCAATAGCCAGGGCAACCGCTGTCGTATCTGAGCCACCCCTTCCCAGTGTAGTAACATCCATATCGGCATTAACACCTTGAAATCCAGCTACAATGACGATATTGCCCTTATCTAGTTCATTGACAATTCTTTTGGGGTCAACACGAAGGATTCGAGCCCGACTGTAGCTTGAATCAGTCTCTATACCGGCTTGGCCACCGCTCAGGCTAACTGCCTGGTAGCCTGAGTCGGCCAAAGCCAACGCTAAAAGGGTACTGGAAATTACCTCTCCAGTAGAAAGCAAGACATCAAGTTCTCTTTCGCCGGGCTCATCAGTAACCTGATGAGCCAGTTTGATCAAATCATCAGTAGTATCTCCCATGGCTGAAACCACTACCACCATCTGGTCACCCTCTTCCTTAGCCCTGGCTATACGACGAGCTACATTCCTAATTTTTTCAGCATCAGCCACCGAGCTACCGCCATATTTCTGAACCACTATTGCCATCTCAATCTCGACCTCCGACTGCTAAACTCGCCTTTCGTAAAGTTGGCCTGCCCTGCTAATTGCCCGGATACAACCAAATATTCCTGTCAGAGATCCCTACCAATACAGCAGGCTCAGAATCCAAGCCTGATAATCCGACCATATTAACGCACATTTAGTGCCGTCCATAAGTGTATGCCTGTGCATCTTCAGAGCCTTCCAGTGACACCTGGACTCGTCATAGTCCGACCGCCTATGGCTTGGATAACACCTGCAGACTCTTTTGTCAAGACACTAACCAATGCTATCATGGTATGGAAGTCAATCTTCAACGCTAAAGAAGGGTTCATAAACGATTGCTCATCAGGCTCATATCCACCTTTGACGGGGGAAATAATAGTGACATCCGGCAATATTGTCAAAATCCGTTTTATTCAACAGCTCGCTGGCTTCTTGAGTAATTTCCCGCCAATTCCTCTCTGCTGTTCATCCCAATAAGATGTGCTTGTCATAGAATGCCCGCTTGCTTCTTATCAACATACGGTATCAAAGCTGCACTAGCCTGCTCATAATATTGTACCCTTCGCCGATGAAGACCCCTGTCTTTTTCGCCTCTGCCTCGGTGAATCTCATTGCCCCATTCCCTGTAAATCCCAAGCCCCACAAGATAAAAGGAACTGGCTCATTAACATGGGTCTGAATCTCAATTGGAGTGGGGTGGTCAGGCATAATCAATACCCTGAGAATATCCTTATTCCAAACACGGAGCTGGCTCACAATCTCCTTGTCCACTCTCTGAATAGCCTCTACTTTGCCCTTAACAGAACCAGCATGACCAGCTTCATCCGGTGCCTCAACATGAATAACAACCAAATCGTACTCTTCCAGAGCTTTCAATGCTGCCGCCGCCTGCCCTGCGTAATCATCATCAAATCCGCCGGTCACCCCAGTAACATCCAGTACCTTCATTCCTACCATTCTGGCCAAACCCCGCATAATATCAACACCGGATGTCATGGCAGCATTAAGACCATAAACATCCTCAAAAGCACGCATATCAGCTATCTCCCCACTACCCCAGAAAAGCCAAATCATTGTGGCCGGAATCTCACCCCGAGACCTGCGCTGTATATTTACGGGGTGATTCTGAAGCACAGCTTGAGAACGGGTCATAAGGTCTACCAATAGCTCACTACCGGCACCATACGGAAGAAATTCCACAATAGCCTTGCCGGCGATGTCATGTGGAGGAGTACAGTTAGCCCGTATAGTATCCTCGTGGCCCGTTAGCTTACATATATGCCTGTAGCTCACGCCAGGAAAAAAACGCACTGTGTCGCTGCCAAGGCTTACATCTAAAGCAGTAATCAGCTCTCGAGCCTCTTCGGTGCTGATGTGGCCAGAGCTGTAGCTCCACATTTTACCGTCCTGAACAGCAACCAGATTGCAGCGGAAAACGACGTCATGCTGGTCAACTGGAATACTCATACTTCTTGCTTCGATAGCCGCCCTCCCATGGTAATGGATATTTGGATCATAACCCAGTATGGACATACAAGCGCAGGCGCTGCTGGGCTCCATACCTAGCGGAACGGTTCGAACCAAACCTACGGTGCCTTCGATTGCCATCATATCCAAGTTGGGAGTCTGCGCCAAGTCCAAACAAGTTTTCCACTTATAGTCAGCCAAAGGCCACCCCCCCGCGCCATCAATTATTAAAACGCAATATCTCATAATGGGATTCACCTGCTGTCATATTATCCTCAGCCCTAGGCATCCTCCTATTCTTGACAAGGTCAAGACATCTCTGTCACACAGGATAGCCGCATGAGGCCATCAGGATCCCTATATTGCCATCATCCAGCAATATAGTATTTGGATTAACGGCTTTTTCTTCATCTTGTTTTGATAATTAAATCACTTTATAATGGCTTGTACAATCGGGGCGTGGCGCAGTGTGGTAGCGCGCAGCGTTCGGGACGCTGAGGTCGGAGGTTCAAATCCTCTCGCCCCGACATTTAGAGATGTGCTAATCCCTGCTTCCCAGCCCTGATCTAT
>CAYMVL010000027.1:0-28229 GCA_964394145.1 uncultured Dehalococcoidales bacterium | reverse complement strand
TAGCCGGGTAACAGGGCGAATCAGCCCGATACTCAATAGACTTGGCGCTGAGGTTCTTACCAGCACTGAGTTACCGTCAGGTGATAACCTGCAAACGATGGGGCCAGAGCTAATACTGCTCCATCTGGGCGACGAGCAGTTGCAGGCCTTACGCCAAAGCGCCGCATCCATCCCACTGTATTTGCTTCTGGATGGCTATGACCAGGACTGGTCCCTGTTAAGTCAGTCTGGCGTCTGCGGCTATATATCAGTGCACGCCAGCACGAGGTACTGGCCGCTTATCTCAAGACTATTTTCAGGCAGGATATGTCGCCCTGCTGTGAGGATAATTAGCGGGAGAGTCCCGATTAAGATAGATGGCAGACAAAGGAGGAGAAGATGATAACTAAGAAAGGACTGATGACACTCATGACGGCACTGGTGCTCGCAGTAACGCTGGCATTGCCGCTTGTGGGTGTGCCTGCAATAGGCATAGTACCACCCGTCACAGTCTCGGCGGCTTCGGTTGAGCCAAGCTATTTTGAAGATTGGACATCTGGTAACGCAACCTCCGAGTGTGGACAGGTGGATTGTTGCGACTCTCAGTATCACTACAAGATAGACGACTGGGATAAAGTTGACCCTAATGGCAACCATACCTATGAAGGCAACACTATCAACATCGACGCTTATCAGGAAGACGAACCTGGAGAGTACCGCGCCTTTAATTGGACCTCCGATTACCCTGTGCGCTGCGTAATTGTAAAGGGTGGCACCGGAGCCAACGTCTTCTGCTATAATACCACTGACGTACACGAAGATTTTAACCTCTACGCTCCTGATAACACAGCAGTCAGCCACGCCACCTTCTGCTTCGATCCCTCTCCCCCCGCCAGCAAGAGCGGCATGAAGTTCGAGGACCTGAATGCTAATGGCATAAAGGATGCCGGCGAGCCCGGCCTCGAAGGCTGGACGATCTTCGTCGACTATAATAATAACGGCATTCTCGATAGTGCTGAACCTTCAGCAGTCACCAGTCTTGACGGCAGCTATAACATCACCGGAATAACGCCCGGCACCTGGAATGTGACAGAGGAAGTCCAAGCTGGCTGGACATGCTCATGTCCCAACCCTTGCTACTACACCCACACCTTTGCTTCAGGCGCTAACATCACCGGCAACGACTTCGGCAACTGGCAGCCCGGCTCTCTGAATGTCACCAAGACAGTTGACTGGAGTGGTACCACACCTGATACTGGGAAGACTTTTGAAATCTGCATCACCGGCCCGTCATACCTTACCGGCAACTGCAAGACCGCCGATTATGACGGTGGGGTGCTGAGCTGGGATAACCTTATACCCGGTGCGTACACAGTGACCGAGACGGACGCAGGCAATGAGTGGACTGTGCTGATCGTCGGCTCACCGGCCAGCGTAATCAGCGGTCAGACTGCTTCCGCCAATGTAACCAACACCGCCAAAATCTGTGCTACCATCTACGGCTATAAATGGGGTGACTGCAGCCACAACGGTCAGTGGGACCCGTGGGAACCAGAAATGCCCGGCTGGACGATTAACCTGGATGGCCCCGGGGACCTCGACCAGCAGGCGGTCACGGGGGCAGGAAACTGGACCGACGGCTATTATGAGTTCAAGGTCTGTACCAGTGGCGATTATACCCTGAGTGAGCTAGTCAAGTCAGAGTGGTTTCAGGCTTTTCCGCTCGATCCAGACACTCACACAGTCTCCGTAGATGTACAAGATGGTCCTTATGGTCCGTACAACTTCGGCAACCACCAGACCTGCACGAAAATCTACGGCTACAAATGGAACGACTATAATCACGACGGTATCTGGGACAAGTCCGAAGAGCCGCCACTGGAGGGGTGGGAGATTCAGCTCGATGGGCCTGTGACAGACGTGGCCTACACTGACGATGCTGGTTACTATGAGTTCTCCATCTGTGACACGGGCCCGCAGGGCTGCGAGATCTTTGGTGAATACACTTTGAGCGAGGTGATGCAAGGAGGCTGGAGCCGAAGCTATCCAGGAGCCCCTGGAACACACGTAGTGCTCATGAATAACCTCAAGAAGGAGGGTGGCTACGGCCCCTACGACTTCGGGAACTACCAGCCACCACCCCCACCACCTGTGGGCGGCGAAGCTTACCCCGTGAACAAGCTGGTTATCTTGATACCCTGGATTGGCCTGGCGGTGCTCCTGGCAGGGGGCATGGTGTGGTACAGCTCAAGAAGGCGCAGGGTCCAAAGCTAAGATTTACACTGCGTGAAGTGGGAGGGCAGGTCCATCGAGAACCTGCCCTCTTGATTGATCGCCTGGCATGTCCCGCCTTCCGTCATTGTGAGATTGCTTCGGCTCTATCACGCAAAAGTCTCTATCCTATAGTAAAACAGGCCTGAACTGTCAAGAAAATGACAGCTTTGCGGTGTAATGTGAAAATAATATGATGATACTTCTATTGACAAAAGTATCACTAGTGATAGAATTATTTTAGGAGTAAAATATGCAGTAATAAGGCATAAACCTTTAGGGGAGAGTTGTTGCCCCGCCCATACTGAAAGGGGGCTATGAAGCGTGACCCGGATGTGGTTGCTTGGGTTACGTGGAGCCAATAGCGAAACCGACCTGAAGGTCGGTTTTTTATGTAAATTAGCGGCGAAATCCAAAGGAGAGACCACAGGTCATGTCAGGACACTTCAGCTTTAGCATTGCCGTTGCAACACTATGACGGGCATCGAGATAGAGATTGAGCGTTACTGCAGTAACGTGATAGCCGTAGAGACTAAAGCTAAAGAAGCGTCAGGAAAGTGAAAAAAATAACACTAATAGCGACCATACTTACTATGCTGGTAATGTCGTTACCTGTTTCTTCTATTCCTGTTTCAGCAGCCGGTGACGAATACTCACTAACCGTCCCGGCAGATACAACCGTAATCATGGGGGACGCTTCAGCGACTATCCCCGTTACAGTCCACAATAGCGCCAATAGCCAAAGAAGCATCTCGCGAGTTACCCTGTACTTCGACCAAAACATCTACCATGTATCCGCGAGCACAGGAGCCCCGACTGGCTGGAGTATTCATGCTACTCCAACAGAGCCATATGCCATAGATTTGAGAACCAGCAATACTGCCGATGAAGTTTCTCCAGGAAACAGCCTTACCTTCGATGTTACCGTCACCGGGGTTGACGGTGGCTTTATTCCCGGCGCTGCTACAGATGTGATAGATGCTCTCATCGATGCTTGGATAAAAGGGCCTACTGGTCCACCGTTCAACCGAACAGGCGGATTGCCAGATTGGGATAGGAAGGGACTCAAGGTATCATTTTTTACTGACCCGAATGATTCTGTTGCTGTTAACGGCGCAATAACCGTCTCTATGAGAGTAAATAACCGCTCTACAGCAGACCAGGACAACATAGTTCCCGGTGGCCTTACTATAAGCGGAACCGGTGCCGTTTCTCCAATTAGCGGCCCCACCCCCTCAAGCCTATCATTATCAGCCGGCGGGGAGGATGTGTTTGCCTGGACTTATACTGCTAGCTCTAGTAGCACCATTACTTTCTCTGGGTCAGCCGCCAACTCTGCAGTCAGTAGCCTGACTGCCATCTCAAACGAGCTAGTGATCGGTGATTTCTCTGCCACCATGTCCACAACACCTTTACAAGTAATTACCGGGCAGTACATCACCGTTAAGATGATCGTTTACAACAACGGTGACACATCACTGGGGAACGTGGTGCCATCCGCACTGACCACCAGCGGCGCCTCCATTTTTGAGTATCAATCAGGCCCTGACCCTACATCGATTGCCTCTATCCCCTCGGGAAGCTCAGCCACCTTTCAATGGACATATAAAATCACTGGCAGTGTCGGGGATGACTATGCCTTTTCCGGCTACGCCACGGCTAACGGACCTGTTAGCACTAACACTGCCACTACAGGTACCGGTTATCTCATGACCTATTCAGTGGGTGTCAGCCCTGGCTCAGCCTCAGCCGGAGCAACTGATGTAACCTTCATCTTTACAATTGGTAATCAAGGGGCCAATCCGGTTAAGGAGATAGAGATCACTTCTGGCCACACCAATTTTAACTATTCCAGCGCCAGCGTATCCTATGGCACGACAACATGGACTGTTTCCACCGCGGGCTCTCCAACAGCGGTAACTTTTACCGCGGCATCCCCTTCAGACTATCTACAGCTTGGCGACCTCGCAGATTTTTCCATAACCTATAGCACGGTGCCAAGTACAACTTCAGGCACTGATTATCTCTTCCCGGTAGCCATTAAAGATAGTGGTTCGCCCTCACTCACCACGACCATCGATACAACTATCTCTATCCTGGTTTATGCTATCAGCCTGGCGGCTGTACCCTCGTCAGGTATCGATGCTGATGGCAGCAGCACGTCCGCAATTTCAGCCACGCTTAAGCAAGCGGGTACCGGAATTCCTGATGCTACTCTCTACTTCCATGCCTCAAGAGGGATTCTCTCGGCATCGTCGGCGGTGACCAACGGGTCTGGAGAGGCTACAGTAACCCTAACAGCTCCCTACAGCACCAGTGACGTCCAGACTGTTGTTGAGGCTATATATCTACTGGCTACTGGCTATGTTGCCATATCATTTACCGGTGTATCAGCTGAACTTCCAAACCTGCTCTATATAGGTGGCACCTTGTCGCCCACCAGTGCTCATGCAGGAGCCCCGGTATCCTTCAGTTTGAATGTCACGAATGCTGCCTCAGTAGCAATGAACCTGACTACAGGCTCATATTTTAGATTTACGGATGGAACATACACATATCAAGCGTTTTTAAGCGATGAAGTTACTGTAGGAGGAGGCGAAAGCGAGACGCTTACGTTTAGTACTACTCAGGTGCCGTCAGGATTCCAAGCCGGCTCCTATAAACCAATTCTGCACTTGACCGATGGGCTTATTTGGCAATATAGAGATGTTTCTGACATGGTACAAATGACAGCACCAAGTATCGGGTTCACCAATCACCCAACTAACTATACCTTCGGCCTGGTTGAGGAGAGCGGCATTTACGAAAGCGGTCTAACCCATTTTACCATCACCAATACCGGAGACCAGGTCATCGCTATTACCATCCACTGCACGGACATGTCTGGCGGGGCGATTACCTGGTCACTGTCAGATACTGCTGACCCGGGAACGGATACCTTCGGGCTTAAAGCAGGGCTGGAAGGAGGCGCCTATAACGTTACTGTGCGGAAAACAGCCACGTTTAATACGCTAAAAAGCTCAGTGGCATCCGGAGCTACTCAGAAATGGGGACTGCAAATGCTGGCACCCACGTCTTTTTCCGATTCTATGCAGAAGACAGGCACGGTTATCTTGACAGCAAATGCAGCCTGAGGTCGACAGGCGTTTACAGTAATATGTAAAGGTACAGGCACTTAAGCACTGGATAAGTAGCGGAAAGAAGGACAAGAGTTATCAAAAAGCCTACTTACATAAGCATCGCAAACAACCAGTCTACCTATGACTTTGGTGTAGTGGCAGCAAGCTCGATGCCTAACACAGGCACTGGCTGGCGCACTATCACCACCCAAACGAGCGCGACAGCTATTGACGTTAACTACAACCCGGTTGTAGAATGGAATTGAATTGAATATGAGGTCTCTAACATGATGTACAGCAGCTTACTGGTAGGTAGCTTAGGAGTGGTGGATTATGGTACATTTGCGCTCTAGCGTGGTGCGTGTAGTAGTAACCGTATTAGTTGCAGTGTTATTCCTTAGTTCTATCTTCTCCCCGACTCAAGAGGCACAAGCTGCAGGCGGCTCCTTCGGCGGCGGCGACGGCACCGCGGGTAACCCCTATCTTATCGAGGATGTTCTCGACCTCCAGGCTATGAACAACAAGCTCACAGCACATTATGCCCTGAAAAACGACATAGACGCGTCGGCAACCAGCAGCTGGAACAGCGGTGCAGGTTTCGTGCCTATTGCCGGAAATGATTCTACTTTAACACCGGTCAATAAATTTACCGGGAGCTTCGACGGTAAAGGTTATACCATCACAGGTCTATATATCTCCCGCCCGGACAAGTATAATGTGGGGCTTTTCGGACACATCGGAGACAATACGGCGGCGACAGTTATCAAAGACGTGAATCTGGTAGATACCACTGTCACCGGCATTCGCGGCGTTGGTACCTTAATCGGCAGGGTAACAGGGAATGCCAACACCATTATAGAAAGATGCTCTTCAATCGGCGGCAGCGTTACCGGTAACGGTGCCACGGGCGGCCTGATAGGCTCACATAACAGCTGGCAAGAAACACCCGGCGGTACAGATAATCCGATAGCCAGTCGCTGCTTTGCCGATGTCCATGTTAGTTATTCGGCGCTCAGTCTATCGGGGTCAGATGACAAAGGCGACAAGTTCGGCGGCCTCGCGGGCTGCTCCCAGAAAGGCACAATCACAAATTCTTTTGCCAGGGGTGATGTCACTCACACGGGCGGCAGCCCATCAAGCGCGATAAGAATCGGCGGGCTGGCCGGCTGTATCCTGTACAGGGGGCAAATCATCGATTCATATTCAACAGGCCTCGTAACAACTGACAGTGGCCGTATGCAGGTTGGGGGGCTGGTAGGTAATGTAGGAACGGGTGGGAACGCCGGCACGGCAACCAATTCTTTCTGGGACGCAGAAACCTCCGGTCAGCCTAGCAGTGCCGGCGGCACGGGTAAGACTACGACACAAATGAAAACGGAGAGCACATTCACCGATGTGGGCTGGGACTTCGCCGACATCTGGGAGATTATCTCTGGCGAAAATGATGGCTACCCTTGTCTCCGATGGTATTGTGACCCTCCTGCTAGCACCGAGTTTACCAATGATCCACCTTATTATACATTCGGCCTGGTTGAGGAAAGCGGCACTTATGAAAGCGGCCTAGACCACTTCACCATTACAAATACCGGCGACCATACCATCAACATTACCATCCACGGCACAGACATGATTGGCGGTTCGACTACCTGGACGCTTTCCGATAGCGCCACCCCCGGAACGGATATATTCGGGCTTAAAGCAGGGCTGGAAGGAGGAGCCTATAACGTTATCGTGAGAAAGACGGCCATTTTTAACACGCTAAAAAGCTCACTGGCAACCGGAGCTACTCAGAAATGGGGACTGCAACTGCTCGCACCCTCGTCTTTCTCTGATTACATACAGAAGTCCGGTACGGTTATTTTGACTGCAACTGCAGCCTGAGGTCGACAGACGTTTTGAAAATAGAATAGAGGCAATAGGCAATACTTCAAGAGAGGCAAAAGTACTTAAGTAATAGTGCTTAATAAATAATAAGGAGGAAAATCATGAAAAAAGGTTTTATCACGATACTAGCGGTCATGGCGCTGATGCTTGCCATGGTGGTGCCCGTTATGGCTGACACCACACAGGATGTGACCGTAACGGCAACCCCTTCCTATATGGGCATCGCGAATGCCCCAAGCACATACAGCTTCGGCGTTGTAGCGGCAAGTTCAACTACCTCAACCCCTTCTAACCACTTCACTATTACCAACACCAGCTCAATCGCTACCAACATCGCTATCTCGGTAACCACCGCCACATGGTCAGGCGGTGTGGGTTGGACACACAGCGATACGGCTACGGCAGCGGCAGATACGGCGGGGCTCAAGGCCGGTACTGCAGATACAAACGGCATTATTGTTAAGAATGCTTCACCTAACAACCTGGTGGCCTCTTTGGCCGCAAACACCGACTATAGCTGGAATATGCAGCTAGTAGCGCCTACTTCATTCACCGATGGTGTACAGAAGTCGATAACTGTACGTTTAACCGCTACAGCAGCTTAATAGAGTCTGATGCTAACTAAGAGGCGGTTGAGGCTATCGGTCATTATTGTGGCTGTGGCAGCCGCTATGGTTGCCCTAGCTCCAGCTACTGCCCTGGCCAGTTTTGGCATTAACCCGGGCAAGGTGTACGTAGATAACCTCTATCCGGGCAGCCAGGGTGAATTCAGTATCACCCTCTATAACCAGGGTGATGAAGACGCCGCGTATAACGTCAGGACACGCCTGCCGGACTATACCGACCCCGAGTACGAGCCGTTCCCACACCTCGACTGGATAACGGTCGCGCCGGAATCTTTGCTCGTTGCTGCCGGCAGCAATGCCGATGTCACCGTGGTGGTGAAGATGCCAGAGAATGCCGCGGACTATTCCGGGCGGAAAGGCGAAGCATGGATAAGCTTCACCATCGCCGGAGATGAGGCTATGGTGCAGGTAGAGATAGCATCACGGATGTTTATCAGCACTCGCCCCGAAGAGATCGCCCCGTCTGCCACTCAACCCCCAGCGGAGATAACCACCCTGAATAATGGAAGTGTCTGCATGTCGCCAGACCCTCAAGAACCGATGGATATCACGTCTTCAACCGGTAGTGGCTATTCGTGGGTGCCGATTGTAGCAGCGCTTAGCTCGGTCGCTGCAGGGATAGCGATATACATGGGGGTGAAAAGGAAGCGCAAGAGTGCTAGTTAGCTTCGTAGTTCCTGGCATACTTTCCCCAGGACGGTTGCCCTATTGGAGTAGCTTGTGGCTTGACGGCATCGAATAATGAGTAAAATGCGAAAGTGGGTCTTAACGCTGGCGATGATTATCATCGCGGTGGCTATAATCACAGGCGCACCTCAGGTACGCATGGCAACAGGTCAGCAGAGCGAGGTTATGAGCTCAACAGAGGTTTTGGTCACCGCTACCCCTGACCTGGAGCCAGGCCCGGGTCCACAACCTGAACCGGAACCTCCAGGGCCGGTCGGTGGTGAGGCCTACCCCGTCAACAAGCTCCTTATCCTGGCGCCCTGGATTGCTCTATTTGCCGCTATCGTGGCTGGAGCTATCATCGTAAGGAGGCGCCGCAGCATATATGGATAGGCTTCATGAGATTGCCACGGCACCTTGTGCCTCGCAATGACGGAGGGCAAAAGGCGGCGCCGGGCTTAGCGCTAACCACGGTAAACCAGAAAGGGCAGATTCCTTCAAGAGCCTGCCCTTTCTTTTTAACTGTCCCTGTATACTCTGAGGGGCAATTGTTGAGCCCCATCTGGCTCACGGTATGGCAGGGCAAGTGGATGGACTCTCTTAGATAGTGCTAAACTGGCTTAGGGATCATGGGAGAGTTTAAAGAGCCGGGATGACTGAAGCCGAGGAGAATAAGAAAGATGATGATCAAAGCCAGGTATGAAAAAGGTGTTTTTGTTCCACAAACCAAATTGGATTTAGAAGAGGGGGACGAGGTGGAAATTATCGTTAAACCGCAGATTGCAAGCTGGGTAGGTGCTTTGAAAGGACTCAAGCCTAAATCCTCGGTAGACCTTCAGCACGACATAAAAGATATGTGGACCAAAGATTATGTATCTCATTGATACCAACATCTTCCTCGAGGTTCTGTTGGACCAAGAGAGGAGAGACGAGTGCTTGAAGCTTATGGAACTTGTGCTCGAAGGAAAAAGCAGGCCGCGGTCACAGATTTCACGCTTCATTAAATTGCAGTCATCCTGACCCATCAAAGGCTTTTGGATTTTTTGATTCGCTTTCTCAACGACCTCAGGGCCTTCGTTGGTCTAAGGGTAATAAATACCAGCTTAGATGATAAGCTTCACATAGCCCAGCTCGCCAAGCAAATGAACTTCGGTTTCGATGATGCTTATCAGTATTACGCAGCAAGGCTACACAACCTGAAGATTGTAAGTTTTGACAGGGATTTTGATAAGGGCGAAATCCAAAGGGTTGAGCCTTCCCAGATAGTCGGGGAGCTCAGATAACCAGGACGCCGCAGAGCATGAGATTGCTTCGTCGCTAACGCTCCTGACTCCTCAGGATGACAAAGAGGAGATGCCTCTTTGTTGCGCTTTGCCCGATTGATACAAGTTGCTGAAGAAGCTAAAATTAGGGTAAGAGCGAAGTAGCACCTTAACTGAACGAGAACTTTGACCAAAGCAAAGTCAAAAAGACAGACTAAAGAGAAGCTGGACAGGGGCAAGCCCCTGTGGGGGCGCCTGCCATGGTTTGCATGGCTGGGCATCGGCCTGGCCATTGCTGCTGCCATTGTCTTTGTTCGCCTAGGCCCTCCGGCCCAGCCAGCCAGTCCAGCCGCGTCACAGGGCCTGAAGGCAGCCATCGTTGACCAGCTTTACAGCCTCCAGCCAAACGAAGACTTCATCACAGAGGTCACCGGCGACCTCAAGGACTATGGCTTCGAAGAAGTTGACGTTTATCAGGGCGATGATATCACTGTGGACTTCTATCGCAACTTGCCGGGCTACGGCTATAAACTCATCGTCTTCCGTGCCCATTCCGGCCTGATGGAAGTAGCCGAGGGCGTGATTCCAGTAACCTATTTGTTTACTAATGAGCCGTACAGCTCTTTGAAGCATGTGCCCGAACAGCTCGATGAACAGTTGACCATGGTCCAGGTGGCTGACGATTATCCAGTCCTATTTGGCATAGCCCCAAAATTCATCACCCAGAGCATGAAAGGGAACTTTCACAACACCCTCATCATAATGATGGGCTGCTCCTGCCTCTATTTCGATGACCTGGCGCAGGCTTTCATGGAAAAAGGCAGCTCCACATATCTCGCCTGGGACGCCTCCGTCGATCTGGATTATGTGGACAGGGCCACAATAAGCCTGGTCAAGAACCTCTGCTCCGAAAGCCTTTCAGTACGCAAGTCAGTCGAGCTTACCATGGATACGGAGGGACCCGACCCGGAATATAATGCCTGGCTCCATTACTACCCGGCGCAGAGCGCCGATAAGACCCTGGAAGAGCTAATTTCAATAGGGGCAGCAGCTCCGGCATGATTCTATCCCTAAATCCGAGGCACAGGGCCAGGCGCGTTGCCTTAGTCCATCGATTCTCTGCTGGGGCTTTACTAATGTCATTGCGAGGAGCCACAGGCGACGTGGCAATCTCCTGAAATTCAATTGAGATTGCTTCGCTCCGTTCGCAATGACATGATAATCCGTGAATTGACTCTCATGACCCCTTAGTTTAGCCCCGTGGACTTATACTCAGGGATCGCGGCGCTACAAGACACGAGCTCTTCCACCGGAATATAATAGGACATAAATGAAACAGGAGCAGTAGAGAGTATGCCTATTTATTCTGATTCCCGGCTGGGGACCTATGAGGACTGTCCCTACAGGTACAAGCTTCACTATTTGGAAAACATCAAGCGAGACAGCCAGGGGGTCGAGGCGTTCCTGGGTTCAAGGGTGCATGAGACCCTGAAAAAGTGCTACGACGACCTCAGGCGCACCAGGGTAAATAGCCTGAGTGATCTGCTTGGCTACTATAATAGAATCTGGCGGCAAAGCTGGAACGACTCAATCGTAATTATTAAGCCGGACCTGACACAGGAGCACTACAGGGCACTGGGCGAAAAGCTGATTGAAACTTACTACAACAGGTATGCTCCGTTTGACCAGGATATAACCATAGCCACTGAGCTCGGCCTCACTTTTCCGCTGGATGACGATGGCAGGTACATGATGAGAGGCTACGTAGACCGGTTGTCCCGCAGCAAGGACGGTACCTACGAAATCCATGACTACAAGACCTCAGCTCATCTGCCGGGCCAGCAGGACATCGACAGCGACCGGCAACTCGGGCTATATCACTTCGGGGTGCAGAATAAGTGGCCCCATATCGAGAATATCAGGCTCATCTGGCACTACGTAGCCTTCGATGAGGAACTGGTCTCGCACCGCAGCCCGGAGAGCATCTCCAGCTTGATTCAAAACACCAGGAGCCTGATTGATAAGATAGAAGCGGAGAAGGACTTCCCGCCACGGGAATCCGCTCTATGCGACTGGTGTGAGTATGCAGATTTATGCCCCATGAGAAAGCACCTCTACAGGCTGCAGTCCTTGCCTGCCAACGAGTACTTGAACGAGCCAGGGGTGGTCCTGGTCAACAAGTATGCCGAGCTGAAAGAAAAGAGCAGGGCAATCGAAGAAGAAACGGATAGAGTCAAGGAAGCCATACTCGACTATGCTCGCCGCCAGCAAATGAACATCATAAGGGGCAGTGCGCACCAGGCCAGAGTCAGATTTGATAAGAAGCTCAAGTTTCCCGGCAAGAATGAGCCCGCGCGCCAGGTGCTTGATGACCTGATAATGACAGCGGGCAAATGGGACGAGGTCTCCCAACTGGACGCAACGGCGCTGAGCAAAATCGTCGCAGAGGGATCATGGGACCGCGCCATCATTGATGAGGTCCTGAAACATGGCAGGATCGAAGAGAGCGGCGTGATCTATCTCTCCAGACTGAAGGACCAAGAATAATGTGCTTTGGCTCAATGCACAGCGCTCCTGATATAGCGAACATCAAGTCAGATGACAGAAAGTGACAGGGATATAAACCAGCATGGAGCTTTCTTCGTTATATATAGTGAAATGTGAAGAGAGTACACGGGAGGTGAATCTCAGATGAAGAAAGTGTTTCTATCCCTGCTTGCCCTGGTATTGCTGTCCAGCCTGGCGGCCTGTGCCCAACCGACAGTGAGCGGTGAAGTAATAAAGTCGGATAAACCAAGGATAACTTCGCCAGCGGTGAATCAGGCCGATATGAGAGCTCTGGTCGACGGAAATAGCGGCTTCGCTTTGGATTTATATCAGGCACTCAAAGAAGACGACGGCAACATGTTCTACTCTCCCTACAGCATCTCCCTGGCGCTGGCGATGACATACGCTGGCGCCCGCGGTGAGACAGAACAGCAGATGGCGGATACTCTTCATTTCATACTATCTCAGGAGAACCTGCACCCGGCATTCAATAGCCTGGATATGGAACTCGCCAGCCGCGGCGAGGGTGCTGAAGGCACAGATGGGGAAGGCTTCCGTCTAAACATCGTGAACGCCATCTGGGGCCAGAAGGACTATGAATTCCTTTCTGAATTCCTCGACATTTTGGCCCAGAACTATGGCGCCGGGCTGAGGACGCTCGATTTTGCAGCCGCACCGGAGGAGTCTAGAAGCACCATCAACGACTGGGTCGCTGACGAGACGGAAGGCCGGATTGAAGACCTGATTCCGCAGGGTGTCATAAATGCGCTTACCAGGCTTGTCCTCACAAACGCCATCTACTTCAACGCGGCCTGGCAATATCCCTTCGAAGAGAACGCCACCGCGGACGGGCCTTTCCATTTGCTCGGTGGAGGCGAGGTCACCGTGCCCATGATGAGGCAGACCAAGTCCTTCGGCTATGCTGGCGGTGACGCGTATCAGGCAATAGAGCTGCCCTATGATGGCCGCGAGCTCTCCATGATGATCCTGCTGCCCCGCGCAGGCCAGTTCGATGCTTTTGAGGACTCGCTGGATGCCGGGCTGCTAGATGCCATCGTGACAGGGCTGGAATCCAAGCGCGTCGTGCTGACAATGCCCAAATTTGAATTTGAATCCAGCTTCAGCCTGAAGAAGGCCCTGCCGGCAATGGGTATGCCGGTCGCCTTTTCCGAGGCAGCGGACTTCTCGGGCATGACGGGTAAACGTGAGCTGTTCATAGCAGATGTGGTCCACAAGGCATTTGTCTCTGTGGATGAAGCCGGTACAGAGGCGGCAGCCGCCACGGCAGTGGTCATGGAGCTCACGGCGATGCCGGAGGTCGTGGAGGTCACCCTTGACCGGCCATTCATTTTCTTAATTCGCGATATTGAGACTGGCACCATATTGTTTGTTGGACGCGTGGCGAACCCGGCTGCATGAGCTGCCGCTCCCTTAGCCTAGCTAACGCGCCAGGGCGCATCTTCTGCATTGATGCTCCGGGCTCCGAGACCATTACTGTGTTAGGCCAGGGGCGGAGCTCCGCAGGGGTACAGATAACCGCTAATGCTGCGGCGCATCTTGCCCTGCCCCCTTGATTGTGACTCCCAGTTTCCGGTACAGGTCAAGGTAAGCCAGAGCGGTACGTTCCCAGGAGAAGTCAGCAGCCATGCCATTACGCATCAGCGATGTCCAGCTCTCAGGCCGGCGAAACAGGGCCAGCGCGCGGTCTACAGCAGCCAGAAAATCATCAACCTCATAGGCGCTGAAGAGAAAACCGTTGCCCCTCCCTGTACTAGGGTCGAATTCCTCTACACTGTCCTTCAGACCCCCGGTGGCTCTGACAACAGGGACTGTACCATACTTCAAGCTATACAGCTGGGTTAAGCCGCTCGGTTCGTAGAGAGACGGCACGAAAAACATATCAGCACCGGCTATGACCCTGTGTGCCAGAGAATCATCGAATAGAATCTTGACGCCGACCCTGTCCGGACGGGTAACAGCTACTGCACTGAAAAACTGCTCGTAGCGGCTGTCTCCGGTACCGATTATAGCAAGCTGAAGGTTACGGGAGAGCAGCCTATCCATAGCCCCCTGCAGCAGGTCAATCCCTTTCTGCTCCGTCAGACGTGACACCATTCCCACAAGCGGCACATCAGCATCCAGCGGAAGGCCGAAGGCAAGCTGCAGATCAGCCTTACAGCTCTTCTTGCCCGAGAGGTCTTCGGCACTGTAGTTCTCAGCGAGAGACGGGTCTGTCCGCGGGTTCCAGATACTATAATCAACGCCGTTAAGAATGCCAACCAGACTCGCCGCGCGTTCCTGTAACAGTCCTTCCAGCCCGAAGCCTTGCTCGGCAGTCTTTATCTCACCGGCGTAGGTCGGGCTAACAGTGCTGACGGTATCGGAGAAGACAAGCCCACCCTTGATAAAGTTGATCTTGCCGTGAAACTCAAGATACCCGGGGCTGAAGAAGCGCGAGTCGAGATTCAGTAGCTGCCAGTCCTGGTGCCCGAAGAGGCCCTGAAACCCAAGATTATGAATGGTGAAAATGGTCCTGGTTGTGGAGAGTTCAGGATAGAGCTCGGGCTGAGCTCGCATAAAAGAGATGACCAATGCTGACTGCCAGTCATGGGCATGGAGGATACGGGGTGGGTCCTGCCTGAGCACCTCAAGTACGGCGCGGGCAAAAAAGATAAAGCGCTCCGCATTGTCCGAATAGGCGCCATCAGGCGTGCCGTATAAGCCCTCACGGTCAAAGTACCGGTCGGCACGGATGAGATAGACAGGAATAGCATTGCCCGCTACTGTCTTGAGAAGACTGCCCTCCACCCTGTTGCCGGACAGGGACACGGAAAAGCGAATCTTGGTGTCTTCAAGAGGGAAGCCTGCTGTTAATATCGGGCGGTATGCCGGCATAAAAAGGGACAGATGAAGCCCCAGTCGCTCCAGCGCTGCCGGCAGCGAGCCCAGTACATCGCCCAGACCGCCTGTCCTGGCGAAGGGGGCAATCTCCGGCGACACCATGGCAACCTGCAGGGCTCCAGCCGATGCATCGAGTTCAAATGGCTTATCACTTTCCGCTGCGGACACGGGCGCTACCCTTCTCTTACTGGCTTGTGGCCATGCTTATCATATCCTATCTTTTGTGGTCGGCTAAATCAATAGCCAGCGATGATGGGCAGGAACATTATGTCGACTACTCCAGAAGACACGCTCCCTCATCTTCAAACGCGAAAGGGGCAGCCTTTGATGTTCCCGGGGAAATAAATTATAATGGAGAAAGGACTCGTGGCTCAACACAGCCGGCAGTCCGGGGGAGGTATAAGGATGGAAAGGGTGCTCGCCATTGTACTAGCTGGTGGAGCCGGAGAGAGACTTCATCCGTTGACTACGCCGCGCTCCAAGCCGGCAGTGCCCTTTGCCGGTAAATTCCGGCTCATTGACTTCCCGCTCACTAACTGTGTCAATTCAGGCCTGCGGCAGATTTATGTTCTGGTCCAGTACAGGTCCTGGTCATTACAGCGGCATATTCAGGAGGGGTGGAGTATCTCCGGTTCACGGCTTGGGGAGTATATCTATTGTGTACCGGCACAGCAGAAGATAGGCGCAGACTGGTACCGGGGTACGGCGGATGCCGTACTCCAGAATCTTGATTTAATCCGGGAAAAAGGCTTTGAGCAGGTCCTCATTCTTATGGGGGACCATGTTTACAAGATGAATTACATGCAGCTGCTGAATTTTCACAGGAGAAACAAAGCTGGACTAACGCTATCCGCCATCAAAGTACGAAGGGAGCAGGCCTGCAATGCTCTGGGCGTGTTTCAGGTGGATGCAGACTCTAGAGTTGTCGGGTTTGAAGAGAAACCATCGGAGCCAAAGTCAATTCCTCAGCAGCCCGACTATGTTCTGGCCTCAATGGGTATCTATCTCTTTGAAACTGAGGTGCTGCTGGAAGTCCTGCGGATGGGAGGAGAGGACTTTGGCAAAGATATTATTCCGGCAATGATTAACAGGGGAACCGAAGTACTGGCATATGACTATACTGAGAACAATCAAATCGAAGACTTTGTGGTCCAGGTTGAGAATGGCCGCAGAAAGAAAATACTGGTGGAGAGGACTCGTGACTCATCATACTGGAAAGATGTTGGCTCGATAGATTCTTATTATGAGGCAAGTATGGACCTGGTAGCGGTGGACCCGCTATTTAATCTGTACGGAGAGAAATGGCCATTCAGGACATATGCAAGGTCCCTGCCTCCAACTAAATGCATCATAGGAGGAAGCGCACTGGAGTCAATTATTTCCGATGGTTGTATCATCAGTGGCAGCCTGGTCAGGCACTCTATCCTGTCTCCTGGTGTGATTCTAGAGAGAAATGCACTGGTAGAGGACTCTGTCATTTTTGATGATGTAATTATCGAACCGAATGCGAGGGTTAAGCGTGCAATTATTGACAAGGAAGTCAAAGTCCTGGCAGGAGCGTCACTTGGCTACGATTTAGACGCTGATAGAAGCAGAGGCTGCACGATTTCAGAAAAGGGTGTGGTGGTGGTACCCAGAGGAATAGAACTCGGCCCGATGTAAAACTTAGCGGCTTTGCCCTCTGCTACAGGGCAACGATCGGGCTGGATTTTTATACACACCTATCATGTTCATGGTCTCAAGACAGTTCCAAGCAATTAAAATAGAATAATTGCCTGCTATTTGAGAAAATTCCACTGCTGTTACTTGAGAGCACTTGACAAACCGGTTGCTTTTATTATACATTTGTTCTATAGAACATTCGTTGTCTACAGGATATGACAGGAGGGGATAATGAGAAAGCCTGAAATTAGAGAAGGGATCCTTAAATTTATACGGCAGTCTATCGATGAAAAGGGCTATGCGCCGACAGTGAGGGATATAATGAGAGGTTGCAGCATTAGTTCAACATCGGTGGTCCAATACCATTTGAATATCATGGAAAGGGAAGGGCAAATTCATCGTGACCCCGACGTTTTCAGGAGCATCCAGCTTGTTGAAAAGGACATTATAGAGGTGCCTCTGCTGGGGGCGATTGCAGCCGGGAAACCAATTCCCGTACCGAACTCGGATACCTGGGCCACCCCAACCGAAGAGGTGCTTAAGCTGACGGCAGAGTTTGTAGGAAGCAAGGGTAATATCTATGCCCTGAAGGTGAAGGGAAAATCAATGCTGGATGCTCTTATAGACGACGGCGATATAGTGGTTATGGAAGCTATGCAGGAAGTGGAGGATGGAGAGATGGTGGCGGTATGGCTCAGAGATGAGCAGGAGGTAACACTTAAAAGGATTTACCGTGAGTCGGGCCGCATCCGTCTCCAGCCAGCAAACCAGCAGATGAAGCCGATTTATACAGGCCCTGAAAATGTGGAGGTGCAGGGGAAGGTGGTGGCTGTACTGAGAAGGCTCAATCGCTGATCGCTTAATTCTAGGGAGGGTTGCAGATTGCGGATTGGGTGCCTTTTCTTTTCCCGTTTCGCTGTCCAGGTTGAGTTACGGGATAACAAAAAATTGCCGGGTAAGCCTGTTATCATTGGAGGCCTGCCCTATGAACCAAAAGCTGTCCATGATGCCTCCAAAGAAGCGATAAGACATGGAGTTAAACGAGGCATGCCTTTACGCCAGGCTTATGCCCTGTGTCCCAAGGGGATATTCTTGCCCCTGGCTGAAGACAAATATAATGATGCTTTCATGCATATCATCAGCTTACTTTCCCGCTACAGCCCGGTGGTAGAGACACGGGCCGAAGACCATGCATTTCTGGATGTCACCCTGGAACACGATGAAACCCGCTTCATCGGGGAAATAGAGGAGCTTATCGGGAGAGAAAGCTCTTTCCAGGCATCTGCGGGCATCGCCTCAAACAAATTTGTCGCACGGATGGCCAGCCAGGTCAGCAAACCGGGTGAGCCTCTTATAATTCCGGGCGGTGAGGAAAAAGGATTCCTAAACAACTTAGCTGTAGATTTCCTACCCGCCTCATCCGAATCGCTGAGAAGGCTCAGGCTCTTTGGCATTTACACGCTGGGAGAGCTGGCAAAACTACCGCGTGAAGCAGTCAAACTTCAGTTTGGTGGAGAAGGTCAAATGCTGTGGGAGTTTGCCAACGGCATTGATAATTCAAGGCTTATGCCCTGTGAGGTACCCCAAATCATGGAAGGAGAGCTTGCTTTCGAACCCCCGGCAGAAAATCTTGACCTGATTTTGCACAGGGCTGATGCACTCCTCAGCAGGTTAAGCTGGCAGTTAAAGCAGCGCTGGCAATGCTGCCGCCGACTGACCGTGTCTCTGTCTTTCACTGACGATGATACTGCCCGGCGGGTGTTTCACTTCAAAGAACCGACGTCCTCCACGGACGTAATGCTACACCACTTGAAATGCTGCCTTGATAAGACAGGGTTTGCAGCACCGGTTAACACGATGAGGCTCAGCCTGGCAGACTTTTGTCCCGAAGAGGGCAGGCAGGCTTCCTTCCCTGACAGGATAGTGAAAAACAGAGGGAGCTTAAAACTGGCAATAAGCCAGCTTCAGGGAAGATATGGCAAAGAGGTGGTCAGGAGAGTGTTGCCCCGATATGAGAGCATTTTGCCGGAGGATTCTTTTTCCTTCACTGAATTTGATTCCGGGAAGAGATGAGCAAACTATTTCACCGGGCTATAAAAATAGACGTCAGGGAAGATATGCAGCACAGGCCGATTTCCTTTATATATAGAGGCAGGACAGAGAAGATAGAACAGGTAGCGAGACAATGGAGAGTAACCCAGTGGTGGTGGAAAAAGGCTATTGAAAGGGAATATTTCCAGATTGGCACCGAGGCTGGAATTATTTGTGAACTTTATCGAGATTTGCTCAGCGGGCACTGGTATCTGCAACGTATACAGGACTAGGGCCCCCAGCTTTAGCGCACGCTGATGAAGGAAATGCTGCAGTTATGAATAATTACATTGAACTCCACTGTCATTCCAATTTCTCTTTTCTTGATGGTGCATCTCATCCTGAGGACCTGGTAAGACGTGCATCAGAGCTTGGCATGTCTGCCCTGGGCATAACCGACCGTGATGGCCTGTATGGCGTTACACGTTTCTACAAAGCATGCCTGAAAGCAGGTATCAAGCCTATCATTGGCGCAGAAGTCACTTTAGAAAGCAGAAAGCATCTCACCCTGCTGGCAAAGAACAACGAGGGATACTCCAACCTGTGCAGAATGATAACAAGAGCTCAGCTTACACACAGGAAAGGCAGCCCTGCTCTTGATCTGGAAACTCTGGGCCGGTATTCCGATGGAATTATCTGCCTATCCGGCTGCAGCAGAGGAGAAATAGCCGACTCAATTGTTTCTGGATGTGCAGAAAAGGCCCGCCAGGCAGCCAAGAGGTACATAGATATCTTCGGCAGGGAGAATTTATACATCGAGCTCCAGAATAATCTGTATCCTGAAGATAAACAGCTCTGCCGTGCTTCAGTTATGCTGGCCAGGGACCTCGACCTTGCTTATGTGGCAACCAATAACGTTCACTATGCCAGAGAGCAGAGCCATAAACTCCACGATGTACTCACATGTATAAGGAACAGGACAAGTCTGGATGAATGTAAGTCCTTAAAACTTAATTCTGAGTTTTACCTCAAGTCCTCCGAGGAAATGGAACAGCTTTTTGAAGATTACCCTGAAGCGATTTCTAACACACTGGCCATAGCTGAGAAGTGCAATGTTAATCTGGATTTCTCAGCCTACCGGTTTCCAGACTTTCCTCTGCCGGAAGGAGCGACGGCGGATAGCTATTTAGCCAGGTTATGCCGGCAGAGGGCATATAACAGGTATGAAAGTATAAGCCCCGAGATAGAAACCAGGATTAACGGGGAGCTTAATCTGATACAAAAGCTTGGCCTGTCAGGCTACTTCCTAATAGTATGGGATATCATGGATTATGCCATGAGAAATGGTATTCCCGCTCAGGGGAGAGGCTCAGCAGCTAATTCTATAGTGGCTTATATTCTTGGCATAACACAGGTCGACCCGATTAAAAACAGGCTATTTCTTGGCAGGTTCCTCAATGAGGAAATGTCTTCCGTTCCTGATATCGATATAGATATATCTACAGTTCACAGGGAAAGGCTCATTCAACACGTCTACCAGAAATATGGACAGGAACATACTGCCATGGTATCAACTTATGTCACTTTCCAGGCAAGGAATGCTATAAGGGAGGTGGGTAAGGCTTTAGGTATGCCATCTCAGCTCCTGGACAGGATGGCCAAATCAATTTCAGCCTATGAGGCTAATGATATTGGACAGGAACTCGCAAGCATCGAGGAATTCAGGCCTTATTTCACTTCTACCCTATGGCAGGACTTCACTTACCTCTGCAGAGAAATTGCTGACTTTCCCAGGCATATATCCATCCACAATGGAGGCATGCTTATTTCCTCCTGTCCGCTGAGCGATATGGTGCCTCTGGAGAAAGCCACTATGCCGGGAAGGATAGTATGCCAGTGGGATAAAGACGGCGTTGCCGATGCCGGGCTGATAAAGGTGGACTTACTTGGCTTAAGAATGCTATCGCTTATTCACGAAAGCTGCGAACTTGCGGCAGAAAACCATAATACAAAACTCAACCTCGACAGGCTGAACTTAGGTGATACTGAAGTCTACGATATGATCTGCAGAGGCGATACCATGGGCGTATTCCAGGTGGAGAGCCGGGCCCAACTACAGACTCTGCCGCAAACAAAGCCTCGCTCTATCGAAGACCTGACCATCGAGGTAGCTCTTGTCAGACCCGGGCCTCTTCAAGGGAATATGGTTCATCCCTATATCCGAAGAAGGAAGGGTTTGGAAAAAGTAACATACTTGCACCCAAAGCTTGAGACGATACTCGAGGATACCCTGGGAATCATTCTATTCCAGGAACAGGTGATTCAGGTTGCCACAACTATAGCTGACTTCACACCAGGTGAAGCTGACTGTTTGAGGAGAGCAATGAGCCGGAAGAGGCCCAGAGGTGCCATGGAGGAGGTGAAGCAGAGATTTATTGGGGGAGCAAAGAATAATGGAATAGAGGACAGCTTGGCAAACCGCATCTTTGCCGACATTGAGGGATTCGCAGAATACGGCTTTTGCAAGAGCCATGCAGCTGGCTTTACGCTGTTATGCTATCAATCAGCCTGGCTTAAGAAACACTATACGCCTGAATTTTATTGCGCTTTACTCAACAACCAGCCAATGGGATTTTACTCCCCGGAGGTCATCGTGCGAGATGCAAAAAGGCATGGCATAGTGGTTTTACCTGTGGACATCAATAAGAGCAGGGCTGGGTGTAGCATCGAAGAAGGCCAGGTGAGGCTCGGCTTTGCATACATAAAGGAAATGGGTGAGAAAGCCATAAGCCAGGTAATAGCTGAAAGGAGGAGTTGCCCCTATCTTTCATTTGAAGATTTCTATTCGAGAACCCAGCTAGAAAGGAAGCCTGTAGAAAATCTGATCCTTGCCGGGGCTTTTGGTTTCTGCGGCTGCCATAAGAGACAGCTATTGTGGCAGCTCGGTTTGCTGGAAAAGAAACAGCCGGGGGAACTGCCCTTAGAGTTTCAAGATATCAAAATTTCCTTGCCCGAGATTACTGAATTTGAGGAAATGCAAGCGGACTACGAAGTACAGGGATTTCCACTGAAATATCACCCGATGCAGGTGCTGAGGAAGGAGATATCAGGGGATGGCTTGCTTAAATCCTCTGATATTGCTCAACTTTTCCCAAATACCAGGGTGCGGGTGGCGGGCTATGTTATCACAAGACAGAAACCAGCCACCGCCAGGGGTTTTGGCTTTTTGACCCTTGAGGATGAAGAAGGAATAATGAATGTGGTAGTCAAACCAGGCATATACGAAAGACACAGGCAGGTCTTTAAGCTCGAGCCGCTGGTTTTAGTGGAAGGGATACTTCAGAAAAGAGATAGCAACTTGAATATTATCGCCAGCAGCCTTACTCCCCTGCCTTATCGTTAGCCATTCGCCTGGATGGGCCCGATTGCTTCGGCCTTTTTCTTTGGAGTAGAATCATAATGAAGATGACAAGATCGACGCAGGAACTCGAGGAGAACATCAAGGAGCTTATCCTGAACTCCACGACTATAGCTGAATTGTGGGGTGAGCTGCGGGAACTAGCTGCCCGGCGCGGGAAGCCCGTAAGCATATTTGATAAATGGCTGGACAGGCTTCTGGCCAAGGTCAATCAGGAGTATGGAGTCGAAGGGGAAGAGATGGGGCTGAAGGCTATGAGAGACCTTGCATTAGATGGCAGCGAGGCGGTATCTCAAGCGGCGATGGAGTTACTAATAGCAGAACAGCAAGAAGCGGTCAACGAGATTGTGTCAGTGCTATCCAAATATGAAAAGAAAGGTGATAGAACCCCTGCTTTGAGAATTAAGAGACTATATGCTGATGCAAAACTACCGCAGCGCGCGACGGAAGGTGCAACCGGGCTGGACCTCTGCGCCTACATAAGACAGGGCAACCGGCAAATTACGCTTGAAGAAAAGCCTAAACTAGTCGGGACAGGTATCGCCGTTGAAGTACCCAAGAACTACGATGTGCAGATAAGACCCAGGTCCGGTCTGTCCTCGAAAGGCGTGATGGTCGCATTTGGCACAGTCGATAGCGATTACAGGGGTGAGCTGATGGTGACCATGTATACCCTTGGCAATGGAAGCAGCTTCGCAGTGAGGGATGGAGAGAGGATAGCCCAGATGGTTGTGACGAGGCTGGCTGAGCTGCCTGTGGAGGAAGTCAAGGAGCTTTCTTCCACAAAAAGGGGATCCCGAGGCCACGGATCAACCGGCACGGTTTGAAATGGGAAGGATAAGAGTCGGTACCTGTTCATGGACTGACCCGACTTTGATAAGTTCCGGCCGCTTCTATCCCCCTCCGGCACGTTCGTCGGAGGCGCGGCTTCAGTACTACTCCACCCAGTTTGATATTGTGGAAGTGGATAGCACTTACTACTCGATGCCCGGCGAGAGTACCAGCTATCTGTGGGCCCAACGAACAGGCGAAGATTTCATATTCGATATCAAGGTATTTCGTCTCTTCACGCAGCATCCCACGCCACTGAATTCCTTGCCCAAAGATATGAGACAAAATCTACCGCCAGCATCGCATGAAAAGGCCAACCTGTATTACCGGGACCTTCCTTCTCAGTTGACGGATGAACTATGGCGAAGATTTGCAGCCTCGCTGCTTCCGCTCGATACAGTTGGCAGACTTGGTGTGGTGCTGTTTCAATTCCCACCCTGGTTCTACCCCGGTTCACAGCAACTGGACTATATCTTGTTTTGCAAGGAGAAGCTGGCGCAGTACCGACTGGCGATAGAATTCAGAAACAGCGCGTGGCTGAGCGAAAAGAATATGAGTCGGAGCCTCGAATTCCTCAGGAGCAACGATCTGCCATTTGTCTGCGTGGATGAGCCTCAAGGGTTCAAATCAAGCGTGCCTGCCATCGCAGAGGCAACAGCCAATCTAGGACTGGTGCGTTTCCACGGTCGAAATACCGGGATGTGGGAGCGGAAAGGTATAAAGCCCGTTGACCGATTCAACTATCTTTACAGTGAGGAAGAACTCACCCCATGGGCGAGGAAGATCCGGGCCCTGGCAGAAAAGACGCAGGAGATGCATGTACTATTTAATAACTGTAACGAGGATAAAGCTATGGTGAACGCCAGGCAGATGTCTTTCATACTCAGGTCGCAAAGGACTGCAGCGCAATCCAAGGAATAAGCTCCACGAAAGAAACTTCGCCACTTTGCCCTGCATTCAAGCACGGGAAGGCCACAGTTGAGCTACTCGACGCCCGAATCTAACTATGGACCGGAATCATAAATATATTCAGACTGCGCAGTCGGCCTGATCCACTATACTATATTATATTGCCTGACTCTGCCTTAGTAACTCAGCCAGAGGCAAGCAGTTGCGAGACGATATCGCTGATCTCTTTGCCATCTGCCTTGCCTTTAAGCTGTGGCATGAGCTGGGACATCACCCTGCCTTTGTCATTCGGTCCCTTAGCTCCGGCTGCCGTGATTGCTTGCTGTGCTTTAGCCACAACTTCGTCATGGCTCATTTGTTTGGGGAGATAGTCCATAAGAATGACCAGTTCCGCTTCTTCCTTGGCCACTAGGTCGCTGCGATTCCCTTGCTTAAAAGCATCGATGCTCTCGCGATGGCGCTTCACCTGCCTGGTAATGACATCTAGAACCTTACTATCATCGGCAGGCATTTGCTGGGCAATTTCGGCGTTCCTTATGTCCGAGAGCACCAGTCTGAGTATAGAAACTTGCGTCTTGTCTTGTCGCTTGACCGCTTTTTGTAGTGCTTCCTTTATACTGTCCAGCAAAGACATTGCGGCTACCTGGAACTCTTGCGTCTCTTGGCTGCCTCTTTCTTTTTCCGTTCTTCACTGGGTTTTTCATAGAATCTACGCCGGCGCACCTCAGCCAAAATACGCCCCTCCTGCACCCGCTTATTGAATCTGCGCAGCAGGCTCTCGAAGCTCTCCCCAGAATTAAGTTTTACATCAGCCATAGTTTAAAGTAAGCTATTTTACCTTCATTGTTCAGCCTTGTCAATAATGCGTGGTGGCTGACCACACAGGTAACACTGGACTGCGAATTCTAGCAACTTCTATTGCTACGCATGCAAAAGAAAACTATAATGAAATCCATTCTGATGTTCTTGCTTCGTAATTAGTATTTGCCGCTCTCCCCCCAAGGCTTGTAAGAAAGATACGAAACAGGATAAGTAAACGCATATGAGTGCATTAAGGTATGCTATTCGGCCTCTGGCGGTACTAAGGTATTTCGGAGAACTTTGCATCATTCTAGCGCTGCTCATACTGGTCCCTTTGGGTGTATCTGCCGTGTTTGGCGATTACCATATTAGCGTGCGGTATCTTATTGTGGCAGCGGGAGTTTTTGTGCTGGGATTCTTTCTTCGCAGGCTGCGGACACCAAAACGCATACAAACAAACGAAGCCATGGCGATAACAGCCCTGACTTTTCTATTCGCGCCACTGGTGATGACGTGGCCTATCATGGCTTCCGGCTTAGGCTTCTTGGATGCTATGTTCGAAACCGTCTCGGCAGTAACGACAACCGGTTTGACAGTCACAGCCTCACTGGCTGACAAACCGGCTACTTTCTTATTTTCTCGTGCCTGGATGCAGTGGGTCGGCGGCCTTGGCATTGTCGTACTGTACCTGGCAGCTATGATGCAGCCGGGGCCTGCGGCGAAGCGCATTGGCGCCATCGAAGACTACGAGGAGGATTTGGTTGGTAGCACAAAGGCACATGCTCGCCGCGTCTTCATTGTTTACGCAACCCTGACGGGGGTCGGCATCATTGTGCTAGGGTTGCTGAATGCCGACTGGTTCGAGGGCGTCCTCTACTCCTTTGCTGCAGTTTCCACCGGTGGATTCTCTCCTCACGAGACCAGCCTGGCAGGGCTTAGCAGCCCTTCGCTACAAGCCGTGGTTACACTATTATCAATGGCCGGTGCCGTCCCTCTCGTCCTGTACCACCGGGTATTCAAAGGCTCGTGGAGAGCCATGATGCGAGATTGCCAACTGCAAGGGCTCCTAGCGGTGGGCTTGGTGATGACGTTACTTATGGCATGGTTTCTTCTAAATCACAGCGGTTTTCACTTGACTCAGGCATTGTATCATGGCGCACTAAACGCCCTTTCTGCCCAGTCCACGGCTGGATTCAGCACACTTGACATCTCTCAGATCGACGTAGGATCGAAGCTGGTGCTTATTTTTGCCATGTTTCTAGGCGGCGGCGTCGGTTCAACTGCCGGAGGCGTCAAACTTTTGCGTGTTTTCATTCTAATCCGCGTAGTTCACCTGATGGTCCAACGAGCAGGCATGCCAAAGGAGGCCATCCTTGAGGCCAGGCTTGGTGGCCGACGGCTGGAACTTGATGAGATTCAAAATGCTCTAACTGTTATTCTAGTCTTTGTGGCCCTCATTGCCGTTTCCTGGCTAGCATTTACAGCCATGGGCCACAATCCACTCGATTCCCTATTTGAGGTCGTGTCGGCCATTGGCACGGTCGGACTATCATCAGGCATCAGTACTCCGCAACTGCATCCGCTACTCAAAGGTATTTTATGTGCTGATATGCTCCTAGGACGATTGGAAATTCTTGCCTGGTTAGTGCTATTCTACCCCCACAACTGGATCGGAAGAAGATTGGAGGAATAAGAACATGAGGCTCGTTTTTTCGGGCGCGAGTCCACTGACGATTATGGCAGCCCAAGCCCTGGTCAAGGAAGGACATGAAGTAATAATCATTGATATCAACAAGGAGAAAATCGACCAGCTTTCGGACGAACTGGACTGCAGCTTCTTGCACGGAGACGCAGCTAAGCCTGCAATACTCAGTCAAGTCAATCCTCAAAACTGTGATTTCCTGTTTTGCCTGACAGACAGCGACCATATTAATATCATCACATCACTGCTGGGGCGCTCTATGGGCTTTAAGCGAGTGGTGACCAGCATTGAAAATCCAGATCTTGAACAGCTTTGCCGCGGGCTGGGGCTTGAGGATACTATCATTCCCATACGTACGATGAGCCGCCATCTGGAGAATATGGTCCGGGGCCTTGATAATATTGAACTCTATACACTGTTGCGAGAAGACGCGCGATTTTTCACATTCACTGCCGGGCAAGAGGAAGCGATTCCAGCTGATGAACTGGGCCTTCCCCAAGATGCCCGCGCGATTTACTGCTATCGTGATAATGGGTTTCATTTTGTTGACAAAGACACCAAATTCCACAAAGGTGATGAGATTGTGATTCTAACACGTAGCAAAAACCTACCTCAATTAAACGAGAGATGGAATGTGAAGCAGAAGAATACTTGAAAGATATATCAGACACTTCACCTGCAGAAAGCCCAACTGCTGCAAAGTCATGCCTCACTTGGAACATGCTCGGCCGTATTCAGTCGAACGGTCTGGAAACACGTAGAAGCATGTCCCCAGACTTCAACGCAGTTATTAATCTGTGAAATATTTATATATTTATGGCAAAGAGATGGTTATGCCCTTCGACCATCATCGACTGGTACAAACCTCACCGATTTGACAGCACAAAAGACCAAGAGTAAAATAGTAACGTAATTGCCAGTACGTTAACAATTGTATAGTGGAAGGAAGGTTTTAAGTGGAGAGCTTGATCCTGGCTCAGAATGAACGTTTGCGGTGCGCTTTATGCATGCAAGTCGAACGAGGTTATGGTACTTGTACTGTAACCTAGTGGCGAACGGCTGAGTAACACGTAAGTAACTTACCTTGGAGTGGGGGATAACTTGCTGAAAGGCAAGCTAATACCGCATGTAGTAGCGAAGCTATGCTTGGCTATTAAAGGTTTAATTCGCTCCGAGAGAGGCTTGCGTCCGATTAGCCAGTTGGCAGGGGAATGGCCTACCAAAGCGACGATCGGTAGCTGGTCTGAGAGGATGTCCAGCCAGATGGGGACTGAGATACGGCCCCAACTCCTACGGGAGGCAGCAGCAAGGAATATTGGGCAATGAGCGAAAGCTTGACCCAGCGACACCGCGTGAGGGAAGAAGGCCTTCGGGTTGTAAACCTCTTTTCTTGGGGAAGAATTCTGACGGTACCCAAGGAATAAGTCTCGGCTAACTACGTGCCAGCAGCCGCGGTAATACGTAGGAGGCGAACGTTATTCGGATTTACTGGGCGTAAAGGGAGTGTAGGCGGTTCTTCAAGTCAAGTGTGAAATCTTCTGACTTAATCAGAAGAGGTCGTTTGATACTGTAGGGCTTGAGGGCAGCAGAAGGAAATGGAATCCCCAGTGTAGCGGTGAA
>CAYMVL010000026.1:0-2565 GCA_964394145.1 uncultured Dehalococcoidales bacterium | reverse complement strand
GGGGATACTTAGATACCGTGGGTGTTGGCGTTGTCGGTGTTGTCGGCGTTGTCGGCGTTGTCGGTGTTGTCGGTGTTGTCGGTGTTGTCGGTGTTGTCGGCGCAGGTGTGCTAGGTGCACATGCCACTATGCCGACTAATGCGATAACGAGTGCTATCACAATAGTTGCTAATGTTAATTTTCTTTTCAATCGACTTCTCTCCTTCCCTTTTATTTACTCAGTCTGTTCACTCCCGCCCGGTTGCGGATGTTATCCTTGGTATGTGCTCCTGCTCATGTCATATCCCTCACCTCCCTCCTGATTGAATCACAAAACCAGACTGCCAGCCCATGAACCCACCACCTTGAATCGGCTGTTGACAGTAGTTTTAGATTCCCTATCAAACAAGCACCTACACTGATTGCGCTGAAGGATAGCATCAATCCTTTTGCCTGTCAAGAGGCCGCAGGCTCTTTTGTTGATGTTCTACGATTTTGTCACCCCTAATTGTTGTGAGCAAGTGCCTCTAACAGACTATTGCTGAAGCGGCGGTAGATGCTAGCTTCTGATGATTCATAGCAAGGCAAGAGGTGTGGGGGCTGTCAATAATGGTGGAGCTGCGGTTACAATAGGTAGAACTTTTGAACTGGCTTTCTGCTTGACAATCTGACCAAGCCACAACTGGGAGTTGGTTACAACAGTAGACTAAGGGGAGAGAATCGCCAAGTACCAGTCCTCAAGCTCGCTCTGTGAGATAACAAAACAGGCTTATGTGCAATCTAAGGTAGTGATAAATGAGCTTCGGCAACAAATCCAGAATTAAATGACACCAATTAGAAGCTTGTGAGGGGAGATCTCCACAAGGGACTCCCCTCACGCTTTTGCTGTACTTCTACGCATCAGTCTGTGTACCATGAAGCTGCCTCCTCGGCATCTACTAAGCCGTGGCCAAAGAGGCTATCCTTATCAGCTTCACCCAGGTCATCAGCAGTAAGCTGGAGGATGCTTCGGACGTTTGAAGCATCAATGGCCCCAGACGAAATGACTAAGGCAGCTGTCCCAGCCACATGAGGGGCAGCCATGGAGGTTCCTGAGATCGAGTTGTAATAACCATCGTTCCAGGTGGAGTAGATATTCACACCAGGGGCAGCCAGCTCCACCGTAGGGCCAGTGCTGGAAAATGAAGCGCGATCGTCATTGTTATCGGTGGCGGCCACAGCGATAACAGAATCAAAGCGGGCGGGGTAAATCACGGTATCTTCCCCGACGCCCTCGTTGCCAGCCGCGGCTACTACCACCACACCTTTGGAATAGTAAGCATAATCAACAGCATCTTGAAGAGCCTGCCTATCATTGGGATACTGATCGAGGGTCTCTTTATCAATACCCAGACTGAGATTAATGACTTCCATGCCGTTGTCTGCTGCCCAGTAGATACCATCAATGACGTCGCTAAGATAACCGGAGCCGGCATTATCCAAAACCTTTACCGCCCACAGGCGTGCTCCCGTCGCTACACCAATAACCCCGATATCGTTGTCAACCGCTGCGGCAATGCCAGCTACATGAGTGCCGTGACCATTATCATCATCCCACTTGGTCGGGTCTATCTTGCGATTCCAAGAAGGCCCCTTGCCGATAAAGTTGATGCCCCCAGCTAGGTTACTCAGTAAGTCCTGATGGTCTTTGTCAATTCCGGTATCAATAATGGCGATGTTCACGCCGGATCCATTATAGCTTCCCCAAGCTAAATCGGCATCGATGCGGTCAATGCCCCAGGGTAATTCCTCGCTTGGCTGGGGCTCCTTTGGTTTAGGATCCTTACCCGCTGGCGGGCCCTTTACCGCTGAAAGCACCAGGTCAGGCTCGACAGCCATGACCCCAGGAATCTTAACTATGTGTTCCCGTGCTGGCTCCGGTATGAGAACGACCAACCCGCTTTCTGTCGCCAGTCCTTTCAGAACTATGCCTCCATGTTCCGCCACACCTTGCTTCGCCACCTCATTTACCGCTTCATTCTGTGTGAACACAATGGAGCGTACTTGAGGACTTGCTTGGCTGGAGGCTAGAGCCGGCAAAGCCGTACCTAAACAAAAGCCTGATACTAAAACAAAGGTTGCAAACCATCTTATACCGTTCATCTTCATTGCTTTCAATCCCTTCGTCTCATGATAGGCAATTGTAGTAAGTCCTTAAGGCGATGTCAACCTGTTTTTACGAGATTGAACATTATGGACGATTGTTACACAAATAAACCTCTTCCGACAACCTTGGCCGGAAACACACTCAGGTTGAAAGGAAGCTTACGGTCTTCGACTCTACTCCGTACGCTCCCAGACCAAGAGCGCGGTCACCTGCTCACCGCCGAGTGGGATTGGCGGCGTGCTCAATGTGAGCCGGTTTCCGTAGAACTCGAAGAAGCGTCTCTGATCCGTACCCTCCCAGTTTGGAAATGAACTACTTTCAAGATGATGGGTGACGGCGCCTTTATCCTCGTTGACTTCGTAAGTGCCAAAGTAAGTGACGCACCCTTTAAAGGCAGAATCTATCTCCTCCGGACTACCCCTAAGCTGGTCGCCCGAGGC
>CAYMVL010000025.1:0-200936 GCA_964394145.1 uncultured Dehalococcoidales bacterium | reverse complement strand
CTGGGCTATCTTTCTCAAAAGCCTTGCCACTGGACGAAAGCATCGAGTGATTCGCGACTACGTTTGAAAGTATTGAGCAGGGCTTCGGTTTTAGGATAGCCAATAGCTATCGCTGTCACGATGATTTTGGAGTCGGCAATTCCCAGCGCTTCTCTCACGACATCAGCCCAGTTTACTGGCGTTGTCATAGTACAGGTACCAAGACCATAGCTCAAGGCGGCCAAGCAGATGGTTTGTGTTATCATGCCGGCATCAAATAGTGCTTTCGGATAGAGCGACTTGTCTATATAGACAATAATTGCATTAGGTGCATCGAAGAATCGGGTCCCGGAAAGCAGATAGGCAAAGCGTTTCTTATCTATGTCCTCTGTACCTGGCGGAAACTGGTGGATGTCAATAGAGTCTCGCAGGTCTCCTGCTCGCTTGAGGTAAGGGCCAGTCAACTCAGGTTGTGGAACGTCAGGGGAGATCGCCCTGTATGCTAGTCTGGAAGTATCCCATTCTGATTTTGCTCTGTCTTCAATGCGCGCCTTAATTTCCTCCAGTACTTTGCCTCCCAGTATGACAAACTCCCAGGGTTGCGTGTTCCTTGACGAGGGTGACCAGCGGGAGGTGTCTAATAGTTCCTCTAATAGCTTCTTCGGTATGGGGACCGGTTTAAAACTGCGGACACTTCTCCGCGTGCGAATTGCTTCAATATTTTCCATAATATCCTCCTCAATATTAATTTCCTTGGTACCTACTACTCTGTTCTTGTTTCTGGATGAGATGTTAGTGGAAGTGCTGCTTGCGGCGCTATGGCTGCCAGATGGCGCAAGACGAAAGCTGCGACTCCTTTGTAGATGACACCCATCATTGCACCATTGAGTTATGCGATGGCGCGCGTTCGCCTAAATGGTATTCTGCGTTTCAGCGCATGTCAAGTCTTCGAGTTGACATAAACCGTATCTGCCGCCAGTTATACTTTATTGGTGCGAGTACTCCGAGACTGAATTCGGGTAGAAGCAACAGCGAGTAGGAGGACTCAGCTCGTAAGTCAGGGTGCTCAGGGAAAGCTAGAGTCTGCCTTCACTCAACCTCTGCCTTAGCCCGTTTGGCTTTGATGGGTCTCAAGAATGCAGTCAATAGAAGGCCCGCAACACTGATGGCAGCACAGACTGAGAATCCTGTCTCGTAGCTGCCAGTGAGATCAAATGAGGAACCGGTCAGGAAGGGCCCAGCAGCCGCTCCAATTGTGAGGCCGAGGCCGGCAACTCCAAAAATCAAGCCATGCGAGGTGAGCCCGAAAAAACTTGCTACCAGGGGCGACTCCGATGCTCCCATACCCCCACGGGCCAAGCCGATGACAGCAGCGAACAGGTAGAGCATCCATGCCTCTGTGGCTCGCGGCAGCCAGAACAAAGCCCCTGACATCAGGATAAAGCCGATCATAAAGACCAACCTATTTCCAATTCTATCAGCGGCCGTACCTAGTGTTAGATTGCCAACAATTCCGGCCGCACCGATAGCAGCCAAAATGCTTGCAGCAGTGGTGGCGGGGATTCCCAGGTCGGTGGCGTGCACCACAATATGTACCATAATGCTGAAATAGCTGAATCCGAGGCATAAGAACATAGCAGAAATGATCCAGAGCTGTCTGGTGTAAGCCGCCTGTTTTAGGGAAAACCCCTCAGTCGGTACTGTTGACTTGCGTTCCCTGCTTTGATATTCACCGTAGGGCAGTTGCCCCATCTGAGCCGGGTCACGTCTTAGAAACTGGGCAGCTAAAACAATAATTATTAGAACTGCGCTGCCCAGTATCACGTAGGACGTACGCCAAGCATAAGTGGAGATTAGCCAGTTAGATACTAGTGGTCCAACGAGTGTACCAATACCGACGCCGCTTACGACGATACCGGTCATCATGCTCCTTCTCTTCACAAACCACCTTGCCATGGTTGATAATAGGCCGACAACAATACCACTCATACCGATACCTGTTATCACGCCATAAAATACGTATAGCTGCCACACCGTATCAATCCGCGACATGAGCAAGTAGCCCAGCCCTAGAAGAGATCCACAAATCGTTAGCACCGTGCGAGGCCCCAGTCTATCGTTAAGCCCCCCCATGACAATGCCTAGTGACCCTTGCATAACCATAGATAGTGAGAAGGCGCCTGAGGTCAAGCCTCTGGTCCAGCCAAACTCGCTTGCTACCGGATCAAAGAAGACCCCAAAGGCAAGATATGTAGCGAACGCTGCTGTCATGATGCACAGGGCAGCCGCAGTCACGATATAACCGTAGAAAGAGACTGCTTTGGTTCCAAGCGGTTGACGGACTTTTTGGTTAGATATGATAAACCCCTTCTAAGTAAGTGTGTCAGGCTGCCTGGAGTGCGGTTACCCCAGAAGCATCTCTTTCCAGCAAAGTTGATTATAGCACGGCTCGCCCAGATGCAATATAGAATCTGGCTCTCTTCTGTTTCACTTCGTCTCAGTTGCACAATAGTCAAGCTAACCAGGCTGTCTCGCGGGGTGACAAGTAATAACTTCAGTTGGGGATGAGGCAATTCTAAGGTTAAGCTGGTATACAACTTTCGTCTTGCGTGCACCTCAAGCTAGAATTAAATTGACGACTAATGCAGCAGGCCCATGGCCTAAAGATTAATCTGTAGATTCTCTTAAGCGAAAGCGTGGAGACAACAAGAGAGAAAACCCGTGCAGACTAACAATAGTGTTACGCGAGGCTACTTCAGTCCCTGAGGCGTGCTGCATTCTGGGGGAAGAAGGTATTATAATAGGACTTCCAGGGAGGAGCGGGTGTCTTTATGGTGAGAGTCTTATCCCAAGGCCCGATCCTCATTCTTGGGCTGACTAGATGTAATGACGGACAACATAAGGAACTTCTGTATTATCGCTCACATCGACCACGGCAAGTCAACCCTGGCTGATCGCCTACTTGAACTGACAGGGGTAGTCGACTCTGCTAAGGCACAGTTGCTTGATAGCATGGACCTCGAGCGTGAACGCGGTATTACCATCAAGGCAAAGTCGGTCAGGATGCCATACCGGTCAAGGAATGGCAGCAACTATGTACTCAATCTTATTGACACACCTGGACATGTGGACTTCAACTATGAAGTGTCGAGGAGTATGAAGGCTTCTGAGGGCGCCATTCTGCTGGTTGATGCTTCGCAAGGAGTGGAAGCACAGACTATCTCAAATGCCTATCTGGCAATTGATGCCGGGCTTGAGATTATCCCGGTAATAAATAAGATTGACCTTCTGGTGGCTATGATTGACGAGTGCCGTGAGCAACTAAGAGATATGCTGGGTTTGCCGAGCAATGATGCTTTACTAATTTCTGCTAAGGATGGCACCGGTATTCCGGACTTGCTCGAGGCAATTGTCTCCAGGATTCCGCCGCCTCGAGGAAGCTCGGATGAGCCTTTGAAGTGTCTTATTTTTGACTCCTATTACGACGCTTATCGTGGGGTTATACCACATATACGGCTCTTTGCTGGCAGCTTACGCCGCGGTGATAGGATTATGATTAAGTCCACATCTACTATTTTTGAGGTTGATGAAGTGGGCTATTTCTTGCCGCAAATAGAGCCTCAGGATCATTTGGTAGCAGGAGAGGTTGGTTACGTCAGCGCGACTATCAGAAAGGCCGGTGATATTCATGTTGGCGATACCATTGTATCTCCAGACCACCCTAGTACGCCGGCCATATCAGGATTCAAGCGGTCCAAACCCATGGTCTTCTGCGGTGTCTATCCGCTCGATAGCAACGATTACCCCAAACTCACAGTTGCGCTGGATAAGTTTCAGCTCAACGATTCCTCCATTGTTTACGAGAAGGAAAGTTCTGCAGCACTGGGACATGGTTACCGTCTTGGATTTCTGGGCATGCTGCACATGGAAATTACCCTCGAGAGATTGAGGAGAGAATACGGTCAGGAGCTCGTATCCACCATGCCTTCAGTTGTCTACAAAGTGGTCACTACTGGTGGAGAAGCTGTAATGATAGATAACCCATCTGAGTTTCCTCAGGCTAACTATGTCGACCACATCGAAGAGCCGATGATCAGGGCACGGATCATCGTTCCAAATGACTTTGTGGGAGCCTGCATGGAGTTGACCGAATCTAAGCGTGGTAATATGGTGAGCATGGAGAATCCGGATACCAGGAGGGTCCTCCTGACCTATGATTTTCCTCTGGCCGAACTGACCACTGGCTACTACGATAAGCTGAAAAGCGTCAGTCGTGGGTACGCCAGCATGGACTACGATTTTGCTGGCTATGCTAGCAGTGATCTCGTCAAGGTAGATATACTTGTCAAGGGAAATCAAGTTGACGCTCTGTCTTTTGTTGCCATACGGGATAGCGCTATTTCCAGAAGTCGAGCACTGCTACGTGAACTGAGGAAGCTTATACCAAGGCATTTGTTCGAGATAACCTTGCAGGCTGCCATAGGGGGCAGGATAATAGCGAGGGAAGATATTGCTCCGGTGAAGAAGGATGTCCTGGCGAAATGCTATGGCGGTGATGTCACACGCAAGAGGAAACTACTTGAAAAGCAGAGGGAAGGCAAGAAACGATTGAAGATGGTGGGTTCGGTAGAGGTGCCGCAGGAGGCATTCATGCTGCTATTGAAGATGGAGTAGTGAGTGTGAGAGGGCTTTATATCCATATTCCTTTCTGCGCCAAAAAATGCAGTTATTGCGATTTCTATTCACTGACGGGGCGATCAGGCTCGATCGAGTCTTACATAGAAGCTGTGCTGCATGAATCCTATAAGTATGCCGGGCTGTCTTTCCAGACTCTGTATCTAGGAGGAGGTACACCGAGCTTAGTCGGGGCTGAAAATCTCGCAAAGCTCGTCGCTGGTATCAAAGAACCACTGGACCTTGCCCAACTTGTTGAGTCCACAATAGAAGTGAACCCCGAGTCTGCCACCGGTGAAGTGCTTGAAGCTGCGCAGGAGGCAGGTATTAATCGTGTCTCCATTGGCGTTCAATCACTTTCTGATTATGAACTTCAGAGCGTTGGCAGAATCCACAGTGCAGCCCAGGCCGTTGAAGCCGTAAAGAAAACCATTACGCTCGGCTTCAATTCCATCTCTGTTGACCTGATGATCGGGCTTCCGGGCCAATCATGGTCAACACTAAGCAAAGCGCTGGAAAAAGTTGTCAGCGCTGGCATAGGACACATTTCACTGTACTGCCTATCTCTGGAAGAGGGCACACCACTGGAGAAAAGTCCCCCTGCTGACCTACCATCCGAAGACATGCAGGCTGGACTATTTGAGCAGGCGAGGTCATTTCTGCTCGGGTGCGGGTTTGAGCACTATGAGGTATCAAACTTCGCTCTAAGCGGGTATCAATGCCTGCATAACCTCAACTACTGGCGCGGAGGCGAGTATGTAGGCCTGGGTCCTGCAGCAGCATCTCACCTCGATGGCAAGCGATTCAGAAATCGTGCTGACCTTGATGGTTACATTGAGAGGCCGGACGGGATAATCGAAGATGTCGAAGAATTGAATCCGAGTGACAAAGCATCTGAGGAAGCAATGCTGCGGCTCCGTTTGCTTGCGGAGGGGCTGGATGTTAGCGAGCTTGCGGCAAAATTTGGGCAGGACAACGTTGCGCCTCTTGTCAAGCGACTCGATCGCATGGCTGGTGACGGACTGCTCGTTTTCGATGGCTTACGCTATCGGCTGCCCACCTCCAGAATATTGACATCAAACCCCATCTTTGCCGAAGTCCTTTGATCTTGAGCTGTCGCGCCTGAGGTGCAGGCTGTAAATATTTTCGCCGACGATTCGGGTGCTAAGAGTTCTCCCAGAAGTTGAGACTGCTCGCTTGTGCCGGATTGGAAGAGACTGAAGTTTGACAATATGTCCGGGTGAATCGAGCTTTCTGAATAGCTGTTATTTGTTTCTTCCGGCCTATTGATTGTCCTTCTCTTTCATGATTTACCCCGATCACGCTGACCGCGCGCGCCTATTATTGCCTCTAAATATGTTGCCAGATTTCTTGCAAAGCTGTGGTACAGGCTCTGAACAATATGACATACCTATAGAGTAATGAAGAGCATAAGGGTCGAGTCAAATCAGCCCTTGACGACCCCGGGCAAACGTACTAAACTTCTCTTAGACTTTTTCAGGGCTGTTCGGGTAATAGTGTGGCAGCTTTCGTGTGGTGCTGGTCGCAATAACCCACCGGGATAGGTTGATAATTGCTCGTAGTGGATAGAGACCAGCGGGGGACATGGTCCCGGGGGGCGATGTGATTATAACCAGAGCTAATATAGGGCGCCTGAGACGATTAGGCATCACTGTGATATTCTTGCCGGAGCCTTTCACGACGCCGGTCGGTGTGGCCCTTGTGCTTGTGTCGCGCTATTTGTCAAGAAGGCTTGAGGCCAAGATGAATGAGCGCCTCCGAGATGCACTGAAGTATTATGTGGCTCACACGCGCGTTTCTAGCTACACTAGCGATGGCAAATCTGGTGGCTCCGGTTGCGTAAAGCGGGGTATTGGGGATGAGGAGCGCCTGTTTGGTGGGCATCATCAGTGTGGCTGGAGTTTTGAAGCTTACGCCGGTCAATCTGCCGGGCAGCGCAGGCGTGAAGCCTGCGAATCTAGACCACGCAATGTCACGCATATACAGAATATCTCTTGGCATTATGGGATGGGTGATGAATGGAAGGATAAGGCTGGAGATTCTCAGCTTGGGCCTCGACCTGGCACCACTGAAAAGTCGATACACCACAATATAGATATGGAGCGTCTTCGCTGGCGTTATAAGCCTGCCGATAGTCACAGGCTTGAGTCTCCTTCGTCTGATACATCTGTCAGAGAAGAAAAGGTGCTTCACCACACGATAAATATTGAGTGGCTTTCCCGGTATTGGGAAGATGGGAGTAGTGCTGTGACTCATCCCGGTCAGGGTCGCACCTCTCGTGCTGTTGTGGGAATGGAAAGCCAGTCCCCCGACATGGCGTTAGCTTCGCAGCGTTATAAGGCGGGTAGCGTCGGACAGGCAGAGATGGAGTACCATACCATAAACATGGAGTTGTTGCTGGAACGTTACCGATCTGCGGCGACTGTTAATTTCTATAAGGATGTGCACGCGTGACTAAATCAATCGGTGTGATGGTAGCTCTCTTGCTGGCGCTGGCTTTATCGGCAGCTTGTGCTCAATCGCAACCTTCACCATTGTTGCCTGAACAGGGAGATACGCCTGCACAGGCCCCACATGAGGAGGACGGTGCTCCTTCACCAACGCTGCCTGAAGGGGATGGTATGCCGCCAAGTTACACCGGGTTTATGGCTCCGGCAGAGGGCCAATGGGTGGAATATGTAATTTCTGCTGATGGGGCAGAGTCGCGCCAGACGATGGAGTACATAGGGCAAGATACAGTTGATGGGAAGGTTTGTACTGGATTTGAAATGACTATGACTGTTCCGGGGCAGGGAGACAGCATCGCGCAGATGTGGGTTGAAGCTGCTACCAAGCAAGCTGTGAAGTATGTGATAAAGATTGGAGACCAGGTGATATGCATGTCTCTTAGCCAAAGCCCTTATGAATCTCCCGAAGTGGAGACTCCTGCAGAATATGATCCCAGTTCGCCTGATATATCATATGGAACGTATACGACTCCAACAGGGAAGACGGTCAATGTAGGCAAATTTGAGGTAAGTGGAGGCGAGGTATGGGCCAGCAGTCAAGTTCCATTCGGAATGGTGAAATCGATTGATGGGAGTGGAGAGACTGCCATGTATCTCTACGATTTCGGTATCAGCGGAGCGCATAGAGATATATCGAGAGCGGAAATGGAAAACTGCATGCAGATGCCGGGCTAATCTTAACGGATTCTGCAGACACTGATGTATTCACTTCTGTCGCAGGCGCTGTAAGTTTCTTGAGTCCCTTCGGAGTGTGCAACTTCACGGGCGTCTGAGTGTGCGTTTTGAGCTTGCTGTGCGAGGTATTGTGGGGGCCGGCAGATGTGGCCGAAGGGGTCATGTCAATTGGAGGACGGCCCTATTTTTGACATAATCCAGTACCGCCTTATTTAGAGTCCTCCATTTGAGGTATGGCATGCCATAATACTCTTTCTGCTCTGAGTAATCGTCCAAACCACTCTCCTTAAAGTAAGCTGCTACGTCTTCGTCGCTGACGGAAATGCCGGCGTCCTCCGCGATTGCCTGAACGATGAGAGCGAAACTAGCGCCTTGAGTCAGCTTGGTCCTATTTGCTTCAATTAGCTCTTCTATGCTTGCCATACCTAGATATTTGCTGAGGAATTCTTCCATATTCATACCGTAACTGTTAGCATAACTCTGGTAGTAGTCGAGCATTGATTCTTCCTGATACTCAAGAAGTACCTCTGGAAGGGAAAGGATTTTGGTATTGTCGATTACGTATTCCTGCAGATAACTTACTGTGATCACATTCTGCAACTCGTTCTTGATACCCGCCTGCATCTCTTCGACAGTGCTCCAACCGTAATCAGGCGATAGCTTATTCAAGACAAATTCGTCGGTCAACTCGGGCACGATGGTTTCAACTATATAGTTGATGGTTATTGCGAATGTTGCGTCCTTGCCATTGAGGTCCTCTTTACCGTAATCCTCGGGGAAGGTTACCTCAATGTCAAATGATTCTCCGGGGGTATGACCGATAAGCTGCTCAAGGAAATCATCGATGTACTTTGTGACTCCGATAGTCACATCTACGCCGGCGCCGCCTGTGCTGCCGCCCTCAAACTCCACGCCGTCGATAGTGCCGATGTAATCGATATTTACGGTGTCGCCATATGCGACAGCGCGGTCTGTTATTTGCTTACGGGTGGCATGATTAGCCAGAATGGTGTCTATTTCAGTCTGAATTGCTTCATCGGTGACCTCGAGGATATCGCCCGGTATTGAGACGCCCTCATAATCACACAGTTCAACACATTCAAGCGCATTGACATTCTTCCAGAAGCCATCTTCATCGATGCCCTCGCTGAAGCTGAAGTCGCTTGTGGAGGCGGCGTCAGTATCGTCCACTGTTTCGGTTGTGTTTGTACCAATTGCGTCAGTGTCATCGATTGTTTCTGTCGAATCTGTAGTACTGCACGCTACAAATGTGAACAGCGCTAGTATTACGATTACAACAAGCCTTTTGTAATTCATTAATTTGACCATCGGCATTATATCATTCCATATTATGTGGCATGCAAATGCTAATGACTGTTTCACAATCCTTGCTAAGCTCCTAGACATCGCGGCCAACCTGGGATCTAGCTGGGTAACTGAGGTATGCTGTCTAAGCAAACGCTGTAAGGCAATTTATCATGCGTTACCTTCACGGCTGTGATTGCTCTATGCGGTAAGACGGTAAAGTTGACTGTTAACCCGTCAGGGCCTATAGCACTCTGGTATCTGCCCTGTGGACTTGATGCTGATTTCTCAGCCGTGAACATGCGGACCTGTCCTGAAGAAACTGCCCGGGTGATCCTGCCTGACACCTAAACAGCTATTGACAAGATCTCTTTTTCCCACATGTAACTGTTGCTATAATGAGAGAAGGGAGGGACTAGTGGATGCACGTCGATTTTGACGTTTTTTCATATCGAAGGCTATTAAGGCGCCGCAGATAGTTCCTCAGATATTAGAAGATATATCTCTATCAGAGCCTTGTTGCAGCTGCAGTAATCTTCATTGTGCTGATTATTCTTACGGTAGAACATGCTGTTGTAATAGCGTCGATAGGGGCTTCAGCATTCATTGTTTTTGCTATGCCTAGAAATATTACAGCAAGGCCGAGGCGAGTAATCGGAGGTCATCTCGTTGGTTTCTTAAGTGGCTCTCTATTGGCGCTAATCCCTCACACGACAGTCCATGCTTCTATTCTTGTATACTCTCTTGCTGTAGGGCTTTCAATATTGCTAATGGGGGCCTTTGGTTTTGGACATGCGCCAGCAAGCGGGACTGCACTGGGGGTAGCAATAGGCGGTTTTTCGGCAGGCGCATTGATTGCAGTCGTAACCAGCAGCATTCTCTTGTCCCTGACTGGTTATTTACTGAAGAAATACTTAAGAGACCTGGTATAAGTATGGACTCCACCCGCATGATTGGACAGCTAGTCTCATGGGAGGCTGCATGACTCTACTGGATAATCTTGATCCTATATTGTGGACAGAAAAATCTCTGCGGACTGAATAGGGATGATAATGGATTACTGTAGCCTTGCCTAATCGCCTGAGCGTTGCGGACATACTAGCTACTGTTACTCCTGGTTATCATGCTTTTGAAAGCAATTCCTTACGGTGTCATTATCGGCCATAGACTTACGAAAGCGATTAGGCTTGGCTACCACGATCAAAGTTCCCGCTTGTCAATCAAAAGCCGTAGCCTTCATCCTGGCAGTTTCAGATAGCCTCATACGAGAATGCCAAAGCAAGTTGAGTAGAGCTCCATCTCGCTCGGTAAGAGCGTTGTTTGCCAGCATGCTTGGCTACTACTTTGATATGGTTTTCAGTATCTTCTCTTGCGTTCGTGGCAGGATGCTCTCTCAGCTGGATTGTTGGGAAGCTGCTCTGTGTGGCATAACCATTTTTAAGATGTCTTGATGCAGGGGCAGTAATTGTGCTTAGCATTACTACAGGTAAAGGAATTGAGATGGGCTTTGAAACCTGCGGGAGTGACAGGATAGCCAAATAAGCTATCCAGAACCAAGCGTAACGTTTTTTTGGTCTTATAGCTTGCCCCTGAAGCGCTAGAGCTAAGAAACTTCTTCAGTAAGTCCTTTGTGAACGCTTTGAGGCTAACTGTTCACAGACTGTGGCGTCCCTGGAGGGATTCGAACCCACGACCCGCTGCTTAGAAGGCAGCCGCTCTGTCCAGCTGAGCTACAGGGACGCGGTTTCAGTATAGCACGATAGCATTTAGTAACAAAAAAGCTTTCTGTCTAATCGTTAGAACCCTGAACGGGATGTCCTATGTCTGTTTGACCTCGTCTTTTCCCTTGCCTTTTTTCCCTGAGGCTGCAGCGTCAGTATGCCGTTCTTTCTCTGCTCTCGAATCGGTGATGTAAAACCCCGGGCCTTTGAACAAGATAGGGACGGGGGAGAAGATACGGTTAGAAACGCTGTGGCACACGGGACAGATAGCAATTGGTTCATCCTTAAAGCTTTGCTTAACCTCAAATTGCAGATTGCACTTCGGGCATTTATATTGGTAGATAGGCATTTGTATTCCTCCTTAGGCCATTATTCGCCGGATGTTGTGACCTGCCCAATCTGAGGTTGTTCTACTACTTCACTCTTCCTGGGCTTGAATTCGCCGTTCAAATCGACAGTGCCCACTTCGAAGTCTGGTCTATGTGCTTGCAGCACATGCTTGTCCCAGCAATAGGAGTGGACGAAAGCTCCACAGGAACAGTGAAAAACCACCCTGTCCAGGAGTAACGGATTACCACAAACAGAGCAATTCATATGACTACCTCCATTAATTAGCACTCTCTATACTAAATTGCTAATTATATCCCAATGAATGAGCTACTTCAAGCCGGTTTGCCAGAGGTGTTTGCAAAAGGCATACCATATTCTCAGCAACTATACGAGTAGTAGCTGAGAAATTGCCATGATAAGAGTGGCGCCCCATATTTATTGAGGGCCGGGACAGCGACCTTGGAGAATAGATACGGGGAACGGTAGGTGTCGTAATCAAGTTGTATTCTAGAACCCGTAATGTAAGTTGGTCCGCGGGATAGACCTGATCCACTAACTTAAGTCTCGTCGCCCGGCTCCCTTCATAGCTAGCCTCGGTATTTTTCTAGTCTAATCTCTTATGAGCAGCGTTGTTCATTTTGGCCCATTTGACATATTTGAAATAGTTATAATATATTATTCGCACAGTAGCGCATGGCACAAGTACGACTGGACTATAATGCTTCAGACCCGCTTTACCATCAGATAGCGGATCAAGTAAAAGGACTTATTGCTACGGAACAACTGAAGTCTGGTGACCGTTTACCTACGGTCAGGCAACTGGCGCAGTCTCTTAGTGTGAATTACAACACTGTAGTAAGGGCTTATCTGGAACTCGAGCGAGAGCGTGTAGTAATAGCACGGCGGGGTGGTGGCACTGTGGTAGCAGCTAGGGCAGATGACCCCACCATACATATGACGCGACAAAAACGCCTGTCGGATCTTATCAGCGATGACATTCTGAGAATATTGAGTCTTGGTTATAGCCCGGAAGAAGCAGAAGCCGCCTTCTATTTGCATCTGGCGAGATGGCGTGAGGAAAGGGAAGCTTCAGCCTCAGCGGCGCTGGCAATACCTGAAAGTGGCGGAACTCAGAATACAATCCGTGTTGTTGGAAGCCATGACCTAGCCTTGAATTTGCTGGTAAGTATGCTCAAGAAGCGGGACCCGACACTGGAAATTGAGATCACTCATGCCGGTAGCCTAGGGGGACTGATTGCTCTCCAGGAGGAAAGGGCTGATTTGGCCGGGGTACATCTGCTCGACGAAGAAACAGGGGACTATAACTACCCCTATGTCAAGAGGATATTACCCGGTAGGGAAATTGCGATAGTGCATCTGGCCTATCGAATTCAGGGACTCATATTTGCTTCGGGCAATCCAAGGCGAATTGAAGGTCTTGCTGATTTACAGCGTGCGGATATTACTTTTGTGAATCGGCAGAAGGGGTCGGGTACCAGGGTTTTGTTGGATCTTCAGTTACGTCGAAATGGCGTTTCTGCCTCCGAGATTAGGGGCTACGACAGAGAACTAGATACGCATCTGGCCGTTGCTTCAACTATCAACAGGGGAGAAGCTGATGTAGGTTTGGGTATCGAAGCGGCAGCCCGGAGTTGTGGTCTTGGTTTCCTGCCACTGTTTCGCGAGCGATATGACTTGATTATGACGAAGCAGAACCATCAGAGCAAGCTACTTTCCCCTTTGCTGGAGCTGATTGCCAGTGAAGATTTCAAGAAGGTAGTAGAGCAGATTGGGGGATATGACGTATCTGAGACAGGCACCACAATGTTTCTATAAGGAGGCCATATGGATAACCTATAGCGAAGTAAGCAATGCTTCAGGCATCGAAGTGAATATCCCGATTATTTATATGGAGGAACTTAGTGAAGAAGACAGTTCTCTCAGTCAGTGCCATCGCAATGGCAGTGCTACTAATAGCTATCACTGCTGTGGGTTGTGCAACTCAATCCGAAGAAGCAGAATCGATAATGGTTTACAGCGGCGCTGGTATGAGCAAACCCATGGACGAAATCGGCTTGGCCTTTCAGCAGAAATATGGCACGCTGGTTACGTATAACTACGCCGGTTCCAATGCCCTCTTAAGCCAGATGGAGCTTACCAAAGAGGGTGATGCTTATATGCCCGGCGAGACCATGTATATTGACATCGCCAGGGAGAAGGGGCTCACGGATTATCAGCAGCTCGTCTGCTACCACATACCCGTCATAATAGTCCCGAAAGGGAACCCGGCGAATATCACCTGTCTGGAGGATTTGGCCAGGCCCGGAGTGGAGCTGATTTTTGGAGACCCTGAGGTTGCAGCGACTGGTAAGACTGCGAAGGGAATACTGGAGAAGAACGACCTTTATGAGGGAGCGTGGAAGAATGTTATTGCCTTGCTGCCTACAATGAATGAAGTTATGGTAGATATAGCCCTGGCACAGGCCGACGCATCCATAAACTGGTGGGACCTGGTCAAAGCCGTAGAAGGTATAGAAGTTGTACAGATACCCAAGGAGCAGAATTCCATAGAGATAATTCCAATAGGAGTTACGACCTTTTCTCAGAATCCGGAGACTGCCAAGCAGTTCGTGGACTTCTGTGCTTCTGATGAGGGCAAAGCAATCTTTGAGAAACATGGCTTCATAGCTTATCCCAACCCGCAATACGGGACTGAGTGAGATTATTTGTCTGCAAACAAGTTATTTAGTTAGAGGTGAGATTAGCCAGTGGTTCAGGTAACTTATGAGGCTATCGGAATAATACATTCACCGTTTAAAGAACAGGCAAGCACGCCTATACACGGTGTTTACGCCCCTGACAGCAAAGGAGAAGTCGAAGTTTTTCCCCAGTATGTTGCCGGGCTGAAGGATATCGCTGGCTTTTCTCACCTCATTCTCATTTACCACTTTCATTTGGCCAAGGGCTACTCCCTGTTGACGAGACCCTTCCTGGACAACGAAAGCAAAGGCATTTTTGCAATACGGCACTTCAGGCGGCCAAACCCGGTTGGTATATCCGTTGTGCGATTGGATAGTGTTGAAGGTAATATTCTCACGATTGGCGAGCTTGATATTGTTGATGGGACGCCTCTTCTGGACATTAAACCCTATGTCCCGGATTTTGATCACAGGGTTAGTGTGAGGACAGGATGGTATGAACACGGCAGCAACAGAAGGCAGTACGAGCAAAACAAAGGAATACCACAGCGCCTTGAAGATTTTGAGTTGGCTTAGAGAAGCGAAATTCAGAATAATAACAACAGCGTTCAGTCTGGTTCTAGCCGCCTTCATTGTGGCTCTGCTAATAGGCATTGTTACTCACACTACGCCCCAGACTATGATAGAAAGCCTTCTTTGCGGCGAGATACAATTCGCCATCAGACTTAGCCTGGTGACCTCTGTTATATCTACGGTCTTATGTATCATTGTGTCCGTGCCGGCGGCCTATGCGCTGACCAGATATAGTCTCCCGGGCAAGAATGTGCTCAATACAATACTAGACGTACCGTTGGCTTTACCGCCGCTGGTTGCCGGAGTTGGTCTACTGATTCTCTTTGGCACTACTTCGTTTGGGAAAGGACTTGCCGAAGCAGGAATCAAGTTCGTCTTCACCCCGGCCGGCATCGTCCTTGCCCAGTTTTTCGTTAATATGCCATTTATGTTCCGTGTACTGAGGTCAACATTTCAGGGGATAAACCCGCGATATGAGTACATAGCGCACACGCTGGGTTCCACTGAAGCCGATGCCTTCTGGAGGGTAACCTTGCCCATGTCTAGAGATGGCTTGATGGCTGGCACCATAATAACCTGGTGCCGGGGAATAGGTGAGTTCGGGGCCGCCCTGATGGTAGCCGGGGCTACCAGGTTACTGACAGAGACGCTGCCTATTTCACTTTATCTGAACATGTCGGTTGGTGACCTGCCGCTGGCTATTGCTGCGGCTACTATCCTGATTGTAATATCACTCATCTCACTGTTCATCTTCGAAAAATTCAGTGGTTTCGCTCGTGCTTTCTAAAAACAGTAGAAAAATGGTTAGGATTGAAGATATATCAAAGAACCTGGGTGAATTTTTTTTGAAGGGTGTATCACTGGAGGTCGCTGATGGCGAATATCTCATGATATTAGGTCCAACCGGTGCGGGTAAGACTATCCTCCTGGAAACGATAGCTGGTATATACCGTCCTGATAAGGGCAGAGTATATTTGAATAACCACGATATTACCAACTGGCCTGCCAGGAGGCGTAATATCGGTATGGTTTATCAGGACTACATGCTATTCCCTCACTTAACTGTAGAACAGAATATCAGATACGGACTTAAATCCCGAAGACTGAATCAGAAGGAAATCTGTCATAAGGTGGATGAACTGGCTAACCTGCTGGGAGTACCTCATCTATTGCATCGTTACCCGGGAACATTAAGTGGAGGGGAACAGCAGAGGATAGCCATAGCTCGTGCTCTAATCATAAAGCCGGAACTACTCTTGCTTGATGAACCGCTGAGTGCTTTGGACAGTGAGACAAGGACAAAACTTCGAGAGGAACTGCGGAGAATTCACCGTTCCACTCATACCACCATGCTTCATGTAACTCATAGTTTTGATGAAGCATTCTTGCTGGGTAGCAAAATGGCGATAATGAATCACGGAGAGATTGTGCAGATAGGTGAGCCCCATGAGGTATTTACACGACCGAACTCAAAGTTCGCTGCGGAGTTCCTCGGAGTGATGAATCTCTTCCGAGGAGAATCGATGATTGACAATGGCGTAGCTCACGTTGACATTGATGGGCTGAAGGTTACATCCACAGCCAACACGGAAGGGCAAGTATATGCATCTATCAGGCCAGAAGATATTCTGGTATCACTGAAGTCTATTGAGTCAAGTGCCAGGAACTCCTTTCAGGGAGAGATAAAAGACGTCTCTGACGCCGGGATAATTGTAAGGATTACGGTAGATGTAGGTGTAACTTTTGTTGCTGCAATCACCAGACGTTCCTTTTTGGATATGGGCCTCAGGCAAGGGATGAAAGTCTTCTTGACCTTCAAAGCTACGGATGTCCATGTTTTCCAGGTGGTCTGAAAACAGTGGCAATATGGCCCCACCCGCTCATAGCTCAAAGTGCCATGGGCTGTGTTATTAGCTCCTCTAGGGTTGTTGCTCTAACTGCCAAGAGTTATAGACCGTAACTCAAACGCTCCAGAGTCATCTAAAGAAGAATGGCGGCGACCGCGTATTGCTGTCGTGGGTGGTATACCCGATCTGGTGAATTCAGTTGGTAATGGTTGCTAGGTTAAGCGAGAAAGCGAGAATACGGAAGCTTGTAGAACTGAAGGACCTATTAATGATGAGCCGTAGCCATAGCTTACAGGACCATAGAGTAGACTATAACCCGATCAACACTGAATCCAACATGCTCCACTAAAGCAAGTAAGCTCTTATCCCGGTAATCTACTCCTATGCGTATAGACTTTATGCCTTCGGAGCGGTACTTATGCGCCAGCGCCTGCATAAGTTTACTGCCGATGCCCCGCCGCTGATAATCCGGGTGGACTCCTATCATTTGGATTGTGCCTAAGCAGGTGGCGCTCGCACGCAGACATGCCACCTGGCCTAAAATGAAGCCACAGAGTTCGCCATTTACTTCGGCCACAAAGCTATAGTTAGCCAGTGGCGCTATATCTGCGCAAATAGAACGTACATAGCTAGCCGGGGTTTGCTGGGGAGGTGCTCCGCAGCCAGCAAATAACACATATTCAACAGTCAAATTAGAGTAAGTGATGGCCTTCCCCACCGCCCTTATTTCCCTGTCGATGGAAAGTATTGAGTGAAGATCTTCCAGCTTGATGGGTCTAATCTTTATTTCTTCTTGCTCATTCATAGCAAACCTCCACGTTGGAGCGCTTCCAAGCATCTCCTATAATACCATATGGTAAGAAGCAATAAAAGCAGTATTGCCACTCCTCAATCAGCCAGTAATCGCGCTTGGCAGCTGATGGTGTCAATCTACAAAGCGAACGAGCCGGGGAGTGCTGCCTTGACAAACCCTGCTAGTAGATTTTATGATGGTAGTAGTAAATAAGCCTTGACGGAGGAGATATAAAGTGACAGAAAGAAAGGCAGGGCAACCATATGCCGCAGGCGAAATACTCTCGTTTGACCGTATTAAGAGGGCTATGGCGGCTAGAGTTCTGGATAGAATAGAAGACCTGTGGCAAGGTAAACAACCTATAAGTGCCGAGCAGATAAGCGAAATCATCGCCGATGAGTGGCAGAAAGTTAAGGAAGCAGTGCGGTCGTCGCCCGCGGCGCGTGAATCATTTCGCAAATACTTGGAGCGGACTGTCGCTGAGCAGGTAGATAAGCTGGTACAACAAGATAGAGCCGAGCTAGAGTCATTAGGCGTCGTGGAGAAGGGTTTATAAGTTGGTTTCACAGAATAAGAATGTTAGAACTGCACAAGGCGACTGGGGGCAGGACGTAGAGCAAATCACCAAGCGCCTCAATATGTTGGATGAGAGGCTGGATAATTTGGATACAGTGCTAACATCGCTTGTGGAAAGAGTGATGCAGAGACCTGTTGCAATAGAATTATCTTGTCCCAAGTGTGGCCAACCTATTCGGGTCGATATAACTGGCAGCGTCAGGCTACGAGGTAAAGAATAGGCACAAATAGTTGTTTGGCAGGCGGCTGTCACATTTCTTTTGCTGATCAACCAATGTTTAGTTTCTAACCCGCCCGACGACGATGTGTTCTTCAATTCTATTAGAGTTACCAAAGGTTTGACGCACATGGAGATGTTTGCTAGAATCGCTTCGGGGGCGGTTAGCTCAGTGGTGAGAGCGCTGCGTTGACATCGCAGAGGTCACTGGTTCAAATCCAGTATCGCCCACCATCGGGTAATGGTATTGCCACAGTATTGAATTATCCACATTATGGAATATATTCGCGAAGGAATACCTAGCGGAGAGTCAATTAAGAATCGATGGCTAAAGAAACGAAACTGGATGTGATGCGTCACTCTGCTGCCCATATATTAGCGGAAGCAGTACAATACATTTTCCCCGGAGCTAAATTCGCTATAGGTCCAGCTATCGAGAATGGCTTCTACTATGACTTTGACCTGCCCAGATCACTGACGTCAGAGGATTTGCCTATAATTGAAAACAAAATGATAGAAATTATCGATGCCAATATGCCATTCACCAGAGAAGAGGTGAGCAAAGAAGAAGCACGCCACCTCTTTGCCGCTCAGCCTTACAAGCTTGAACTGATTGATGATCTGCCTGATACCACAGTAACCGTCTACAAGCAAGGCTCGTTCACGGATTTGTGTCGTGGGCCTCACATAGCTTCTACTGGCGAATTAAAGGCATTCAAGCTAACTCATGTAGCTGGAGCATATTGGCGGGGTGATGAAAAACGCCCTATGCTGCAGAGAATTTATGGTGTGGCTTTTGAGACTGAGGCGGACCTTGAGGATTATCTATCTCGCCAGGCTGAAGCTGCCAAACGTGATCACAGGAAGCTTGGCAGGGAGCTTGACCTTTTCAGCATTCATGAGGAGATTGGTCCTGGCTTGATTTGCTGGCATCCTAAAGGTGCTATGGTGAGACAGATTATCGAGGATTTTTGGAAGGCGGAGCACATTAAGCGAGGCTATGACATCGTCTATACGCCTCATATTGCCAAGCTGGATTTATGGAAAATCAGCGGACACTGGGATTTCTATCGCGATTATCTATACTCGCCAATGGAAGTCGAGGGCCAGCAGTATATAGTGAGGCCGATGAACTGCTTGGGGCATATATTGATTTATAAGAGTCAATTGCGGAGCTACCGCAATTTGCCTTTGAGATATGCTGAATTAGGTACAGTATACCGCTATGAACGAGCTGGCGTGTTATATGGACTGGCCAGGGTGAGGGGATTCACTCAGGACGACGCTCACATCTTTTGTCGCCCTGACCAGATTGAGGAGGAGGTTGCAGGAGTCCTAAGACTGGCGCAATTCATGATGACGAGTTTCGGGTTTACCAGTTATGAGTTGCTGTTGTCTACACGCCCGGAAAAATATGCTGGCACTCTCCAAATGTGGGAGGAAGCTACGGAATCCCTTAAGCGCGTCTTACAGAAGCTAGAACTGCCTTACGAGATAGACCCTGGGGAAGGAGTTTTTTACGGACCTAAGATTGATATTAAGCTCGAAGATGCTATTGGGCACAGCTGGCAAGGACCTACCGTCCAAGTTGACTTCAACTTGCCCTTACGCTTCAATGTCTGCTATATTGGCGAGGATGGTTTGGAGCATAATGCGATAATGATACACCGCACAGTCCTGGGTAGTATGGAGCGTTTTATGGCTTGCCTCACAGAACATTACGGTGGCGCTTTCCCTGCTTGGCTAGCACCGGTTCAAGCAGTATTGATTCCTATAGCGGATCGTCACGTGAACTATTCTTATACGGTAGGGAATGAGCTTAAGAAAGAAGACATCCGACTGAAGGTGGATGACCGTTCTGAGAGAATGAATTTGAAGATCAGAGAGGCTCAATTGGACAAGGTTCCGTATATACTTGTTGTCGGTGATAGAGAATTGGCTTCATCGAAGATATCGGTTCGGTTGAGGAGCGGGGAGGACTTGGGTTTAGAATCGCTGTTACAGGTCAGTAATAGAATAAAATCAGCTGTCGAGGCGAAGTCTTAAACTGCTTCAGGGAGTAGGGGAGCATAGTCAAAGAATTACCGATTAACAGGCAAATTAGAGCTAGGGAGGTACGGCTTATAGGGGAAAATGGGGAACAGTTGGGTGTTGTACCTCTTTTGCGAGCGTTACAGATTGCCCAGGAGCACGGTTTTGATTTGGTAGCGGTATCGCCGACGACAGTACCACCTGTATGTCGCCTTCTTGATTATGGCAGATATAAATATGAGCAAACGAAGAAGGAACGGAAGCAGAAGAAGAGCCTGAAGGTCGGGTTACTCAAGGAGGTCCGTCTAAGGCCGAAAATTGAAGAGCATGATTTGCAGGCAAAGATTAGAACAGTGAGAAAACTATTGGAGGAAGGTAGCAAGATAAGGCTGGTAGTCAGATTTAGAGGGCGTGAGGTCATTTACCCTGAGTCCGGTTGGCGGGTGTTAAGAAGAGTCAGCGACGCTTTGAAGGAAGTAGCTGTGGTAAGCGACCACCCTGCTAGAGATGCAAGGAATATAGCTTTAACTCTATCTCCCCTACCTACTAAGGGGGTCAAGGAGACGAAAAAAAATGCCGAAACTCAAGACTCATAAAGGGGCAGCAAGCCGCTTCCATGTGACTGGCAGTGGCAAGCTGACACGTACAAAATGTGGCAAAAGTCATTTGAGACGCCGCAAGGCCCCTAGAAGCAAGCGTCTTTATGATGAGATGATTCCGGTATCTCCCTCAGACAGGAAGCGCATAAAGAGGCTTCTGCCATACGCATAGCACAGGAGTCTTGGAATGGATACCCTTTGGAATCTCGTTCATAATGATGCCGTATTGTGAAGCCTAAGGAGATTACATCTGAGAACTAAGGTTAAGGAGGGACAGTATTGCCACGAGCTAGAAGTGGGAAAGTCACACATAGACGTCATAAGAAAGTACTGCAGCTAACCAAAGGCCATAGAGCTTCGAGGCATTCCCTATATCGTGATGCTCATGAATCGATGCTTCATGCTCTGGATTATTCTTACGGTCACCGTCGTGAGCGGAAGAGCGATTTCAGGCGGCTATGGATTGCACGCATCAATGCGGCCGCTCGGGCTGAGGGAATCAGTTATAGTCAGCTTATGGTCGGCTTAAAGAAATCAAATATGTCGATAAATCGTAAGATGCTGGCTGAGATGGCTATTAAGGATCCCGAGGGCTTTGCCAAATTAACAACGCTTGCGAAAATTGGCAGTTAATGCTAGAACAGCTCGAAGAACTCCAGCTAAAGGCTCTTAATGAGCTGGACAAAGCGGACAATTTTGCGGATCTCGAGTCCTGGCGTGTTCGCAATCTGGGCAAGAAAGGGAACTTAGCTCGGATTCTGCACTCCCTGGGCAAGCTATCGCTGGACGAACGGAAAGGCGTAGGTGCCAGAGCAAACGAGATTAAGAAATCCCTTGATCTTGTTTTTGCCGAAAAGCGAAGGGCGCTGCAGGAAGCGAGCGTAGTTTCTCTACTTGACCGTGAGAAACTGGATGTCACACTACCTGGTCGCCCTGTTCCCATCGGGAGACTCCATCCTATCACTCGGGCATTGGGGGAGATATGCGACGTTTTCAAGAACATGGGTTTTCAAGTTGTCGAAGGACCCGATGTGGAGTGGGATTACTACAATTTTGAAGCCTTGAATATCCCCCAACATCATCCCGCACGGGATATGTTTGCAACCCTGTGGATAGACTCGGAGTCGGGTGAGAAGGCCAGGCTGTTACGTACTCATACTTCGCCTATGCAGATCAGGATTATGGAACAGAGTCGTCCACCAATAAGAGTAATAGTACCTGGACGGACTTACAGATATGAAGCAACCGATGCCACGCATGAGTCTATGTTCTATCAGGTCGAGGGCTTAGTTGTGGATGTGAACGTCACTATGGCTAATTTGAAGAGCACCTTGTTTCAGTTTTGCCATTATCTGTTCGGTGAGGAAACTAAGGTACGCTTTCGCTGTGATTATTTCCCGTTTGTAGAGCCGGGGGTGGAGGTAGCGATCCAATGTCTGGCTTGTCACGGCGCTGGCTGCCGGCTGTGCGCCTACACTGGCTGGCTTGAAATACTAGGAGCTGGCATGGTTCATGCTGATGTCCTCAAGAGAGTGAATATTGACCCTGAAATCTATAGTGGTTTTGCTTTTGGTCTGGGAGTGGAACGAATTCCCATGCTTCGCTACGGCATTGATGATATTCGGCTATTCTATAGCAATGACCTGAGGTTCTTAAACCAATTCTAGGTTCTTAGAAGCCCAAGATGAAAGCCTCACTTAAGTGGCTCAAAGAGTACGTCAGTATAGCGCTCTCACCTAAAGAGCTAGCCGAGAGGCTAACCATGGCTGGTATCGAGGTCAAAGGCGTAAGGGTTGTGGGGGGCACATGGGACAATGTGGTAATAGGTGAAGTAGTAGGCTTAAATCCCCATCCTAATGCCGACCGTTTAACGCTGGCAACTGTCGATATTGGTACTCAACAAGTCACCGTGGTTTGCGGTGCTCCTAACATCAGCCTGAGTCAAAAGGTGCCTTTTGCTCCGGTAGGCACCCGACTTATAGATGGGCACACTGGGAACACTGTTGTGTTAAAGTCGGCCAAAATCCGCGGCATTCTTTCTGAGGGTATGGTTTGTTCTGAGAAGGAACTGGCTATTTCTGATAAGCACGAAGGTATAATGGTCTTGCCTTTCGAGGCTCCAAAAGGTATGCCTCTTAACGATTATTTGGGCGACGTAATTCTTGATTTCGATATAACTCCAAATCGCCCTGATTGCCTGTCTGTAGTCGGCATAGCTAGAGAAATCTCCGCTCTCACTGGCCAACCGCTTAGCTTGCCTGGAATACGTTATGAAGAGGCAGAGGAGTCGGTTGACTCTCTTGTCTCTGTCGACATTGTTGAGCCACGCTTGTGTCCCAGATACTGTGCTAGCCTAATTAGAGGGGTGAAGATAGCATCCTCACCAATCTGGCTGCAACGACGCCTGAGTGACTATGGTATGCGTCCTATTAACAATATTGTTGATGTTACCAACTATGTGATGCTCGAATATGGTCAACCTCTGCATGCCTTTGATTATGATAAGCTCAGCGGTGGACAAGTTGTTATTCGTCGGGCTCTAGATGGTGAGGTAATAACCAGTCTGGACGGAGTGAAGCGTACTCTGAATTCAGATGTCTTAGTAATTGCTGACAAAGCAAAGGCTATTGCTGTTGGCGGTATTATGGGAGGGTTAGACACCGAAGTTACGGATGAAAGTACTGTTATTCTCCTGGAGTCAGCTAATTTTAACCAAGCTATTATTCGCCGGGGATGCGCTGCCCTTCAGCTTCAGAGCGAAGCTTCAATCCGTTTTGATAAGGGGTTAAATCCAGAATTACCACTCTCGCCTCTGAAGCGAGCTACTCAGTTGCTGCTGGAATTGGCTGGCGGTGAAGCTGCCAAGGGCGTAATTGATGTTTACCCCGGGAAATCGGGGCCAGCAAGGATTCTACTCTCTGCCGAGCAGGTAAAGCGACTCTCAGGCATGGAAGTAGAATGCTCCCAGATTACCGAAGTGCTAAGGCTTCTCGGTTTCGATATTCAGGAGCTTTCATCTTCGCAAATCTCAGTGCGTACTCCCTACTGGCGTAGCGACATTAAGTCTGCTGCTGATCTGGTGGAGGAAGTAGTTCGCATTATTGGTTATGACAAGATTCCCCTGATCGGGCTTAGCGCTCCGTTACCGGCACAGGAATCAGCGTTTTCATTGCGAGTACAGCGAAGCGATTTGAAACAAAGACTGTCCGGTTTTCTGACCGGCTGTGGTTTCCAGGAAATATTGACCTATTCTTTGACCGGTCTCGAGCAGCTACGGAAGCTTTCCCAAGAACCTCAATCCGAGATTTCAGCTTTAAAAGTAGTTAATCCTATGACGAGGGAGCAGGAATATCTGCGCACCTCTTTACGGGCCAGTCTGTTGGCTACTTTGTCCCATAACGAGAAATATGAACAAGCTGGGATAAGGCTATTTGAAATTGGCAAAGTGTTTCTGCCGCAGGGAAAAGAACTGCCTCAGGAAAAAGAAATGCTTTGTGCTGGACTTAGCGGCTTGAGGACAGGGTTGTCCTGGCTTAGTGATAAGGAGTTACTTGAGTTCTTTGATGCCAAAGGCACTGTGGAGGGTCTATTAGACTCCTTGAGTTTAGATGTAGAGTTCGCTCCCAGCGATGATGAAGGTTTAGCTCCTGGAAGGAGCGCTGACATAATGATTGACAATGACAAAGTTGGTGTAGTTGGGGAGCTTCATCCGAGGGTAACTCAGAGCTTTGAAATTCTTGCGCCCGCCTATCTTATTGAAATTGATATAGAGAGACTGTTAGCCAGATTTACCGGGGTGAGAAAATACCGGCCTGTGATTCGCTTCCCCAGTGTAACTAGAGACATGGCTTTGGTGGTAGATGAGCAGGTGACTTATCAACAATTGCAGGATATAATCGATAGTTTCCCCTTAGTAACAGGCATTACACTGTTTGATCTTTATCGCGGTAACCAGATAGCTGCTGGTAGGAAATCATTTGCTATGAGGGTGGTATATCAATCGCCCAGCCGTACTCTGACGGATGAGGAAGTGAACCAGACTCAGCATGAGATTCTGGAGAAACTGGGTCAGCAACTGGGTGCTACTCTAAGGGCTTGACATAAAGTAGCTTACCTACTTGCTGCTCTTCGACTTTCTCGGGATGCGGGCACAAGGCCCGGCGAGATATGAAATCGCTGCTTCATTCTCTTCATGTGCAAGCCTATGGCAGAATTCTTGGAGAGCAATAGCTATCTCAGTGGCTTAGACGGCTAGAGTGACTCAACAACCTTACCTTGTGGGCTGTGGCTTCTTTCTCGCCCTGTGGGAAACTAACAATGCCTTCGCATGGGACTCTCCATTGTTGCATTTGATGTAGCCATGTTATCGGGTGGATAGACGGGAGCCTTCTCGCCGGCGAAGATTGCTGTGGTGATCGTACGCATACCCACCTTCCAGATAGTAATCGTTCAGCACGATTTTTCTCTCAGTAGCGCGTTGATCTGAGGGCCTAGTTTATCCAGCGGCAATAGCTGTGGTTCCCTCTCCCAGCGCCATTTAAGCTCTATGCTCTGTTTTTTCAAGGTCCGTGGCGATAGGGTCAGCCGTAAAGGTATTCCTAGAAGGTCAGCATCATTGAATTTAGTTCCCGGGGACTCATCACGGTCGTCCAGGATTACCTCGGTTCCGTTGTCTTTCAAGTCCTGGTAGACGCTATCTGCGGTTGACGCAACGGCGGGATTGTCTGAGTATAAGGGACAAAGATAAACATGGTAGGGGGCAACTGGAAGTGGCCAGATTATGCCTTTGTCGTCATGGCTTTGTTCTACTATGGCAGCCAGGAGCCGACCCAACCCGATGCCATAAGAGCCCATAACAATTGGCTTGACCAAACCGTCCCGGGCGAGATAGGTTGCGCCCAGTTTCTGGCTAATGAATGTGCCTAATTTGAATACGTGGCCGACCTCAATGCCACGGGCAGATGAGAGTTTCCTGCCGCACTTAGGGCAGCTGTCTCCGGTGCGAGCCAAGGCAATGTCGGCTATGATGTCAACCTGAAAATCGTTGGGGTAGTTTGCATTCTTATAATGGAACCCTGCCTTGTTGGCGCCGACAACGAAATTGGAGCCAAGGGTTATGGAATCGTCAGCAACGACCTTAGCCCCCTTTATGCCTATGGGCGATGCGGAACCAGCTACCAGGCCTGCCTCAATTACTTCGCTGTCGTTAGCGAGGCGAAGTTCGGAGCACTTCAATGTGTTCCTTAATTTCGTTTCGTTAACTTCTAGATCGCCTCTGATAACAACAAATACGAATTTACCGTCTGCGGAATAGAACACAGCTTTGAGCGTTTGACTTGGTGGCACTCCGACAAAACTGGCCACTTGCTCTATAGTCTTGCAACCCGGTGTTGTTATCTCCTCAAGAGGAAATGGCGTCTGGTCATTTGGCCCGGTCTTGGTGAATTGGGCCTTCTCCACATTGACTGTATAGCCGCAATTGGCACAATATATAATCTCATCCTCGCCATTCTCTGTAATAAACATGAATTCATGGGATTCCTTGCCACCTATGGCACCGCTATCTGCTTCGACCATCACCGCCTGTAAACCCAGGCGTGCATAAATACTCTTATATGTTTGGCACATTTTCTGATAGCTTTCATCAAGACCAGTCTCATCAGCGTCAAAGCTGTAGAGGTCTTTCATTATGAACTCACGAACTCTGAGTAGCCCGCCACGGGGGCGGGGCTCATCCCGGAATTTAGTCTGTATCTGGTAAATAAGCATGGGAAGGTCACGGTAGCTTTGCACGTATCGATGGGCAAGGTCGGCAATAACCTCTTCGTGTGTTGGTCCTAAGACTAGCCGATGCTCTCTACGGTCGGTTAGGGTGAAGAGAGACTGACCAAATGAGAGCCATCTGCCTGATTGCTGCCAGAGTTCAAAAGGCTGTAACACGGGCAGCATCAATTCCTGGCCCCCGGCCTTATCCATTTCCTCTCTAATTATGTTTTCTATCTTCTTGAGCACACGCAGGCCTAAAGGCAGGTAAGAATAGACTCCGGCGGCCTGCTGCGCAATCATGCCTGCCCGGAGCAACAACTGATGGCTTACGCTCTCAGCCTCTGCTGGTGCTTGTCGCAATGTCCTGCCAAAAATCTTAGAGAAACGCATTTCTTACCCTCAAGATAAAACTCGTGGACCGCATCAGTCGAGGCTAAATGGTGGATATTTGTCCGTTAACAAGAGACAATATCCACCTAACCTTGTATTCCAGCGGAAACAGCCACTAACAAATCTGAATGCCCACTTAGGATATCGAGCCGTGAATAAAATCGACCACCATGAGATAAAGACGACGACCGCAGCAGCGATGCCGAGACCATACAGACATATATAGTGGGGGATGGCCATGAAAAACCTGAAAAACGTGGTTAGTCGCGACAGTCTTTCTTCGTATTCAAGGCCGATAGTAATTGGATACTCTTCCATATCTCGCTTCCTCCTTAACAGTCCTTGCTTCTACTATGACGGGTAACCGCGCCTGTCTCCTGCTTTTTCATATATCTGAGACCTCAGCCTCTTCTTTCACTTCTGTCATCAGAGCCTCGAGAAAATCCTTCTCGTCCACTGTACGGACCACCTCCCCCTTCTTGAATATAGCACCCCTGCCCTTGCCACAGGCGAGGCCCACGTCAGCATCTTTAGCCTCTCCGGGGCCATTGACCACGCAACCCATAACGGCCACCTTAATCGGCCTGCTTATCATTTTCAGACGTTTATCTACTGCCTCGGCTAAGGCAATGACATCGACTTCGGCTCGGCCGCAGGAAGGGCAGCTTACAAGCGTTGGACCTCGCTGGAGCAGTCCGAGACTTTTCAAGATTTCATAAGCAGCCGATATCTCTTCACAGGGATGAGCGCTAAGGGAGACTCGTATCGTATCACCGATACCCTGATGTAGAAGTATGCCAATACCTACGGCGCTGCGTATAGCTCCAGCTTGAGGGAGTCCAGCTTCGGTGATGCCTAAGTGCAAGGGGTACGGGGTCTTGTCTGCAGCCATTCTATAAGCCTCGACTGTGGTGGGAACATCGAACGCTTTAAGAGAGAGTTTGATCAAAGTGAAATTCAGGTTTTCCATAATTCTTACCTGCTCCAATGCGGCATCAACCATCCTGCTGGCTAGTGGAATATCCGGTTCGAAGCTTCCCGGTAAACTGCCAGCGTTCACTCCGATTCGAATAGGTATCTCTCTTTCCTTGGCAGCAGCTACTACCCTGGTGATTTGCTCGGAGTCTCGAATGTTACCTGGATTCAGACGGAGCCCATCGATGCCAGCCTGCAAGGCAAGCAAGGCTAGACGATAATCGAAGTGTACATCAGCGATTAGCGGTAGTGACGTACCCTTCTTTATGGCTGAAATATTCTGGGCCGCTTCCTTATCTGGAATCGCCAGCCGTACTATCTCGCAGCCACAGTCCTGTAGCTGCTTAATCTGCTTGATAGTAGCGTCAATATCACGGGTGTCAGTCTTAGTCATGGATTGTACTATAATTGGCGCGTTACCACCAACAGTCACTGTGCCAATCTTTAGAGGTATAGAACTACGCCGCTGTATCATAGTCCAAAGCCCTCGCCTCCGACCAGACGCAGGATATCATTGAAAGTCACGCCAACCATAAGTGTAATTAGAAGGATGGTACCTATCGTGTATGCCAATTTCACTGCTCGGGTGGAAAGTCGCTTGCCACGCCTGATTCCTTCAACAAATGCTACCAGCATCCCTCCGCCATCCAGAGGTGGAATAGGAAGAAAATTGAACAGAGCGAGCCCCAGGCTAATGATGCTCATCATAAACAGTATGTTACTCACACCGGACGACTCTACGTATTCTATAGTTAACTGGCCAGCTCCTATGGGGCCTATGAGAGCTTGGCCAGGGTCCTCTTTTAACAATGGGATAGCATCTACTATAAGAAGTGGCATGTAGACAATATAGCTGCCTGCAGCGTGTACCGCTTTCCATAATGGGAGTCGCTCCTGCTCAATACGTGTACCCTCGACCCAGTGTAGATTTATACCCTCTATCTGCTGAATGGAATCAAGCTCTATAATGGTCTCTTCCTCGGCTCTGATTAAGGACACGCTTATCTCTTCTCCGGTCTTGATAGATTGCAGGGCGTGAGACATGCTTTCATCGTTATACACAGGTTGTCCATTAATGGTCAGGATAGTGTCCTGAGGCCTGAAACCAGCCTCATGAGCTGGAGAGCCTTCATCTACCTGGCTTACTATATTCCAACACAGTAGAACACCAATAGTCCGCCGCTCCAGTGTAGGGTCAAAGACGGGTTCCAAACCGACTTCATCCTGAGTTTCGTCTCTCTTCAGAAGCAGAGTTATTTCTTCTTGCCCTTCGGTGGCATTTACCAGATTCTGTAGCTCTGCCCACGTGCGAACGGGTTTGTCGTTGACCTCTAGAATCACATCTCCGGGCTCAATGCCGGCTTCTGCTGCAGGCGAAGCTGCCACTACCGAGTGCACCATAGCTCCTATCCCGGCTACGTACTTTGTAGGCAACATCAGAAAGGAACTAAGTAAGATGAGAGCAAGTAAGATATTCACGAGCGGGCCAGCAGCGTAGACTAATAGCCTGGTCCATGGTCCTTTGCTCGCCAGGCTACGAGGCACTGACGGGTCATCTTCTCCAGCCATCTTCACGAAGGCTCCAAAGGGTATGGCATTAGCTGAATATATAGTCTCCCCTCGCTTAATTCCAAAAAGCCGCGGGGGCAACCCTATGCCAAACTCCTCCACCTTTATACCAGCACGCTTGGCAGTAGAGAAATGGCCCAGTTCGTGAAGGGAGATCAGGACGAAAAGAGACACGATAAAAAGGATAATAATCAGAACAACGTTCATTTGTTATCTTGCTCTTTGAGCTTGCGCAGCCCGGCAGCTTCCTTCGTAAGTCCGCTCTTGGCAATGGCAGGAGGGTGGTCGCAATGCTCTAGACAAAGGCCCATAGCGTACTCCCTTGCCCAAGCATCGGCGGCCAGGATTTCGTCTATGGATGGCCGGGAAATGCTATCATGTCGTTCCAGAGTCTCTTGCACCATTATTGGGATATCGGTAAATGCGATTTGTCTAGTAAGAAAAGATTCTACCGCTACCTCGTCAGCAGCACAAAGCGCTGCAGGATAAGTACCTCCGGCTTTACCAGCGCTTACCGCCAGCTGGAGACAAGGAAACCTGTTATCGTCGGCAGGCTCAAAGTCCAGGGTTTGGAGGCTGTTCAAATCAAGGTACTTCAATTCTGAATTGGGCCACCTGTCAGGGTGTGAAAGGGCATATTGTATCGGCAATCTCATGTCGGGTAGGCCAAGCTGAGCTTTAATTGACCCGTCGATGAACTCTACCATAGAATGGATGACGGACTGAGGGTGAATCACTATTTCAATGTTGTCGAACGGGATAGCGAAGAGCCAATGTGCCTCGATGACCTCCAGTCCTTTATTCATTAGCGTTGCTGAATCGATGGTGATCTTTTTCCCCATTCTCCATATAGGATGCTGCAGAGCCTGCTCCACGGTCACTTTGCTTAATTGTGATTGAGGATGATGGTAGAATGGGCCTCCGGAAGCGGTCAGGAAAAGCCTTCGCGGTTCGTTTTTTTCTCCTTGCAAGCACTGCCATATCGCACTATGTTCGCTATCGATGGGCAAGATTTGAGCTTGATGACGTCTGGCCGCGTCAATGATGATTTCGCCTGCCATGACCAACGATTCCTTATTGGCCAAAGCTACCGTCTTGCCTGCTTTTAGAGCAGCTAGGGTTGGGCTCAGCCCTGCTTTGCCCGAAGTGGCTATGATAACCATATCCACTTCAGAGTGGCTGACCATTTCCTCCATAGACATAAGTTCTGCTCCGTGGCCCAAGTGCACCTTAGCTGAGGACCAAAACATTTTGGGTTGGAACTCACTAATCTGTCTTTCCAGAAGCGCGTAGTTATTGCCTCCCGCTAAAGCTAGCACGGTGCACTTATCAGGTAAGGCCCGCACCACCTCCAGAACCTGCTGCCCTATCGAACCCGTGGAACCCAAGATAGCTATCTTCTTTACATGATGCATGTTACGTAATAGTATACCACTGGCCCAACAAAGATGAGACTGTCAAAGCGATCAAGGATACCGCCATGCCCTGGCAGTAACTTGCCTGATTCCTTAACCCCCGTATTGCGCTTGAGAACCGACTCGACCAAATCACCGAGCTGTGCGAAGATGCTAACAAGAAAAGCAAGGACGATAAGTTGCCAGGACTCCAAAGGTGAACTTGAAAAAAGAAAAGGGATCCTGGATATTACTAGGGCGACTACAATAGAACTTAGCAAACCTCCTGCTGCCCCTTCCCAAGTCTTGCCCGGGCTTACGGTCGGGCTTAACTTGTGCTTGCCCCATGCCCGTCCTATGAAAAACGCACCGGTATCATTGGCGAAAGTAGTGAATAAAGCTAGGTAAACCCAATCCCTCCCACTCTCCAAAATACGCAGGTTGAGCCAAAAGCTTAGCATCCAGCCCACATAGAAGACGCCGGCTAATGTCCATGCCCAGTTACGAAATGCCTTCTCACGAGCAGAGCACCATATTAGCCAGATCAAGGAAATCAATATCGGCAGAGTGATAACCAAGGGCAACACAGAGACACTTGGCATGCCAGCGTTCTTGTAGTGCGGACTCAAGACAAGCGCTAGCGCCCATGCCAGACCGAAATAATTTAAGGGGCATCCCTTGTCGGAATTGCCGACCAGACGGTACAACTCAAGGGTGCCCAGCAGTGCTACCGCGGCTATTATAACTGTAAACCAGGGGTGACCAAACCAGATGGCAAAGATAATGAGGGGCACGCCCACCGCAGCAGTGATGATTCTTTGCTTGAGCACGGCTCTATTTTAACAGTTTTCAAGCTATGTAGGGTTTGCTAAGGATCGTTGCCCACCATTGAATAACAGCCTGACCAGCCAGATAGCCAGTTGAGCTTTTAGAGTTGCTTATGAATGGCCTACTTCAGCAGTATATCTGTAATACGACTAGTCCGGTTGCTTCGCTCTAGACCAAAGATATGCACACGCTCTAGGTTCCACTTAGTATAGTTCATTGAGTCGCGGACTATGTGCTTATTAAGTACAATTCTCCTTATGTAACTGCTCTTCCCTGAACCCCAAACCCATTTATACTTCCTTTATTTCCTTTTCTTTGCTCTGTCCTATCTCGCTTGCTTTGTCTATAAAATTGGCAGTAATCTTGTCAACCTGTGTTATGGTATTTTCGAGCTCATCTTTAGACATTTGCTTGCTTCTCTCCATCTGTCGTAGTTCTCCAATGCTGTCCCGTTTTATATTGCTTATCCCCACCCGCCGTTCCTCTACCTTCTTAGATACTAACTTGGCTAGCTTTATGCGCCGTTCCTCACTAAGGGGCGGAATAAGTACCCGAATTATGTTACCATCGTTTACGGGATTCAGGCCGATATCTGCCTTCAGGATCGCTTTATCTATGCTGTTTAAGGATGTGCGATCCCAGGGTTGAATAATGATCAAATTAAACTCAGGTATAGATATAGTAGCAATCTGCCGGAGTGGAGTAGATATGCCATGGTAATCAACCATGATGTTCTCCACCAAAGCAGGGGAAGCTCGGCTGGTGCGGACAGTAGCTAGCTCTGTGGCTAACCCGTCCACCGCCTTTTGCATTCTGAAATTCAGTTCACCAAGGATGTCAGCAGCCATCGCAGGATTTCACCAAAGGTCCGAGCGTTAGCGACTATATTGTAATTTATTAGTCCGCTGAGCTACAGCAGCAATTAACAACCCAGTTCGAATCTAGCGAACCTTCGTATTCTTATGTTCTCACCTACCTTGGCTATTACCTCAGAAATGATTTCCTCTACAGTCTTGTCAGGTTCTCTAATGGAAGCCTGATCAAGCAGGCAAGCAATTTGTGGGTCTACACTTGTTTCTGGGGGCATCTCGGCAGCGGTTATAAATTGCGGCGCCGTCGCGGCTACCTGCATTGCTAAATCGTGAGCAAGCTTCTTGAACTCATTAGTGTGAGCTACGAAATCTGTTTCACAATTTAACTCCACTAAGGCTCCTACTCTATTGGTATGATGTATATAAGATTCTATTATTCCTTCACCTGTGCTACGTTCCCTCTTTTTTTCCGCTATTGCCAGGCCACGGGATTTCAGGATTTCAACTGCCTTTTCTGCATCACCTCCTGCTTCCACCAAAGCATCTTTGCAGTCAAGCATACCAGCATCTGTTCTAGTCCTTAGTTCCTTTATTACTTGGGCAGAGACTTTCATTCTAGGTCATCCTCATTCAAAGGTGGTAAGTCTTCTTGAGGCTCCTCACTGATTCCCGGCTCAAATGTGTAGGAGCCCAGTATTTCAATAGGTTCTTGCTGTTCAGCAACTAATTCGCCAGCTCCTAGCGCATTCTTGCCTTCAATTACCGCGTCAGCTATTTTGCCACAAATCAATTTGATTCCCTTAATTGCATCATCATTAGCGGGGATAGGATAATCGATATTATCTGGATTGCAATTAGTATCAACAATAGCGATTACAGGGATATTAAGCTTCCTAGCTTCAGCAACAGCAATTTTATCCTTGATTGGATCCACGACAAACACAGCCCCCGGAAGAGTAGTCACTTCCTTAAAACTACCCATTCGAGCATTCAACCTCATAATTTCCTTCTCCAGCCTTAATCTCTCTTTCTTGGATAGAAAATCAAACTCGCCCTTCTCCCTTTTCTCCTCTAAATGGACCAAATAGTCAATCCGTGTCTGTATTGTAGCGAAGTTAGTCAGCATACCGCCTAACCATCTTTGATTAACGTAGCTCATGCCACATCTCGTAGCCTCTTCTTGTACTGCTTGTTGAGCTTGCTTCTTGGTGCCCACAAGAAGTATGCTCTGCCCTCTGGCTACCAGGTCTTGGACAAATGTGCATGCTTTTTCTAGCATTACAACTGTCTGTTCCAAATCGATGATGTGGATACTGTTGCGCTGTGTAAAGATATATCTCTTCATCTTGGGGTGCCAATAGCTGGTATGATGACCAAAATGAGCACCTGACTCTAGAAGTTGTTTCAGTAAACCATTCTCTATCATATTTCTGACTTCACACGATAATATGTACTATAAACTCATGTAATGTAACATAATTGAGTTAAATGTGCAATATAGTGTTGTGCCGTGTCAAACCATAGTAGTTTTCGTCTTGTCCTCTGTGCCCAGCCTGCTCATCCTTGTCGTAGCGAGGATTAGCATCTTGTGGGTGTATACTCTCCGCTGCCTTCTGTGTGAGCTTTCGTGACATTTTAGGTCCTGGCTTTGCCTTTCATCCTCACGCCGCATATTCTTGTAGGGCTGTGTCAGCTATATTCAGGATGCCATTGTTTCGGCAAGCTTCCTCCAGGGTGCTGGATGCTAATTTTCCGAGATTCCTGAAACGCAAAGAGGTCTATATCCGTTCATAATATTTTTCGCCTGTCTAGAGATAGCTAACCTGCAACTCCTGGAGGTCATTTGTTCAATCTTACTCCTTCTCAGCTTGCCATATTCAGGCGCATTACCGCGTTAACTGAGAAAGGGGCGTTTATTGATTGCGAAGATCTACTGGATCAAGGGAAAAATAATTCAGGGCCAGACGATGCAGGGAAGGCGGCTTCACAGTTCGTCCATTCCTTTGACCCACTAATGAGGCTGAATGACCTGATGTATATTACCCGATGACAAGAGGACTCGACAGGCCAGAACGCATCATATAGCAGTCTAGCTATAAGATGTATTCTGGCCTAGCCATCTTTGTGAACTGATTGTTTCTCTTGGCGTTTATATTCGCTCTATTCTCCAGGTTTGCCAACCGTCCACAAAGTCTTTATTGCAGCAATGACTGCGGCGGGTGCCATTAAAGTTGCTACATAACTGAGAATGTTGTCGAGTACTCTGCCGATTCCCAACACGCTCAGTGGTTCAAATACCCTGCCAACCACTATGAGAGCGATAGTTGCAACGAGGAAAAGCAGCATCTCCTTGGCAGAAATATTCAGAAAACCCACGATTAGGCCCAGTATGATGAGGACGACCACAATCGCTGTGCTTTCCGGGTTCACGATACCGCCAACAACAGCAACGATAAGACCCGCGATGAATGCCCAGAAACCAATAAAGCCCAAAAAACCTTTTCTTCCTGCAGCCATATCAGCCTCCTTCATAATATTTCAAAGGCAAAGTCGACTAAGCTTTATCTTTGATAGCCGCACAGGCGACAGTTCTCTCAACAGGTTCTGTACTCTTCTCTAGCGCCGCGTTGCGACATATAACGTTCGCTGCAACTTGCAGTAATGTTCCTGTTAGAAATTGTCTGCCCCATGCAGAGTTCCACTTTAGCATCCGTGTGGCCTTCTCGGATAACGGGATGCTTACAAACCTCCTTTCCTAGTCTACTGAATTAATCTTAAACAAGTCAGAAGGGAAAAGCAATAGGTTTTGCTCTGTGGGGTGGGCATTTGATCATTCTTGGTCAGGCATAATCGTGAGTAACGGCCCAAAACACAGTTGTGCAGCCTCAACAATCTTTGCCCGAAATCGGGGGAGTAACTGGTAAACAGCTCTGCCGAGTTTGTACTTGGTATCTTGACATTCCTGGAGATGGTCGCCTGGAGCTTTGTCAAAGAATCTACACTGGCAGTATGCACGGAGGATGGGAATACCTGCTGGACGTGCGGGTAGAAGGAAGCGTGCAACTCAACGGGAGTATCAGAGGCGGTGTTAAATCTTACACAGCTAATACCAAGCGCATATTCTCTTCTTACCGCGCTTGCTTAGCTTGACCCAAGGGTGAAAGCTGGTTATGCATTCACTGCAAAGATTCCCATTTGTAGCTGCATTCCTAGTCATGTTCATGGCCATGAGACAATCGGCAATGCGGTCGGGGAGGAGAAAATGGTCTTCTACATATTTCCTGCCTCTCCTACCCATCTCCTCGGCTGCCTCCGGGTGCTGCAACAAACGTGCAACCTTCTTTGCAGCTTTGCGTGCCGTCCTGTAAAAGTAACCTGTATCGTCATCCCTGATTTGTAGAGGTATGGCACCTACTTCGGCAGCTATGACGGGCTTGCTTTTCCATAATGCTTCAGTAATCACGAGCCCGAACCCTTCTCTAGTCGATGGTTGCATTATCACGCTCGCCGCTCGCTGTAAAGCATTTACCTCTGCCCAGTTCTCCAGACGGTCTACCATAGAAAGATTGAGCACATGAATATCATCGTCGCCCTTCGTCTCATCGTAGACTCTAGCCAGAACTCTCTCTCCTTCTGGATCGTCAGCGGCCAAACCACCTGCCAGTATAAGCTGGCATTTCTCTGTCTCCCTAACCCGTCGGTAGGTGGCAATAGTCCTATCTATTCCCTTCCAGGGGTCAAATCTTCCAATCTGGGTGATCATCGGAATCTTAGGGTCTATATTGTACTTTAGCAGGACTCTCTCTATCTCTTGCGGGGTCAATTCTCTGTTCTTCTCAGAAAGAGGGTCTATGAAGGGGGGAATTATGAACTTGGGCATGGGCCAGCATGAAACAACATAGTGGGCTGCCGAAAATATAGCTGCATCGTATGGGTCAGTCAGCCTAGTGATGAATTCCCATAGGCCAGGGTTAGCCTTTAAGGCTGGCTCTTCAATGTCTATATGGCATCTCCAAAGCCAGGTTTCCCCGGCTTTCTTTAGGTAGGAGGTTAAGCCAAGTGGCTGCGGGTCATGAACCAGCACGATGTCCGGGTTGTAGTCGATCAAATGATCATTGGCACATTCTTCAAGGGTGCGAAAGTAGGTATGCTGCATCTCTGTAGTGAAGGAGCCTTCCCCGCCTTGGAGTAGGTTGTGCAGCATCTTTGTACCTTCGAAGTACTGCTTGTTTCCGGATACTATCTTCCACTCAGCATCTATTCCCAGCATATTGAGGAAAGGTATAGAGCTGTGGAGCATTTCTGCCACACCGCCACCCTGGGCACTTGAGTTTAGCTCCGCTAACTTCAAGCCTTTTAGCGGTTGAGCCGCTCTCTGCAATCTCTCTATTTTCTCTGTGCCAACGATGGGAACATAGTCTTCCAAAGGATGTGTGGAGAAGGGACAGAAGCTCTTTCTCTTACTGTACACCGTTCCATCTGGCAAGACGGAGTCAATCTTGACTGTATCTGTCATCGAGAACCCCAGTTCTATATAGCTGCAACTTCGAAATTATACCGCAGTTAGCACAGTAATTCATTCCGAACTATAAAGTTTTCCTCCTTACGATCTGATTCTAGCGTCGTCACCAATGACAAGGTTTGTAATATTGGACTTGTATTCCCCTTTAAGCACTTTGGTGTTCTTGCCGATGATACTATCGGCCAGGTGCTGAATGTGACGGAGGTGACAATTCTCCAGGATGATAGAATGCTCCACAGAAGTATTCTCTACCACCGTCCCCGGGCCTATGCTGGTAAATGGGCCGACAAAAGAGTTCTTAATTCGGCAATTCTCCGCAATAGATACCGGTCCCCTCACAGTGCTATTTGCCACCTCTGCCGCCTGTTGAATTTGCACTCTTCCCGTGATCCGGCTGAGGGAGTCAACAGTGCCTGCGATGTCGCGCTCAAGAAAGTCATCAAGAATGACCCGGTTTGCCTTTAGGAGGTCATCGCCGGTACCGGTGTCAACCCACCATCCGTCGAGAATGTGGCTGTCAACCTTCTTGCCCATCTCGAGTAGTTTCTGTATCGCATCGGTTATCTCCAGTTCACCGCGCCGAGAGGGTTTGATCTGGGCTATAGCGCTATGAATTTCAGCGGTGAAGAGATATATGCCTGCTATGGCGAAATTACTTCTTGGTTCTTTGGCTTTCTCAACCACACGGATCACCTCTTTCTTTTCGTTAAGCTCAGCTGTGCCGAAAGCCTCGGGGTCGGGCACCTCTTTAAGAAGTATAAGGGCATCGGGGTTGTCACTGTTAAACTGGCTGATAAGGTCTGTGACGGCACCCTGACTAAGGTTATCACCCAGCAGCATGAGGAAGCTGGAGTCGCTGAGGAAATCCCGGGCCTCCTTCACAGCATGGGCCAGACCAAGCGGCTCTGATTGTGTGATATAGGTGACATGTGCACCCCATTTCGACCCGTCACCCACAGCTTCTCTAATCTGGTTACCCGTCTCAGGCGATACGACGATGCCTATATGCGTAATGCTAGCCGCTCTAACATAATCTAAAATGTAAAACAATATCGGCTTGTTAGCGACAGGCAAGAGGTGCTTTGCGGTAGTATGTGTTAGAGGCCTGAGCCTTGTTCCCCTGCCGGCACATAAGATCAATGCTTTCGTCGTAAGCCCTGCCATAGCTACCGTCTGATACTGCCTGTTTCCGGCTATTTCCAGTTCAGCCTATCTAGCTTGTGAAGCCGACGCTAAAGTCTTGGCTTAATTACTCACAGCTATAACTGAGCCAGGTAGCTCTTAACAAAGTCTATGGAGTCTACCGGCGTCGGGTCAATTCCATTTAACATAGCTAAATAGAAGCTGAGGTAGTCTCCCCAGAAGACCAGACTCAACATCTGGGCGAGGGTGCTTGCCCCTGAGGGTTCGACGAATTCATAGTTGACTCCTGCTCTGGCCATTAGCTTAGCGGTAGCTTCATAGCGCATCAGAATTCGCGCATGGAATAAGCCGGAACGCAACAAGACCACAAAAATTTTCTCCTTTGCCTGTGATGGGAACTCATAACCTACTACCGCATTATGGTTGAGTTCAGGGAAAAGTTCACAGAAAGCCCATGTCTTGCCATTCTCGTTTAGCTGGCCTTTCCAGCGTTGAGCTACCTCTGAGAGTATCTCTGCACCATAAATTATTATTATATGCCCCCACAGTTTAGTAGCTAACTGCTTCGCCGGATTAGAAACCAGGAGGCAGGTTTCAACAAGTTCCCCGGATAACTTGTTTAATACCCGTAGTGCTTCTTGCATGCTCTCTGATTTGTCCCTGAGCAGGCCAAGTTTTTGGAAAATGCCGATCAGGGGTATGAAACTGTGGGGGAAAGCCGCTCTTGGAGGAGCTTCGTAATCTATGGAAAATACGGGGACACGCTCCTTCTGAGCCAGACGTTTCAGCTTGCCACCTGCAGTGATAACGAGCTTTTTAGCTGGGGTCTTGAGCGATTCCGTGAAGGCGGATAAAGTCTCCTCTGTGTTACCGGAGTAGCTTGAAGCAATAACCAGAGTGTCTGCGTCGACTAGTGAAGGTAAGCCATAATCCTGATAGACCAACACAGAAGTTTCGCTTTCAGCCAAAGCAAGACGGCGTGCTATCGCTCCCCCAATGGCAGAGCCACCCATCCCTAAGATAATAACCTTATCTATTTGAGCATATTCCTTTGGCAGGTCAAAGCTCAAGACTCTTTCCCACGCGTTCTTGCATTCCTCAGGGAACTTGTGCAGATGATTAAGCATCCCCGATGTATCAAGCTGCTGGTAAATTTGAAGATTGTCGAGGTCAACCATTGCTAAGCCTGGCCTCTGCCCTACGTGTAATAAGTATTCTCTCCTTGAACAAGCCTATTAACTTCGAGTGTTTGCAGAATACGCGTTCGGTTAGAGGGAAAATTCTGTCATGGCCTAAGGAAGCGAACTATCATTACGATAGGGCAAAAGTTGCATGCACCTATTATAGCATTTGAGCCCAACGAGCTCAATCAATGAGTGTAGCTAAATCGGCTTATGGGTTGAGCTAAGGGCAAGTATGCAGTACAATTGGTTCAGTCGGTACCTTATTTAGAGAGAGTGAACCATCGTGCCACGCTTGCTAATAGTCTCGAATCGTCTGCCTATCAGTGTTCAGAATATAAAGGGGAAACTGCACTTTGAGCCTTCGGTTGGAGGTCTTGCTACTGGCTTGGGGGCATTTTATAAATCACGTAATAGCATCTGGATAGGCTGGCCCGGGATTGCTCATGAAAAGATAGAGGGGCGGGAGAAGGATATCGAAGCAAGATTACTGTCGGAGAATTGCCACCCTGTTTTCCTATCAGAACACAATATCGAAGATTACTACCATGGGTTTTGCAATAGAACTATCTGGCCACTTTTTCATTATTTCGCCCAGTATGCAGTGTACGACAAAGATCTATGGCGAACCTATCAGCGAGTTAACGAGACCTTTTGCGAAGCCGTTCTTGAAGTAGCACAAGAAGGTGACATTATCTGGATACACGACTATCATTTAATGTTGCTGCCAAAGCTTGTAAGGGAAAGACTACCAAAGGGAGCAATAGGTTTCTTCAGTCATATTCCTTTCCCATCCTTTGAGATATTCCGACTGCTCCCGTGGCGTAAGCAAATTCTGGATGGACTCCTGGGGTCGGATTTAGTGGGCTTTCATACCTATGACTATACACGGCATTTCATCGACAGCGTGCAGCGCTTATTAGGCTATGAGGTAGTCATGGGACAAATCACCACGGCCAGTCGTGTAGTCAAAGCAGATGAATTCCCGATGGGGATAGACTATGAGAGATTTTCTAGCAATGCACGCTCTAGAAAAGTGCGGACACAGGTAAGCAAATTTCGCAAGAAACTTGGAGATTGTAAGGTAATACTGTCAATAGACCGACTCGACTACAGTAAAGGTATTCCTGAGCGATTGGAAGCTCTTAACCTCTTTCTGGAAAGGAAGCCACGGTATCGAGGGAAAGTCGTTCTAATACTAACTGTAGTCCCTTCTCGTACTAGGGTGGGCCATTATGCTCTGCTGAAGAAACAGATTGATGAACTCGTAGGTGCAATTAATGGAAGGTATGGATTCATTGGCTGGACACCCGTTCGGTACCTGTATCGCTCTTTGCCTTCGCGCTCTCTTGTTGCTATGTATAGCATGGCAGATGTTGCGCTGGTCACCCCTCTAAGGGATGGAATGAATCTTACAGCCAAAGAATATGTAGCAACTAAAACAGAAGGTAAAGGAGTCTTAGTACTTAGTGAGACAGCTGGGGCAGCGAAAGAACTGGGTGAGGCAATCATAATCAATGTAAATAATGAGGAGGAAATTGTCCAGGCATTAGAGCAGGCTTTAATCATGCCCGAAGAGGAGCAGATGCGTCGCATCAGGGTAATGCAGGAACGCCTTGAGGATTATGATGTGAAGCGGTGGGCAGACGAGTTTGTGGATAAATTGCTCTGCGCCAGAGAAGTCCAGGACAGGATGGAAGCAAAGATATTGCATCATGAGGCGAAAAAGAGATTATTCAGCGATTTTCAGAAGGGCGATCAGAGACTATTCTTGCTGGATTACGATGGCACACTTGTTCCATTTGCGGGGAAGCCACAGAAAGTAATACCAACAGTTGAGATTCTGGACTTGCTTAAAGAACTGACTCAGGACGCTAGAAATGAAGTCGTGCTCATAAGTGGTCGCGACAAAGATTGTCTCGGGGAATGGTTTGGTCGTCTGAATATGGGGTTAGTTGCTGAACATGGCGCCTGGATTAAGGAAAGAGGCAAGGAATGGGAGATACTAGAATATCTGGTCAGCGACTGGAAAGAGACAATGCGTCCAATCTGTGAGGTATACGTACGTAGAACGCCCGGCTCCTTTATTGAAGAGAAGGAGTTTTCTCTTGCCTGGCATTACAGGGAAGCTGACCCGCGATTGGGCGATTTGCGAGCAAGAGAGCTGGTAAATGACCTCTTGCACCTTACAGGTAATCTCAACCTTCAGGTTCTGGAGGGTAGTAAGGTAGTTGAAGTGAAAAATGCTGCCATAGACAAGGGGCGGGCAGCTTTGCGATGGATTTCCAGAAAGGATTGGGACTTCATATTAGCAATAGGAGATGATTTGACCGATGAGGATGTTTTCAAAGCTCTGCCTGCTAGTGCGTGGTCATTGAAGGTAGGCCTTGGCATCTCGGTAGCCAAATTCAATCTTGCCTCGCAAGGCGATGTCAAGCTTCTGCTCCGAGAAATTGTCGAAGCTCAAAAGGGTAAGGCTCTTCGGTTCACCAATTCCGAGCTTTGACTTAACAATGCGTCGTTCGTTGGGATCGGTTACGGGACTCATCTTAACTCGGCGGCCCCCTGCGCTCAGCTTTTATAGCACCCTCTTTAATCAGTGGCTCATTACTGATAAGCGCTCGAAGCCCTGGATAAGGCAAAATGGGGATCACGTTAAGAGCATCGTTTCCCGTTCTAAAATAACAGGGTTGTTCTATTCAACCGTTTGGGATGATGATTAGGAGATAGACGCGCCGCAGGCGGCCATGCACTCCTTAAATTAGCTTCGGGTACTCGATTCAAACGTGGAATAAAAAGGTGACTATATCTCCATCCTGTATGATATAAGTCCTGCCTTCTGTCCTAAGGAGTCCTCTTCTCCGTGCTTCACATAAGTTTCCGCAGCTCTCCAAATCGATGTAGCTAATCACCTCGGCTCGGATAAATCCTTTTTCCATGTCGGAATGAATTTTCCCTGCTGCGCTTGGCGCAATCGTGCCACTGGAGATAGTCCATGCTTTTAGTTCACCGGAGGCTGTTGTGAAGAATGAAATCAGTCCCAGAAGATCATAGGAGAGGCCGATAACTTTGTCGAGCATTGGCTCGCTTAAGCCCATAGCTGCACGGAATTGCTTAGCCTCAGCGTCGCTGAATTGAGCCAGTTCCATCTCCAGTTTACCGCATAGAGCTGCAACAGCGAATTGAGGGTGGAGGGAGCTTATCTCAGCCTCTAATTGTGAGCCATCTGCTAATCGCTCTTCACCAATATTAAGCACCACCAAGACAGGTTTAGCCGTAAGAAATTGGTAACTGGATAACGCCTGCAGTTCGTCTTTGCTAAGCTCTTGCTGCCTTATGGGCATGTCTTTTTCCAAAGCTGTCTTAATCTTTTGCAATAAGATTTGTTCCCTCAAATACTGTTCGCGCTCCGACGTCTTGGCTCCTTTTAAGCTTAGCTCCAGCTTGAGGAGTCTTCTCTCGATAATTGCCAGGTCCGAGAATGTTAGCTCTAGGTCCAAAGCAGCTATATCTCGTTTAGGATCTATGCTTCCGGCGGGATGCGGAATTCCTTCGTCTTGAAAAGCCCGTACTACCTGGAGCAAAGCGTCAGCGGTAGTTAAGTAGTTTAAGAATTCTCCCCCTATCTCCTCCTTCAAAAGAGCCTTAACCGATCCCGCAATATCAACATAGCTTACTTCCGCGGGGGCCGTCTTTTTAGGGTTGAATATGTTCTCTAGCGTTAATAATCGGGAGTCAGGCACCTTGGCCACGCCTATATTTGGGGCCAATGACGAGCTATAAGGGGTTACCCTAGCCTGCCCGCCCGTTAGGGCATTAAAGACAGTTGTCTTGCCACTCTTCGGCAGTCCAACAATGGCAATCTTCATGGCTATAACTATACCACACTTCATCTCTGCTTTATCTACCTTGAGGACTAATCACTTGGGGCTGTTGGTGCCAGGCCCAGAAGCAGCGGGCTTCTTGTGAGCGCTTCTAAGCTCCTCAATCCAGCTCTGTTTGCAAGCAATATGTGTTTGTAGCTCCAAAGAGACAGTGGGGGCAGAGGTGAAAAGTTCGAAATGGCGTTTAGCTCTGAAGCCTTTACTAATATGCGAGAACTTGCTATTCTATTGCTATTCTCATCTATCGGACGTGTGATGTGAGATAATAATTATGAATTATTTTTCTGGAAAAATTATGCTGCCACCTTTTTGTCTCGTCAAGCATTTTCGCGGGTCTTCAAAAGAAAGAATTCGAATATTATAGGAAAGCTGGGTCCAATGGGAGAGTGGACTTTCATTACCAAGCATGGCCTGATTCTCAGCCATATATCCAGAAATCCACGCAGCACTACTCGTGACATCGCTCTCACATTGGGCTTCACGGAGAGAACTGTACACAAAATTATTGCTGAACTTGAAATTGCTGGTTACTTGAAGCGTAGAAGAGTGGGGCGGAGCAACACGTATCGCATCAACCCTGACTTGCCTCTAAGACACGAGACAGCGAGGGATGCGGTCATAGGCGATTTACTGACCATATTGGGCTGGAAAAGGCCGGGCACAGCCAAAAGTGTGAAGAAATTGCGTTCATAAACTTGAAGACATGAGGTTATGAAAAAGAAATCTTGCTAACAAGGGTGGTTGTAATATATTAGTCACAAATGCTGTATATTCTTTATGGCGAGGATGACTTCTCTCTTTACCAGGCTCTGGAGAGGATTAAGGCTGACTTAGGCAACCCGGATATGCTGGCGGCTAGCACTGTCAGACTAGACGGTGGGCACTTGAGTCTAAGTGAGCTCAGGCAAAGCTGCGACGTGGCTCCCTTCTTATCCCCGCAACGTTTGGTAATAGTCAATGGCTTGCTAGAGCGCTTTGAGCCAGGGCGTAGTAAATCCAAATTTGGCAAACGCATCGTCAAATCTGCAAACGAGCCGGTAAAATGGCAAGACATGGCTTCTTATACCGAGCGAGTGCCTGAGACTACCGTGCTAGTACTATGTGACGGCAAAATAAGCGTGAATAATCCACTCTTAAAGAAGCTTTGCTCAATAGCTAAGGTAACTAGATTCCCTTTATTGCGGGGTAGTAGTCTCAAGGCCTGGATTCGACTGCGAGTAAGCAGTGAAAATGGGAATATCAGCTCGCGGGCCACCGATTTGCTAGCTGAACTTATCGGGGGCAATTTGTGGGCACTGAATAGTGAAATTCAGAAGCTGCTTATCTATACCCGAGAACGCACTATCGGTGAAGACGATGTCAGACAATTGGTAAGCCATGTACAGGAAGCTAGTATCTTTCCCTTAGTCGATGCAATTATTGAAAATCAACCTAAGACGGCACAAGAATTGTTGCATCGGCTATATCAGGAGGGGGTTTCGCCGACTCATATCCTGACTATGATTAACAGGCAACTCCGCTTGATAGTGCTCAGCAAGGAGCTCAGTGGCCTGTCTCACCAGCAAATTCAAGATAGGTTGGGCTTGCCTACAAGGTACAGCTTGGATAAGACGCTTCATCAAGCCAACATGTATGATCTTGAGCGGGTAAGAGAAGCGTATGGCATGGTTTTGGAAGCTGACTTGGCTATCAAAACTGGTAAATACAGGGACCAGCTGGCGGTCGAGCTTCTAGTAAGTGAGCTAAGCAGTTGTCGAAATTGAGATGCTCGTGCCTCATTAGCGGCACATTTCTGGCGCTAGATTTGCCTGTTCTACGTTGCAGGTGAATAAATGTCTAAAATAAATAGTATGAGGTTAGACTCCGCAGGAAGGGCGGAGTGTGGAGGTGTCAGATGTTCCAATTAAGTTGGGCCACTGTAGTTAACTGGCTGGTTGTGCATGGCATCCGCATCGTCATCATACTGATAATTGGGGCTGTGCTGTGGTTCGGCTTGAGAAAACTTCTTCCTCCTTTACTGGGCCGAACCATGGTCACGACCAGGGGGGAAAGCAAGGATGGCATCAAGAAAAGGAGAGATACGCTGGTAGGTGTTTTGACTGGGGTAGGGCGGATATTCATCGTCGTAGTTGTCATAATGATGATACTGTCTGAAATAGGGGTTTCTATTGGCCCAATCTTAGCGGGTTTTGGCATTGCTGGAATAGCAATCGGTTTCGGCGCTCAATATTTGATAAGGGATATCATTGCCGGTATATTCATCATCCTAGAAAACCAGTACAGAGTAGGCGATGTAGCGAAAGTGGCAGATATCGCTGGATTAGTAGAGGAGGTGAACCTTAGAAAGACGGTGCTGCGTGACTTAGATGGTATAGTCCACCATGTGCCCAATGGCGAGGTCAGGATAGCTAGCAACTACACCAGACACTTTTCTCGGGTCAATCTCAATATCTCAGTGGGTTACGGCACCGACCTTGACCAAGCCATAAGCGTAATAAACCAAGTGGGCCAGGAGCTAGCGATAGATGAACGCTGGCGCAAGGTGATTAAAACTGCTCCTCAGGTGCTGAGGGTGGATAACCTGGGCGATTCGGGGATAGAAATCAAGATTTTGGGTGAGGTCAAGCCCAGCGAGCAGTGGGCAGTAATGGGTGAGTTGAGGCTTCGCCTGAAGAAAGCCTTTGATGCTGAAGGTATAGAAATACCTTGGCCTCATACAAAAGTGTACTTTGGTAATGCGCCTGGGAAGTAAGCAGCATGTCTGGAAGTGGCGCTGGAAGAACGGGTGCTATTCGATAGGCCAACGAATGAGTCTATCTCCGGCGGAATTATTGTGTTCAGCCAAGCTCTTTGCCCGATAGTGACGTTTATGCTAGCATAGTTGAGGTTAGAGGGCATGCTCATCTATAGCAAATCTGGTCCAACTTGAATTCAGAGAGGACAACTGTAAATGACTGGTGACGAAATCAGACGGGTCTTTCTCGGTTTTTTCCAGGACAAAGGCCATAAGATCATCCCTAGCTCGTCGTTGATTCCTCATAACGACCCGACTCTGTTGCTTACCAGTGCTGGCATGGTACAGGTTAAGCCTTACTTTCTGGGATTGGAAGCGCCTCCTGGACGGAGACTGGCGTCATGCCAGAAATGCTTCCGTACTACTGATATAGACTCAGTTGGTGATAGTAAGCATCTCACCTTCTTTGAGATGCTGGGCAATTTCAGCGTGGGTGATTATTTCAAGAAGGAAGCTATCTCCTGGGCTTGGGAGTTCGTTACCGAGTATCTGAAGCTCCCCCAAGAGCGGCTCTGGATAACTATCTATAGGGACGACGATGAAGCCTTCAACTATTGGCAGGGAGTGGGTGTTCCGTTTGAAAGGATATTGAGGTTTGGTGAAGAAGACAATTTCTGGGGGCCGGTGGGAGACTCAGGCCCCTGTGGTCCCTGTAGCGAAATACACTATGACCTGGGGGAGGAATTGGGCTGCGGTAAGCCTGAGTGCAAACCTAACTGTGAATGCGGTCGCTTCTCAGAGATATGGAATCTGGTTTTTACCCAGTATAATCAGGACCGCAATGGACAACGTACCCGTTTACCCAGACCCAATATTGATACAGGGATGGGGTTGGAAAGGACTGCTGCGGCTACTCAAGGCAGGTCCTCTCCATATGAGACAGAGCTTTTCTCGCCCTTGATAAGACAGATTTGTGAATTGGCCAATGTGAATTATGGTATGCATGAGAATACCGATAGGGGCATCAGGATTATCGCTGAGCATGGGCGTGGCGTTGCTTTCCTGATTGCTGACGGAGTTATGCCTTCCAACGAAGGAAGGGGGTATGTATTGCGACGGATACTGCGTCGCGCTTCTCTTTTCGGGAAGAGGTTGGGTCTGGATAGGCCTTTCCTTGCTGAAATTTCTGATGTCGTCGTTAATGAGATGGGTCGGCTTTATCCCGAGCTCATGGCTAGCCGGGAGCTAATTACCGAAGTAATCAAAGCTGAGGAGGAAAAATTCATTGCCACTCTAGATACTGGGCTTAATTTGGTGGCAAAGCTTGTTGATGAAGCCTTGGAGCGAGGGGGGGAGTGGCTAAAAGGAACAGAGATATTCCGGCTTTATGACACTTATGGCTTTCCCCCTGAATTGACTGCCGAAATTGCTAAAGAGAGAGCTTTATCCGTGGATTGGGCAGGATTTGAGGCAGAGATGGAAAGGCAGCGAGAAAGAGCGAGGGCAACATACAAAACCACTGTGGGTGGGACAGTTGGTCTGAACGGTAGTCTTTCCGTTGTCCATATCCCTGGTAGCACGGGTTTCGTTGGCGACGGAACGCTTAAGCACCAGTCCACCGTAATGGTCTTGGTTCCTGTAGGCGAATCGTTGCAGAATCAGATAGATTCCGTCTTTCAAGGCCAATCTGTAGGAGTGATATTACTTGAGACGCCCTTTTATGGCGAGATGGGTGGACAGGTCGGCGATGCTGGTGCAATTGTTGGAGAAAAGGGACGAATAAACGTCACAAATGCCGTCCGGCATACAGTGGGTAGCAGCCAGCTGATAGTCCATCAGGGTGAGGTTATTGAAGGGCGAATATCAGTAGGGGACGACGTCGAAGCTGAAGTGGACCAAGAGCGTCGCCTCGATATCGCCCGTAACCATACCGCTACCCATCTCCTCCAGGCTGCCTTGAGGCAAGTTTTGGGGCATAACATTCGTCAGGGAGGTTCATTAGTAGAGCCGGAAAGGTTTAGATTTGACTTCACCCAGTTGGTGGCTTTAACTCAAGATGAAGTCAACGAAATTCAGAGACAAGTCAACGAATGGATACGGCGAGACTTAATAGTGCACGTAAAGAATGTCCCACACGATAAAGCTATTGCTGAAGGTGCTCTAGCCTTTTTTGAAGAAAAGTATGGAGAAATAGTTCGAGTAGTACAAATTGGCGAGCCACCGATAAGCAAGGAGCTTTGCGGTGGCACACACGTCAAGTCAACAGGGGAAATCGGTCTCTTCCTGATGACCGGTGAAAGCAGTGTAGGTACTGGCCTGCGTCGTATCGAAGCAGTCACCGGTCGAGCTGCGGAATCTTTAGTAGGGAGATATTCTTCAGCCCTGCAAGGCATGGCTAAAGCCTTGGAGAGCCCGCTGGAGGAAGTCCAGAGCAAAGTGAGATCGCTGATCAGCGAGTTGGAAACAGAGCATAAGCGCTCATTATCGTTGGAGAGGGAGTTATCAAGGAGGGTAGCGGAATCTCTACTTGCGCAAGCAGAGCAAGTTAACGGAGTAACGGTGTTAGTAGCGAAAGTGCCGCCGCTTACTATGCCTGTACTCAGAGAAATGGGCGACGTTTTACGCGACAAGCTCAGAAGCGGCGTGGTGATCCTGGCTACAGCCTACGATAATAAGCCTAATTTCCTGGCTATGGTGACTTCCGACTTAACATCCAAAGGGTTTCATGCAGGTGATATTATTAAGCAAGCGGCAAGTGTCACTGGTGGTAGTGGTGGTGGCAAGGCAACTATGGCTCAGGCTGGTGGCAAGGATATAAGCAAACTTGACGAGGCGTTGATCTGTGTCAAAGGCGCCATAGCAAAGCAGAGTTCCCTGCCCTCGATGAGAGGGGATTGAAGGGAGATTTATCATAGCCCGCAACTCATCTTAAGGCGTGGGAATGTAAGGGTAAAAGTGCGCAGCTTAGGACTAGATTTAGGAGAAAAGAAGACTGGAATAGCAGTGAGCGATCCGCAAGGCGTGGTGGCTCTCCCGCTGGGTGTTACTGGTGGTAGGGATGAAGAAGCAACTATAGACCACATTCTTAAGCTTATTGAGCAATACTCAGCAGAGTATGTGGTAGTTGGCTTGCCCTACTCTTTAAGTGGTCATGCTGGCCAACAGGCTGATAGAGTAACAGCTTTTGTTGAGAAGCTTTTATCTCGGGCAAAGGCGGCTAATATCAATCATGTAAATATACAATTTTGGGACGAAAGGTTATCTACGGTAGCCGCTGAACGGTCAATGGATGAAGCTGGCACAAAAAGAAAGAACAGGGGAAAGCATCGAGATGCTATAGCTGCTGCCTTTATTCTCCAGGGTTTCCTGGATAGCGTGAGGCGCTAGCATGCCCAAGTTAATCGGCCTCATAGGTTACCCTATCAAGCATTCTATCTCGCCTCACTTTCAACAAGCTGCCTTGGATTACTATCATCTTGACGCTCGTTATGAGGCCTGGGAAACAAGCCCGGGAGAGCTCCGACGCGTAGTAGATAGCTTAAGAGAAGCTCAAAACTCTGGAGCCAACGTCACGGTTCCATATAAAGAAGCGGTAATACCCTTGTTGGATGAAGTTGATGCCCTGGCAGCTTCGATCGGGGCGGTCAATACCATAGTCAAAACCGATAACAGACTTTTGGGTTTCAATACGGATGCCTATGGCTTCATTGAAGCACTATACAAAGAGGGGCATTTCAACCCTGAAGGAAAGCAAATAGTAATTCTGGGTGCCGGGGGAGTTGCTAAGGCTGTGAGCTTTGCTTTGGTGCAGCAGAAAGCGAGCTCAATTCTCATCATCAATCGTACTTCTGAAAGAGCCAAGAGGCTGGCAGATAGCTTAAAGCGCTATGTTGAGCGCTGTTCAGTGAACCCGGAAGAGTCACAAACTAGAATCACGGCTCTCCTTTGGGAGAATCTGTACTCAAGCAGGGCCTTGGAACAGTGCCATCTGATAGTCAACTGCACTACTATAGGCATGAGGTACAGCCCCGAGGAAGGGCAGTCACCTTTAAGCGCTGAACTGATTCCAGAAAGCGCCTTAGTCTACGATTTAGTATATAACCCGCGGGAAACGCCTTTATTAAGGTCAGCACGAACTGCAGGAGCTAATATACTTGAGGGGTTAGCTATGCTAATATATCAGGGCGCGGCTTCCTTTGAGTTATGGACAGGGAAAAAAGCTCCGATTGACATAATGTTTAACAAAGCTGAACAAGTATTGCAAAAAGGGCAAGGATGAAAGGAGAAGTCCGGAGCTGGTAGAGAGGCAACCGGATAGAGCACGGGGGGATATGGCATGACGCACCTTCGTTTTTTCACCGCAGGAGAATCACACGGCCAAGGACTGGTAACCATAATTGAAGGTATGGTAGCTGACCTCCCCTTGGAAGCGGAACACATCAATCGTGAACTGAGGCGTCGCCAGATGGGGTATGGGCGTGGCGCCCGAATGGAGATAGAGCAGGACAAGGCTGAAATCATTTCCGGAGTCCGCTATGGACTTACTATAGGCAGCCCTATTGGGCTTTTTATCCCTAACCGGGACTGGCAAAACTGGCAGAAGGTTATGAATGTCTCACCTCTAGAAGAGGAATCTGAGTCCATAATGCATCCGCGCCCGGGACATACCGACCTGGCTGGCGTAATTAAATATGGACTTAAAGACATTAGGCCGATAATAGAGAGGGCTAGTGCTAGAGAAACAGCTGCTAGGGTGGGGGCAGGGGCGGTAGCCAAGAAATTTTTGGAGGAATTTGGCGTTGCTATTCACAGCCATACCACAGCAATTGGTAATGTTAGCTATGGGCAGAGCGATGCGATATCTCCAGACTGGCAGCGGGTAGAAGACTCTCCGGTCCGCTGTGCTGATGCCAAAACAGAAATAGAGATGATAACAGCTATTGATGATGCTAGAGCTGCTGGGGATACGCTGGGTGGTATATTCGAAGTAATCGCCGACGGAGCACCTATAGGTCTGGGGAGCCATATTAGCTGGGATCGCCGCCTAGATGGCAGAATTGCCCAAGCGATAATGAGCATCAACGCTGTAAAGGGAGTGGAAATCGGAGGTGGCTTTGTTTCAGCAAAGCTTAAAGGCTCGCAAGCACATGATCCGATCGAACCGAATCCCTCGAAGCAACCGTTCGTTTGGCGTCGTGCCACTAACCGTGCCGGTGGCATTGAAGGCGGCATATCTAATGGGGAAGTCATCGTAGTCAAGGCCGCAGTCAAGCCTATTGCAACCTTGGCTGATCCCTTGCCGTCCATAGATTTGCGTAGCGGAGAAGCGGTCAAAGCCCATTATGAGCGCAGCGATATTTGCATTGTCCCCTCCGCAGGGGTGATTGGTGAAGCGATGCTAGCTTTGGTCTTAGCATGCGCCATGTTAGAGAAATTCGGCGGCGACAACTTAAAGGAAACTAAGAGGAATTATAGCGATTACATAGAGTCCGTTTCGGCGTTGAAATAATAGAATCCCCTGAGGCTCAGGCTTATCCCTCTGCGGGTCTGAGTGATTGTGGTGGGAGGTTCTAAGAGCTCCGACCGATTATCTGTGAGGCCTCAGACGTTGTTGCGATTCGGTTTTTCCAATATACTGGGCTAAAATATTGATTAGATACAATGGCAAGACGAAAAGAGAGTATTATCCTGACAGGCTTTTCTGGCACGGGCAAGTCTGTGGTGGGTCAAGAGGTAGCCCGGACTCTAAGTTGGTATTTCATTGATACCGACGAACAGATAGTCAAACAGGCTGGCAAGCCCATAGCTGAGATTTTCCGGCAGGATGGTGAGGCAAAATTCAGGGACCTTGAGCGTCACATTATCCAGCGAGCCTGCCAGCAGAGGCGAATGGTCATAGCGGTTGGTGGTGGTGCTATTCTTGACCCCCACAACTACGAAGTGATGGTGCAAAGCGGTTTTGTCGCTTGCCTTGAAGCTAAGCCAGAGACAATCTATCAGCGCTTGTTTAAAGAAAGTGGTCACGGTCGTGGTGGCGAAGTTCGCCCTCTTCTGTCTGGCAGCAATCCTCTAGAACGTATAAGGCAGTTGAAGGCTTTGAGGCAGCCTTACTATGCTCAGGTTGACTGGACGGTGCATACTGATAATTTGACTATTAGCCAGGTGAGTGAAGAGGTGCTAAGGGCATGGCAAATGCTGGATGCTGAAGGAGAAGAAGAGAAGTCCACTCAAGTTTTCCCTCTATTTGGCGGGCAACATGACGTCGCCTGCATGGTCAAAACGGCTACTCAGAGTTATCCTATTTTCGTGGGCTGGGGGCTTCTGGACAAGCTGGGCGAAAAGATAAAAGAGAGCGGCTTATCTGGCGCAGTCAATGTGATTAGCGATGAGACCGTGTTTTCCATCTACGGTGGCGAAATCAAAAAGACTCTGGAGCACTCTGGGTTTGCCGTTAACTCCTTTGTTGTACCGCCAGGCGAGAGGACGAAAAGTACTGATTTCGCTAATAGAATCTATGATTTTCTTGTAGAACATCGAGCGGAGCGAAATGACATTATCATGGCATTGGGGGGTGGCATGGTGGGTGATCTGGCTGGCTTTGTCGCTGCTACTTTTCTGCGGGGTATGCCCTGGATACAGGTGCCAACGAGTTTAGTAGGCATGGTTGATGCTAGCATTGGAGGCAAGGTAGGGGTTAATCACCCTCAGGCTAAGAACCTTATTGGAGCTTTCTATCAACCCAACTTTGTTCTTGTTGATTGCCAGGCTCTTAGCAGTCTGTCTCAGCGTGAGTTGACGTCGGGGTGGGCTGAAGTGATTAAGTATGGTCTCATACTAGATGCAGGATTCTTTAAGTTTCTGGAAGGCAACGCTGCCAAGCTAATGAAATTAGAAACAGATGTTCTAATTCAAGCTGTGGCTCGCAGTGCTGCCCTCAAGGCTCAGGTCGTCTCCGAGGATGAGAAAGACCAGGGGAAGCGCATTATCTTGAACTACGGGCACACCATAGCTCATGGTTTGGAAGCAGCCACTCAATATAGGCAATTCCTCCATGGGGAAGCAGTGGCTATTGGTATGGCGGGCGCGGGTAAGCTTAGTCAGACATTAGGTCTCTTATCCTCGTCGGAATTTGAGCGACAGCAGTCATTGTTACAGAGATTTGGTTTGCCTTTGACCTTCTCCAAAATAGACTTGATGGATGTGGAGAGAGCCATGGAACTGGACAAGAAAGCAAGGAAAGGGGCAATACGCTGGGTGCTTCTGGGGAGTTTAGGTAAAGCAGTAGTCCGCGATAGCGTTCCTGGGCAAGAGGTGGTAGATGTGCTGCAGGAACTGCTGCGGCCATGACGATTTTCAGAAATGACAATGTCAGTAAGTTACACAAGTATCTATGGGGAGCAGGGGAGCTTGCAGATGGTAGAGACAGTTGCGACGTTTCTGGTTTGACCATCTCCGGGTATGGTCGACCTTCAATTCTGTTCTGGGATGCATTCAGGGATTGTGTGTTTCTGGACAGAATCGCAGGGGTGGGGATACCCTGTTAGCAATTGAGTGATAAGTCCGCATTGGGGTATAATCAGCAATCACTGGAACCGGGAGACGATCTTTGCTAAAAAGCCATACTTGTGGTGAACTTAGAAAAGAACATGTGGGCCAGAAGGCGACTTTGGCTGGCTGGGTGCATCGCCGCCGTGACCACGGCGGCATGGTGTTTATCGATTTGCGTGATGCAGATGGTATAGTGCAAGTGGTCTTCAACCCGCAGGTATCGCAAGATGCCTATCAAGTAGCTGGTTCACTCCGCAACGAGTATGTAATTCAGATTACTGGAGAAATTGTCCCCCGTCCTCCAGGCACAGAGAACTCTAAACTGACTACAGGAGATATTGAAGTTACGGTTGAAGGGGCTGTAATCCTCAATTCCTCGGAAAATCCGCCGTTCTACATAAACGAAGATGTCGAAGTTGAAGAATCACTTTGTCTCAGGAATCGCTATCTGTATCTCAGAAGACCTAGAGTGAGAGACAATATTATCTTACGCCACAAGGCGACAAAGTCTATCCGGGACTACCTGGAAGATAAGAGATTTATCGAAATAGAGACGCCCCTTTTAATTAAGAGCACCCCTGAAGGAGCGCGGGATTACCTGGTACCTAGCCGCCTGAATCCAGGCAAGTTTTATGCTCTGCCACAATCTCCACAGCAACTCAAACAAATCCTGATGGTAGCCGGCTTTGAGAGATATTTCCAGGTAGCCCGCTGTTTTAGAGATGAAGACCTTCGGGCAGACCGCCAACCTGAATTCACCCAGCTTGACCTGGAGATGAGCTTCGTAGACGAAGATGACATACTACAACTTATGGAGGGACTTTTTACCTCGCTTACAGAGACTGTCAAACCAGAAATGCGGATATTGAAGCCTTTCCCTCGTCTCTCTTACAGGGAAGCAACAGAGCGCTACGGCACGGATAAACCGGATTTGAGATTCGGTCTTGAACTCAAAGATATAACTGATATCGCCGCTGAGACTGAGTTTGGCGTTTTCCGCTCTGCTATAGAGGGGGGTGGTAGAGTGAAGGGGATATGTATTAACGGTTGCGGTCATTATAGTCACCGTCAACTTGATGAGTTAGTCAATTTGGCTCAAACGAGCGGAGCCAAGGGTTTAACCACGATGGCTTTCACGGGAGAATCTGTGGAATTAGATAATGTGAAATCAGCGGCTACAAAACACCTGACTCAGGCTCAATTGGGAGCTATAGCTAGCAGATTTGAGGTGAAATCCGGTGACCTCTTGTTACTCGTCGCCGACAAACTAGATGTGACTAATAGAGCACTTGATGAGTTGCGGCGCGAGATGGCACGCCGTCTCAGCCTAACCGATGCTGGCTTGCTCGCCTTTGCCTTTGTGGTTGATTTTCCTCTATTTGAATGGAGTGATATAGCAGGTCGCTGGGAATCAATGCATCACCCGTTTACCGCACCGCGTGAAGAAGATATTCAGTTGCTCGACACTGAAGTGGCCAAAGTTCACGGTCGTCATTATGATATCGTATGCAATGGCTGCGAGCTTGGCAGCGGGAGCATCAGAATTCATAAGCGCCAGCTCCAGGAGAGAATCTTCGGACTTCTTGGTTATGGTCAGGATGAAATGGAAAGCCGGTTTGGATGTCTACTAAAAGCGCTGGAATACGGGGCACCACCACATGGTGGCATTGCCATAGGGCTGGACAGATTGCTAATGCTGTTGGCTGGAGAGCAGAGTATCAGGGAGGTCATTGCCTTCCCCAAGAACCAAAATGCTGTTGACCTGATGTTCGATAGCCCTTCATACGTTGATAAGAAGCAGCTTGATGAACTAAATTTGAAGCTTAAGCAGGAGATTCTTCACTAAGCATATTCCAGTGAGCCAAAACCCTGAATCTTCTTGATAATGAGGAACTGAAGCAGAACTTCTTGGCTATGGTCGGAGTGACCAAAGGGTGTGATATATGAAAGTAAGCACGGAAAATATGGAGAATTGCCAGGTAGCCCTCACCATAGAAGCAGAGGCAGGCGAATTAGATAAATCTCTTAGCGAAGCGTATCATCGCTTAGTCAGTAAGGCATCTATACCTGGCTTCCGCAAAGGAAAGGCGCCAAGAGCTGTTCTGGAACAGCATCTAGGCAAAGGCGCTTTGCTCGAAGATGCCCTGGACCGTCTGATACCACTGCTTTACGAACAGGCAATTGAGTCGCTGGGCATCAAACCCATTGCCGAGCCAAAGTTGGAAGTCGCTCAAACTAGCCCTGTAGTTGTCAAGGCCATCGTGCCACTCAAACCTACGGTCAAGCTCGGCAACTACCATGACATAAGGTTGAGTGCTGAGCCGGTGGAGGTCGGCGATGAGCAAATCGAAACAGCTATAGAAGAGATTCGACAGGAACAGGCAATGCTATCACCTGTAGACCGTCCTGTTCAATTCGATGATGTCGTTACCATGAATGTCCGAGCTAACATTGAAGATAAGCCATTTCTAAACCACAAGGATATGGTGTACGAAGTGAGTGAAGAATCAACTTTCCCCCCACCTGGATTTAACCAAAACCTAGTGGGTATGATAAGAAGCGAGGAAAAGTCCTTCAGTCTTAGTATTCCTGCTGACTATAGGATCAAAGAACTCGCCGGTAAGGAGGCTGTTTTCGAGGTTACTATAGCAGAAATAAAGGAGAAGAACCTGCCCCAGCTTGATGATAGTTTTGCTCAGAGCGTTGGATATGCTGACCTTGCTGCTATGAAGGAAAAGCTGAGTGCCAATTTGAAGGCTGAAGCTGAGGAGAAAAGTCGCCAGGAGCTCAGGGGGAAAGCTCTCGAGGCTACTATTGAACTCAGCGAAGTGGATTATCCTCCTGTACTGGAGGATAGTGAAATCTATAAGCTTCTTAAGGATGAGTCACAACGCTTTGGTTTCAGGGAAGTCGAGGAATATCTAAGCAGGACTAACAAAGTTAAAGAGGAGTATATGGAGAGACTGCGTCCTACAGCCAAAAGACGAATTATTCAGACTCTCGTTCTTGATAAGATAGCTGAGGAAGAGAAGATTGAAATTGATTCGTCAGAAGTAGATAATAGAGTAGAGGAAATTATGAAGGATGCCAAGGACAAGGAGAAGATGCAACAATTCTTTGCCCTGCCTCAGGTGAGAGAAGCAATTGAACAATCTTTACGTGATGAGAAGACAATGAGCCGGTTGGTACAAGTAGTGAGCAGCTGTGAGCAGCAATAGGACAAAGGAGTGCTAGATGGAAATAGAATCTCAAGTGATAATCCCCACCGTAACTGAGACTGGTGCCCGCGGGGAGCGTGCCTTTGACATATATTCCCTTCTGTTGAAGGAAAGGATCGTTTTTCTAGGCACACCCATAAATGACCAGATAGCTAATCTCATTATCGCTCAACTGCTGTATCTGGAAAGGGAAGACTCAGAAAAAGATATAAGCCTTTACATCCATTGCCCTGGCGGCGTTATCAGTGCTGGCCTGGCCATATATGACACTATGCAGCTTCTTCGCTGCGGTGTATCCACGATATGTGTTGGTTTGGCGGCTAGTATGGGCACCTTGCTTCTTTGTGCTGGGACCAAGGGCAAGAGATACGCTCTGCCTAACTCGACTATTCATCTCCATCAGGCAATTGGAGGTGCACAAGGCCAAGCAGCCGACATTGAGATTGCTGCTCGAGAAATAATGAGAATGCAGGAAAAAATCCGCAATATCATTGCCAAGCATACAGGTCAGACGGTGGAGAAAATTGCCCACGATACTGACAGAGATTTCTATCTGGATCCCCAACAAGCAGTAGAATACGGAATTGTGGATGCAATACTTTCCAAGCCAGAGAAGAAATGAATTCTCTATTAGTTGCTGGACAAGTCTTGGACTTGAACACAGCTAGCCCTCCGGAGTTCTGGGGCTTGGGCAAGGTGGGCTTCATTACCATTGTCGTCATTGCTGTCATCCTTATTGTAACTGTGGTATGGCTGATTCTCGGTACTAAGAGGCGAGACTAGAGAATATATGCTAGCCTAGCTTGGCTGCGTCTTCTCTGACTAAGCGCCTTATCCTTTTGTGAATTTCCAAGGGTCGAGTTAAGTCCTGGGTTCCGGCTAGCCAGTGGAAGTGTCCTCTATCACCACTGCCACCAGACTCTTCGCTCGCCTTAACGACTCTCTCCGTTGCTTGCCGCCCGCTAGTTTCCCAAACTTCTAAAGCTGTCCATAAGTCATATAAATCGATAGATGCCAGACTCATGGTAGAATAAGGCAAAGCATACTCGTTAGCATTGAAGGCGACAGCCAGGCCGCCTACTTTATTCACCGTCTGGAGCATCCTTAAATCCGTGATGCTATCTCCAACTGCTACACATTTGGAAAGGGGTTTTCCCACTCTGGCAGCGAAGCGTTGCAATGCTTCCACCTTGCGTTTGCCACCTACGGGCTTGATTTGGTTTATGATTCTTCCCACGCTTGTCATGGGCAGTTCTTGCCAGTAAAAGCGATCCATGGTTTGTCTTATGATGGCATCATGGCTAAGGGTCGTGAATTCTTCCTCTGCTTGCTTCAGCAACCTGGAATCGTCCTCACTTAGCATCTGACAAATATAATCTAGCGGGAATGAGGTGCAAGCTACATTCTCACACGGTATACCCAGCCTTTGCGTTATAGACAAAGCATACTGTTCATAACTGGTGCTAATACAAAATACCTGCCATCCTCGCTCTTTGAGTTTAGATAATAGTTCGGCTGCTCCTGTGGTTAATCTAGCTTCATGACCCATAGTGGCGATTTGTCTTTCTCTTATTCCATGATGGGCCAAGAAAGGCGCGATGAGAGACAGGGTATCTCCTGGCTCATAATCAGCTTTGCCTTCTAGCGTTAGCAAATCGTCATAGCGGCTGATAGCCTCAAAAACTCTGTCGCCACCTGGGAATAGCTTCATCAGTTCATAGGCGTTGTCTTGAGGGGATAGTGGACCTTCAAGGTCAAAGCAGATTAGCTTTGTTTCCACCTTGCTGCTCATGTTCTTATTCTGTCTCTAGGACTGCTCCAAAATTCCGTACTGGGTAATGATGACGCTATTTGTCATTACGAGCTTGGTGAAGCGACTTGGCTGTCTATCATACTGTTTATTTCACTACTGAGATCGTATCCGCCAATTGAGTTTCCCCGCGCATCGATTAACCCTCTTCCTGTCACATTAATCTCTCCACGACCAAGTGCTTTAAGCGTGGAGATGATGAGAGGGAACTCCCTGCTAAGCTCATACTGGCGAATAAGTCGGAACAACGTATCTTTATCATCGTTTCGCCAATATTGATCGAAGGGCTTGCCTCTGATAGAGAAGGTGCAATAACTAATTACCGGCCCTCTGTCTAATTCAGGAGTGACTAAGTGCATCATTGCTCCGGCCTTTTCAGCTTTGTCCTGTAGCAGTTTTCTAATGACTGCTTGCCAGCTGCCTGTAGGACCACCTGGAGGTGCTGGATGAAGATTAATCATATTGTAACTCTGGCACAGCTCTTCCCCTATGATGAGCATATAACCGGCAAGGACACAGATGTCTGGGGCGAATTTAGCAATTCTGCTTTGTATCTCCCTGTCATAGCTGAGCCGCCAACTCTCCCGGGCCTGCTTTGCATCGCCCTGCTCTGCGCTTTCGCGTTCGGAAGGCAGTACTATCCCAGGCCTCTTGAACTTTCTGTGAGATAAGCAGACAAGCGGGATGTCATAGCTACGGACTAATTCAAAAAACGAATCGCTTTCCCTGAATTCACCGGGCTCCCGGTTGCTGAAAACGAAGTCAATCTTGCCGCTGATTCCACCGGTGCCGATCTCATTCTGCACGGCGTGCAGAAGCTGGCGTGCCGCTTTATCCCTGCCTGTGGAAAACCAGCCAATCTTTAGCAAAGTTTAGCTTTACCTCCCTAAGCAAGTCGATTCCTTACCTTTGCCCAGGTGCTGGCAAAGTGAATTAGGGGACTAGACCTTTGGCCAAATATTCTACCCTTGGATAGGCAATCCAGAAAATCGTCGGAGCCATCGAATTCAGGCATTTCCACGTATGCTCGACCGATTTCGCGGGGGGTGTGAGCGTCACTACCAGCGCTGGCAGCCAGTCTATGCTCTTTGGCCAATTTCCAGGCCTTCGTGGAGCTACTGGGAAAAGGAGTGCGCGAGTTAAAGACTTCAATGACGTCAATCTGTGAGATGATATCCTCTGAGAGCAGCTCCTTAGCGTTTTGTAAAGGTGATCGGCCAAAAGGATGTGGTATACTGACCAGCCCACCCTGAGCTCTGATGCGAGCTATCGTTTCCTGAGGAGATAATCCCTTTGGGATTACCTCGGTTAGAAATAGCCCCATTAACTCACCAGCGGAGGTTAGCACTTCTTCGGCAACAATCACCTTGAAAGGAGCAATCTCCTTTAGTTTCAAAGCACCAGCGATGGTGTGGTGATCCGCTATCGCAACGCAGCTTATACCTATTTGAAGGCAACGAGAGATTATTTCCTCGAGGGGGGTGCGACAGTCCCACGAATAACAGCTATGAACATGTAAATCGGCTCTAAGCAATTAGCTTACCTTTTCTATATATCCGCCGCTACGAGTATCAACCTTAATGACATCTCCTATGTCAATGAAGAGAGGGACTTGGACCTCAATGCCCGTTTCAAGCTTAGCAGATTTGGTCCCGGCAGTAGCTCTATCCCCCTTGAAACCAGGTTCCGTCTCTACGACCCCAAGATCTACTGAAGTAGGCAACTCTATGCTTACTGCTTCGCCCTTGCAGGTAAGAATCTCGAGGGTTACTCCATCTTTTAGATAGTTTATTGCTTCTCCTACTTGATCGGCGGCCAGAGCTGTTTGCTCATAGTTATCACTATCCATGAAATAGTACAGATTGCCATCATTATAGAGATACTGGACGTTGCGGTGCTCCAAGAAAACTGGCTCGACTTTGTCACCAGACTGAAAATTTCGCTCCGTGACGGCGCCGCTACGCACATCACGTAGCTTTAGTTTGACTACAGGCTGCCTCTGCTGCATTTTGACATGCTGATACTCTGCCACCTGATATATATTCCCATCTAACTCTATAGCAAGCCCTTTTCTCAGCTCTCCAGCATCAATCATATGATACCTCCGTACGTCTTTTCCGACCTGGTGAGCATCTTGATCCTGCCTTTTTCCAGAATTGCAATATCCTCAATTCTAACACCGCCCCAGCCCGAGATATAGATTCCAGGTTCCACAGTAAAGACCATGTCATCTATAAGCAAATCTGAGGAATTTGGAGCAAGGGTGGGAAGCTCGTGCACCGATAAGCCAATGCCATGTCCCAGACTATGTCCAAAAGCATCGCCGTAGCCTGCCTGCTCAATAACGGTCCGCGCCAGTGCATCTGCTTGTGAAGCACCTATGCCTGATTCAATTCCTGACATAGCTGCGGTTTGTGCCTGTAATACTACGCCATAAATTTCCTGCAAGGTCTTGTCAGCCTGGCCGCAGCACAAAGTGCGGCTGAAGTCGCCACAATAACCACCGATCTTAGCCCCCATATCGATCAGCACAGGTTCGCCAGCGCAAATTGCTCTTTCGGTAGGTTTTGCATGGGGCAAAGCTGAATTGGGCCCTGAGGCTAAGATAATGTCAAATGCCAACTGCTCGCTTCCATTATCACGAAGAAGCTTCTCCAGTTCCCAGGCAACTTCCTTTTCTGTTACGCCGGGCCGGATTATCAATTTAGCCTGTTCAAAAGCAGCATCGGTCAATTCCACCGCTCTCTTAATTAGCTCCAGCTCCTCGGGCTCCTTTATGCTACGAAGCTGCTCTACCAGCCCACCGGAGGGAACAAGCTCAAGGTTAACCAGTTTGGATTTAACTGTGTCACTCAGCATACGATAGCTATGGTAAGAAACAGAAGTGTCCTCGAAGGCTAGCTTCTGCCAGTTGAGGTCTGATATCAAATTGGGTAGCCAATTGCTCAGGTCCCCTTTGATGAGAGAGATTTCGTAATCAGGTGCTTCCATCTTGGCTTGCTCTATATAGCGGAAGTCGGTAGCTAAAATGGCCTTGTTTTCAGAGATAAGCAGCCACCCTGAAGAGCCGGTAAACCCGGAGAGGTAACGCAGGTTCTGTGGATTGGACACTACAAGTCCATCCATGCCCTTGTCGGCAAGCGTTGCCCTCAATCGCCGTAGCCGTTCTATTTCCAATTCCCGGCCCTCAATTCATCTACCAAGGTCTGTAAAGCAGCGCTATATCCCCTCCAGCCCAAGCCACTGATTTGGCCTTTCACTATAGGAGCAATTACGGAATTCGCCCGCCACGGCTCCCGGCTGTAAATATTAGATAAGTGGACTTCGATTATCGGTAATCTGGAGTCAGTCAGAGCATCTCTTAGAGAGAAGCTGTAGTGAGTAAGTGCTCCAGGGTTGATGATTATACCATCAGCTGAACTCGATTGCTGTTGCACAAAGTCTATAAGCGCACCTTCGCTATTGGACTGAAATGTTATTACCTCTACATTTAGCGCCTCGCCTTGCTTCTTCAACAGCGAATCAATTTCGGCCAAAGCCTTGTCTGTGTATATTTCCCTATCCCTTTTGCCCAGCATATTCAAATTTGGTCCATTAACAACCAGTATTCTCATAAGTCTACTCCTTCTTTTTTTTGAGAGCTAAGCATGACAGTCTCGGAAGATTGCTCCGGCCCTGTTTGCCTGGCAACTCCATCTGTCCCACCTCGTTCCTTCAACTCCAGTTCTTCCAACCTTGCCTTATATCCACAAGCTGTGCATTTCACCCAGCCTTTTCTGAACAATACGAGGAGTTTGCCACATCGGGGGCAAGGTTGAGCGATTGGCTTGTAGCTTGTGGTAAATTGGCACCTGGGGAAATTGCTGCATCCATAAAATACCTTCTTCTTTTTATTGACTCTTTCCACCAACTCACCACCGCATTCGGGGCAACGCACACCCGTTTTGACCAGGTAGGGCATGGTCGTCTTGCATTCAGGATAGCCACTGCAGGCCAAGAACTTGCCAAACCTGCCTAATTTTATCACCATTGGGCGGCCGCATTTGGGGCAGGTCACATCTGTTGTCTTGCTCACATCGATCTTAGGTATATTTGCTGAAGCCTTGAGCAGCGTATTCTCAAACGGGGTGTAGAACTCTCTGAGCACAGTCACCCATTCTTGTTTGCCTTGAGCTATCTTGTCCAGTTGTTTTTCCATTTGGGCAGTAAAACCGGTGTCAACAATTTTGGGGAAATGCTTATTCAAAATATCGTTGACTGTTATGCCCACATCGTCAGGACAGAATTTCCCATCCACTTTGTAGACATAGTCTCTCTCCTGAATGGTAGATATGATAGGGGCGTAGGTGCTGGGACGCCCAATTCCTTTTTGTTCCAGTGCCTTAATCAACGTTGCTTCGCTGTAGCGGGGAGGTGGTTCGGTAAAGTGCTGCTGGGGTAAAATTCCCAGGTAGACCAAACTGGTACCAACCTGTAGTTCAGGCAATGAAACAAAGCTGTCTTCCCCCTCATCTTCGTCCCTGCCTTCGCTATAGAGGACCATAAACCCGGGGGATTTGACTACAGAGCTCACTGCCTTAAGTAGATAGCCTTGAGATTGGTCCGCCTGTAACTTGTTGTTAGCACTGCTTGCCTCTATATCGACGCTGGTCACATCGTACAGTGCGGGTGACATCTGGCTTGCCACCATACGGTTCCAGATGAGTTTATATAGTTTCAGTTGCTCCGAGTTAAGGAATGCCTTAATTTGTGCTGGTTCGCGGTGAATCTGAGTAGGGCGGATTGCTTCATGAGCTTCTTGCGCCCATTTTGCCTTCCTCGCGAAACTGCGTGGCTTCGCTGGCAGAAAAGCATTTCCGTATCTTTCGGCGATGAAATTTCTTGCTTCAGATAGAGCAGAGGCAGCCACATGAGTGGAGTCGGTACGCATATAGGTAATGAGACCTACTGAGCCTTCCTTGGCCAGAGGCAAACCTTCATATAGTTGCTGGGCAATAGCCATAGTGCGCTTGGCAGTGAAATGCAGTTTTCTCCAGGCTTCCTGCTGGAGCGTGCTGGTGATAAAAGGTGCAGACGGCTGTCTAACTATGCTCTTAGTTTGTATTGACTTGACTATATACTCAGCCTTCTCCAGATAGGCAACAATATGGTCGACTTGAGTCTTGTCATGGATATCCAGCTTGCCGTTATCCGCTAATCCCTGCAATATAGCTTTGAAGCTTGTCTCTTTTTCTTTGCTGGGAGTTAATTCAACCTCGATGGTCCAGTACTCCTGGCGAACGAAATTCTGGATTTCTCGCTCTCGGTCAACTACTATTCTTAACGCGACGGACTGAACCCTACCTGCCGATAGTCCTCTCTGAACTTTTTTCCATAATAGCGGGCTCAGTTTATAGCCGACAAGTCTATCGAGGATACGCCTGGCTTGTTGGGCGTTTACCAGATTCATGTCGATGGAGCGAGGATTCTTGAACGCTCCTTTAACGGCATCCTCTGTTATTTCGTGGAAACCAATACGGTGAATGGGGATCTTATTCTTGTCTAAGTCAGCCGCTTGCACCAGGTGCCAGGAGATTGCCTCTCCCTCACGGTCAGGGTCAGTAGCCAGATAAATGGAAGTAGCTTTGCTTGCTGCCTCTTTAATCTCTTTAATGACCTTCCTCTTCTGGACCGGAACAATGTAGTTCGGGGTGAAGTCTTCTTTTATGCTTAGCCCCAGGCTGGATTTGGGCAAATCGCGCACGTGTCCCAGTGAGGCCTTAATAGTGTAGCTACGACCCAGAATCCTGTTAAGCGTCCTTGCCTTAGCTGGAGATTCAACGATGACTAATTTAGTGGACATAACTCACCCTATCCGTATGTCATGGGCCAGCACATAGTTCATATTCCCCACCTGTTTCGCAATTCTTTTCAACTCTAACATAGCCAGTGTGCTACTCACCTCAGGCATGGATAGACCGCTACGGCGGGAAATCTCATCTATGTGGCATGGCTCAGAGCTTAACTGTTTTGTTATGGCTGCTTCAATGTCGCTGGCTGGTTGAAATTCCTCAATTTGTAGCTGCTGAGCTATCGTGGTCAAATTTAGCTCCACTAGAATGTCGTCACCACTACAGACCAACTTCGCTCCCTCTTGAATAAGGCGATTAGTTCCTTTACTCGCGGGAGAAAGAATGCTACCAGGTATAGCAAAAACGTCCCGGTTCTGTTCTACTGCCTGGTGTGCAGTGATCAGGGCTCCGCTCCTTTCGCCCGCTTCTATTACCAGTACTCCTAAGCTCAAGCCGCTCATAATGCGATTACGGAGTGGGAAGTTCTCTGCTTTGGGCCTTATGCCTAAAGGGTACTCACTTACCAGAGCTCCGTGTTCCATAACTGCCTGTGCTAAATTAGCATTCTCCGCAGGATAGACGATATCCAGGCCAGACGCGAAAACGGCTATGGTCTTACCTCCGGCATCAATAGCGGTGCGATGGGCCACCGAGTCAATTCCCCTGGCTAATCCGCTAACAATGGTTATGTTGCTTCGTACCAAGTCAGTGACGAGTTCTTCAGTGACCTGCCGCCCGTAGATGGTGGGGCGGCGTGTGCCGACGATGGCAAGGTGGGGTTCAGATTGTAGTGGTAAGTTACCTCGAACATAAAGCACTGGTGGATAATCGTAAATCTCCTTCAGTCTAGAAGGATAGGACGGGTCTTCGCAGCTAAGAGCTCTCACCTTGCAGCGTTCAAGTTTTTCCATCTCTGCGTCCAGGGGAATTCTGGAGCGCAGCAGAAGCAATGAATCGACGCTACGCGAATCCAGGCCAGCCTGTCTTAATCCAGCTTCCGAGGCTTCCCAGGCGGCTTTTAAGCTGCCAAAGTGCTCCTTCAGCTGGTAAATTCTTATGCGGCCGATCCCGGGTATCGTGGAGAGGCCTACCCAGTATTTCAGTTCATCATCGCTTACCATGTGAAATCTTAGAGGATTTTAGCATAGGCAAGATAAGCAAGAAAGGACAGAATCCCCGGGCTTTCAGAAGCAAGTAATAAAGTGCGGGCCAACGCTGCTACATCTATATTCATAAATGCCAGACGTAGCTTAATAATAGCACTGTATCAGCCATGTGCAAGGAAAAGATCAATCTTTTCCTCATTCCCTTGTATAGGTGACAGTAAGTGTAGCCGATAGCCATTCAACGTGGTCAGCGACATAGTTGGCATTGGTTTCGTGTATAAACAGGGCTTCTACCTGCAAACGATCACTGGCACTAAGACGCAGCCCAATACTCCTCACCAATTTCGTTACATCTATATCTTTTGCAGGCGCTTCCCACATAATTGGAGATAGCTCGCTGTATATTTCCGGGGCAAAAATTGGCAAGTGTCCCTCTTCATAACGGACTGCTGCTATGCGTAGGCCATTAAGTCCTGTATTCTTATGGAATGGTTCGCCGACTACTTCCTTGGTAGAAAGAGTCAGCTTGGCATCTTTAACGTCGGTGCCCCTCAAGCTATAGAGGTCAAAGCTCCAGAAGGCATGATAGGCAATATTATTGCCATCATCTCCTGCTATCATCCTTGAGACATCCTTATCTCCCTCACTCGATACCTTGCCGGTTTCCGCAGGCACCGGGGTGAAAGTTGTTGTCTGCTCGGTTGGAACGACAGCCACCGATACATCTGCCGCATTCTGTCCGCCTTCGCCATCATCGACGGTGGCTGTAATGGTGAACTCTCCCTCTCTATCCGGTGCTATCCAGACGACTGTATCACCCACGCCGGTGATGCTGCCAGAATCGGCGCTCCAGCTGTAGCTCAGCACATCCCCATCAGGGTCCGTAGCAACGCATCTAAGCGTTGATTTCTTATTGGGCAGGACCGTATCAGGTTCAGCAGACAGGCTCAGAATCTGCGGGTTCTGGTTGGATATGACGGTTAGATTTATAGTAGCTTTTGTGATGCTATGCTTGTCATCGCTTACGGTGACTGTTACATCGTAAGCTCCATAATGCTGTGGTGCCACCCAGGAGACTGTAGCTCCGGTGCCGCTGAAACTTCCACCGGTGGTTGTCCACGCATAAGTGATAGGGTCGCCGTCCGGGTCTGACGCAAGGCACCGAATCTCGATGATAGCCAGAGGCAGGACATTCGTCTGTGCAGCAACTAGCCTTGAGACTTCTGGTGGTCGGTTGGCCCCAGGCTCTGCAGGTTCCGGTTCTGGTAGCGGTACCGGTACTGGTTCTGGTGCTGGTACCGGTTCTGTCGGTGAGGGTGCTGGCGGGCTACAGGCACCAATTAGCATGATTGCCATAGCCAGTACAGTGAAAATCACAAGAAATTTTCTTGCTCTGTGTATCCCCATCTTCTCTACCTCCTTACCCGAAATGTCTCAGCTAACATTATATATAACAGGCTTAAGCGTGGCAATGGACTATGCTCAAGAGAGGGCTATTATGCATTACGAAGGTAAAAATGTTAGGGAATCGATCTTTTCTCTCACCTTTGGTAGTGCTTCTTTTGCAGCTTTATAACCTTGCGCTATAGCCTCCTCCCCCTTATAGAAGCCAAACATTCCAATATCCCCCACGTCGGGGCTTATAGTTATATCGGCAGTTATTGTCCTTAACCTGATGCGTTCATATTGCATAGCCTCCAGCGAGTGTATCAGTACATCTACGATGGTGGGAGTGCCGGGGGCTATCCTGCTTCTGCGTTCATGGATTGTGCTCTTGGCCAGCTGTGAGAGCCTGTCAAATACTTCAATTCTCTCCCTGTACTCTTGTAGCAAGCTGTCGAATTTCCTCCTCACAGTAAGTAAACGAACACTCTGAGGGCGCGAAGCCTGTGTTTTCTCAGGCATCTGTTTTTTAGGGGCTCGCCTGGCCTGCCTTTTATGTGGTGGAGGGGGGACTACATTCACCGCAATGACTATTTCAGCTCCCATACTGCGTACTACGTCCGCAGGTACGGGGTTGACTATGCCACCATCAATTAAGAACCTGTTATCCCGCTTTACCGGAGTCAATATGACCGGCAGCGATATGCTTGCTCTAACCGCTTCTAGCACCGAGCCTTCGTCGATGACAACTTCCTCCATAGTCTCTGCATCAGCAGCTACAATCGCCAGCGGTATTTCTAAGTCCTCGAACTTAACATCCCCGATGATGGATTTAATGAATTCCTTCACTTTCGCGCCATGAACCAAGCCCTTGTCCAGCAACAATAAGTTGGGGTCAAGCAGGCGAGCCATCTTCCTCCAATCTATCCCTAATGCTATCTCCTCCAGGATAGCCGCATTTCTTTCTTTAGCATAGAAAGCTCCTACAATTGCACCCGCGCTCGTGCCGGATATCACGTCAATAGGAATAGATTCCTGCTCCATAGCCTTCAGTACCCCGATATGGGCTAGGCCCCGGGCGCCACCGCCACCTAAGGCCAAACCAATTCTCGGCGTTTTCCGGGTCGGAGAACTCATTTAATAACCCTCTCGCTCCTAGTTCCTGAGAGCATAATCTACGGCAGCTTGGGCATGTATTGCTGTGGTATCAAAGAGAGGAACCGGACAATCCTCCTGCCCTATCAGAAGAGGCAATTCCGTGCAGCCTAAAATGATTCCCTGTGCACCACCCTTAATAAGCTCTTTCATAATCCTCTTAATCTGCTGTCTTGATGAGTCCCTTATTTCTCCCAGGCATAATTCCCCGAAGATGACATTGTCAATAAAATCGCGCTCAGCTTCGCCGGGAACTATAACATCAAGATCGTATTTCTCTTTTAACCGTCCCTTGTAGAAGTCCTGCTCCATAGTAAATGTGGAACCCAGAAGGCCCAGTTTCTTAAGACCGGACGGAGTAATCTCCCTGGCAGTGACATCAACTATGTGCAGCAGGGGGATGTTTATACTTGCAGCGACATCATCTGCCATCATGTGCATGGTATTGGTGCAGATGAGAAGAAAGTCTGCGCCGCCCCTTTCCACCCTTCTGGCGGCGTCTATCATCAATCTTGTGGCCTCAAACCAGTTCTCCTCAAACTGGACTCTTCTGACGTCTTCGAAATCGACGCTATACATTATGATTTTGCCTGAATGAGACCCGCCCAGCTTTTCCCTCACAGCTTCATTAATGATTCGATAATACTCCGCCGTTGACTCCCAGCTCATTCCACCGATAAGTCCAATTGTCTTCATAAGGGTTCTCCTTTCAAACAAGCATTATACTAACAGGTCTGAATTTTGCGCAGCATAGACTATTCTATCGATCGGGTTGAAAAGCCGAATCGCTCTCTTAAGCCGCTAATTATGGCAGGGACTGCCTTAGTAATATCAATCTCAGGCATAATTTTGGCGGAGAGGGTGGGATTCGAACCCACGGTCGCCAAAGGCGACACGCGCTCTCCAGGCGCGCCTGTTAGGCCACTCCAGCACCTCTCCATGTTTCGGGGATATATTAGCCAATAACTGCCGGGTACTCAAGCATATTCTGCAATTAAACCTTAGTTCCTTTACTAAACAGCTCACGGCTGTGTAGCTGCCTGTTGCCCATCTGTCAGTCTTTATCGATTCAACAGGTCGCTTGCCCTGCGGAGAGGGTGGGATTCGAACCCACGAGGCATTGCTGCCCACCGCTTTTCGGGAGCGGCACCATAAACCACTCGGTCACCTCTCCAAATCAATTCTTGAAGCTATAATCACCCTTCTGAGGTCGACTCCGGGAAAAGATAGCGGCATCTTACTAATAATCTGCACACAATAGTCCTCATCAGCTTTATTGTTGCAGGTCTCATTATACTTTGGGGACATCAGTTTATCAAAGCCTTGGTCAGCACAGCATGTTGACATATTTTTCCGAAGGCTGCTACCATTTCAGCGTCAGGATAATCACGTAACCAAGGAGGGAACGATGGACGAGAAAGTCAAATATTATCCGGAATACTGGGGTGGTAAGAGACTGGCGTATCCAAATGTTAGCGCAGAAGCACCAAAGTTTGCCAGGTCTGTTGTGGTTGGTAACCTCATCTTCATTTCTGGCTGCCAGGGGCAGAATGATGAGACTGTCAGGCTGGAAACCGATGTCTTTGAGGAGCAGATGGTGATAGCTCTAAATAAGGTTAGACATGCCATGGAGGAAGCAGGGAGCTCTATGGATAACGTTATCAAGACACTGATACTCCTGAAGCGCCTGGAAGATTATCCAAAGATGCGCAAGACGGAGCTGGAGTACTACCAGAAGTATGCTCCTTATCTTGTTGAGAATCCACCGGCTAGCACGTTTATGCAGGTCAATCTGGCAAAGCCAGGATTCCTGGTTGAGATAGACGTTATCGGCGTCATTGCAAGAGACTGAACGCTATAAATTGCGGCTTCTTATTGGGTTGAGTGTGGACAACACTGGAAATTGTCTGAAGCACCCCGCATAGTCAATCAGGGGTCACGCAGGTAACCGTTATTGTGTTGCCCGGGATTTATGGATACTGATTTCGTCTGAGCTGCTTGTGTGGCACCCGCGTCCTTGTCTGAGTACCAGCGAACTAAGTATTGCTTTGCCGGCCCGTTTAACCTAAAATGTCTTACCAGTATGTTCGGGCAGCGAATTTGGCCGGCTTTACGCAACATGGAGGAGATTTCGAACTCGGCTCATGTCGACTCAGGTGAATAGAAGTCGCCTCCGGCCATCCCTTATCGTTACCATAGCCCTGCTCATCATAGCCGGGATTTCTCTATATATTCGTATAGCCCTGCCCTATGACAACGTTTTTGGCCATGGCTCGGTGTGGTTTCAAGGCACCGATGCCTGGTACCACATGAGGCTGGTGGATAACCTGTTGCAGCACTTTCCCCACCGCATCGCTTTTGACCCCTATACCTACTATCCCAGTGGCACCATGGTGCCCTGGCCCCCCTTCTTTGACTGGCTTGTAGGCGGCTTCGCCTGGCTGCTTGACCTGGGTTCGCCGTCGCAGCACAGCATAGATTTAGCGGGAGCTTATCTTCCACCCATTCTCGCTGCCGTAACGATTGTTCCGGTCTATTTCATAGGCAGGCAGCTATTCAATCGCTGGGTGGGTGTAGTCGCTGCGGGCCTGGTGGCCGTACTGCCGGGTGAATTTCTGAATCGCTCGCTGCTTGGCTTTGCGGACCACCATGTGGCCGAGAGCTTATTCTCTGCTGTGACTATACTATTCCTGATACTGGCGGTAAAGAAATTCAAAGAAAGAGAGATATCCTTCAACCATCTTTTTCCTCTGCATTCAGGGGGGAGGACAGGGGAGCGCAACAAAGTAATCAAGCCCCTCATTTATGCCTTAGTTGCCGGCATCTTCCTGGGCATCTATCTTCTCACCTGGGTGGGTGGTCTGCTGCTTATCTTCATCATATCTGCCTGGCTGCTAATTCAGTTCATCATAGACCACGTGCGGGGTAAATCAACCGATTACCTGTGTATGATTGGAGTGCTGGTTTTCCTTGTCTCCCTTATAATCAATCTCCCTTATCTATCCGCACACCAGCTCAGTTCTATCTATACCGCCTCCTTCCTGGTTGCCATACTGGCGCCCGTAGCCTTGAGCGGCATTTCCAGAGTGATGACCCGGCAAGGCGTCAGGCCTTTCTTCTATCCTGTAGCGCTGGCCGCGCTTGCCGGCATCGGTCTTGCTATCTTTCATGCCGCTAATCCAGCCTTGCTCCACTCAATGCTCGCTAGATTTAGCATCTTCAGCCCTGCCGGTGCTGCCCTGACCATACTGGAGATGCAGCCTTTACTGTTGCCGTACGGCACATTCTCCCTCAGGATAGCCTGGGTCAACTTCACCACCTCTTTCTTTATCTGCTTCATATCGTTTGGCTGGCTGATTTACCGCAGCATCAAGGAAGAGAGCCCAGATAAAACGCTGTTCCTGGTATGGAGCCTGATAATGCTGGTAGCCGTTCTGGGGCAGCGCCGCTTCAGCTATTATTTCGCCGTAAATGCGGCTTTGCTGGCAGGATATTTCGCCTGGAGGGTCCTGGATTTCGCCGGGCTGAAACAGTTACTGGCTGAGCCTGTTGATCTGGTCAAAGATTACGTACAAACAAGGAAGGCAAAGCAGAAAAGGAGAGTTGAGGGGCGGGTGGACGTGAGGGCGCTGCGGCAGCGCAAGATTCTTCGGGTCAGGGTAATCCTGACCGGTGTAGCCCTTTTCTTTCTTATCTTCTTCCCCAATTTCAGCAAAGCTGAGGCAATTGCCCGGAATCCACTTCTCATCACCGAGGCGTGGCATAGCTCGCTTGAGTGGCTCAAGTCTAATAGCCCTGAGCCCTTTGACGACCCTGATGCCTATTATCAGCTATATGAGACACCGTTTCAGTACCCCGATACCGCCTATAGCGTACTCTCCTGGTGGGACTACGGTCACTGGATAAGCCGCATCGCCCACCGTATACCCGTTTCCAACCCGTTTCAGCAGGGTGTCCAGAATGTGGCGCACTTCTTCCTTGCTCAGGACGAGGATTCAGCCGGGGAAATGATGGACAAGGTCGGCTCAAAATACATAATAATTGACCATGCTATGGCCAGCTCCAAGTTCTATGCCATGCCGCAGTGGGTGGGAGGGAGCCAGGACGAGTTCTACGACACCTATTATCAGGAAAGCGGAGACGGCAAACTGGAGCAGATAACCCTGTTCTATCCTGCCTATTATAATTCTATGGTGGTCAGGCTTTACAACTTTGATGCTAAGGCTCAGCTGCCCGGGCAGATACTTGTTATCTCTTACCGGGTGGTCAGCCAGGAGGGGACAGACTACAAGATAATCACCAAGGTAGAGTCATTTTCCAGCTATGGCGAGGCAGAGGCGTATATGTCGAGCCAGGAGCCGGGAGAGCAGCGCATAGTGAGCGCCGATCCCTTCGCCAGCGCTGTGCCTCTGGAGGAGTTGCACAGCTACAGGATAGTCTATGAATCTCCTGCCACGGCGACGCTGGCAGGTCACAGTTCACCGCAGATAAAGATCTTTGAGTATGTCAGGCCAGCCGGGTCGTGAATTACGAACGTGAAAGCCCCTTACCAAATAGCTATTGTCCGTGGAGAGCCTTTCCTGTATGATGAGGAATGAAGACAGGATAAACGAATGAACGAGCAGCGCCTGTCCGGCATGAAAGCTATTATCCTCTGCGGGGGCAAGGGCACCAGGCTCAGGCCCCTAACCAACACTCTGGCGAAACAGCTTATTGCGGTGGCTAATAAGCCCATACTGTATTATGTTTTGGAGCAGGTCGCTGAAGCCGGGATAGACGATATCGGAATTATTATTTCACCGGAAACGGGGCAGGGGATAAAGGAAGCTGTGGGCGATGGTTCAAGGTGGAATGCCCAAATTACTTACATTTTACAATCCGAACCTCTGGGGCTTGCCCATGCTGTGAAGACAGCCCGGGACTTCCTGGGCGATTCTGCCTTCTTGATGTTTCTTGGCGACAATCTTATTCAGGGCGGCGTCAGGAGTTTTGTTCAGGAGTTTACGACAAACAGGGCTGATGCGCTTGTCCTGCTTAAAGAGGTCCCAGACCCGCGTCTGTTCGGCGTTGCCGAACTAAACGAGAGAGGCGAGATAACCAGCATTGTGGAAAAACCACGCGAGCCGAAGACAAATCTGGCAGTGCCCGGCGTTTATCTTTTCACAGGAGAAGTGCACCGTGCAATAGAGAGGATAGAACCCTCCTGGCGGGGAGAACTTGAAATAACCGATACCATCCAGCAGCTCATTGATTCCGGCAAGAAGGTCCGAAGCCATATCCTCACAGGCTGGTGGCTGGATACGGGCAAGAAAGACGACCTGCTGGAAGCTAACCGCGTTGTACTTGATGAATTTGTAAAGCGCGACTTGAGGGGTGAGGTTGATGCCGGCAGCCAGGTGGCCGGCAGAGTCGAAATCAGAGAAGGGACAAGCATAGAAAACAGCACCATCAGGGGGCCGGTCTCCATAGATCAGGACTGTAAGGTTAAGAATTCATTCATCGGCCCTTTCACGAGCGTTGGAGCGGGTACTGTGATAGAGGGGTCGTCCATCGGGCACTCGGTGATACTGGAGAGATGCCGTATCTCTGGAATCGAGCGCCTGGCTGATAGCGTTATAGGCCGGGGCACCGAGGTAACACAAGGCAGGCAGACATTGAAGGCGCTGAGGCTTTTCGTCGGCGACGATGCCAGAGTGGAGCTGTAGGGGATGGTTGGGTGGTTAGATAGTTACATGGTTAGATAGTTGATGGTTAGATAGTTTGAGAGTTAATGAAGATTGAGCGATTTGAGGATATAGAGGCATGGAGAGAGGCAAGGTTACTGGTTAAGATGGTTTATGAAGCCACTAATAAAGCACCATTCAAAAATGACCGAGAGTTGAGAGATCAAATTCAGCGGGCTGTTATATCTGTTATGTCCAATATTGCCGAAGGTTTTATGTGTCAATCGAACAGAGAATTTACAACTTTCCTGGGCTATTCTCTACGTTCTACAGCAGAGGCTCAATCCCAACTTTACGCCGCTTTGGATTTGCATTACATTAGTGGTAATCAATTCGACTCATTAACGGAGCAATGCAGCAAAGTTGCCAGGATGTTACAGGGTTTCATTCGCTACTTAAGAACCAGCAAACCAGCAACCAAAAAACCAACAACGATTGAACCATGAAACCATTGAACCATTGAACTATTGAACTATTGAACCATGAAACCATTGAACTATTGAACCAGCAAGGGAGAGGTTTTACGTGCCATTCGCTTTCAAGACGCTAGATATTCCAGGACTGGTCCTGATAGAGCCAGAGGTATTTGAAGACGGCAGGGGTTTCTTTATGGAAACATACAAGATGCCGGACTTCGTTGCTGGTGGCATAAAGGCGGCTTTTGTCCAGGAGAACCACTCCCGTTCCAGCAAAGGCGTTCTCAGGGGGCTGCATTATCAGAAGCCGCCTTTCGCGCAGGGGAAGCTGGTCAGGGTGGTAAGGGGCGAGATATTTGATGTCGCCGTTGACATAAGAGAGGGCTCGCCTGCGCGGGGCAAATGGGTGGGTGTAGTCCTGTCGGAGGAAAACAGGAATATGCTCTATATCCCGGCAGGACTGGCCCATGGTTTCTGTGTTCTTTCGGACATTGCCGAAGTGATATATAAGACCACCGATGTTTACTCACTCAAATCTGAAGCCGGTATTATCTGGAATGATGCAGAGCTGAATATCGAGTGGCCTGTTAAAGACCCTATTTTATCCGCAAAAGATGAAAAATGGCCCGCTCTGAGGGATGCCGATATCCGGTTTCACTACATGGAGGAGGCGAAATGAAGCTACTGGTCACCGGGGGCGCCGGCTTCATCGGCTCTAATTTCATTCGCCATATCCGGCAAGAACATGCCGACTGGGAGATAAGCAATCTGGACAAGCTCACCTATGCCGGCAACATGGAGAACTTAAAGGATATGGAAGGCCGGCCCGGCTACCGTTTCATCAAAGGTGATATAGCTGACAGGAAGCTGGTAGATAGGTTGCTCGGTGAGGGCTTTGATTTCGTTGTGAATTGTGCCGCCGAGAGCCACGTTGACCGCAGCATCATGGACGCCTCTCCATTCATTGAGACCAATGTTAAGGGGACTCAGGTGCTCCTTGAAGGGGCAAAAAAGCACGGGATCGGGAGATTTGTCCAGGTCTCCACTGATGAAGTCTACGGCTCTGTTGATATTGGCCGCTTCGATGAGCAATCGCTTCTGTCACCCAGCAGCCCGTATTCAGCCAGCAAGGCTGCTGCCGACCTCTTATCTCTTGCCTACTTCAGGACCCACCATGTCCCGGTAATCATCACCCGCTGTACTAACAACTTAGGACCATACCAGTTTCCCGAGAAGCTAATCCCGCTGGCTATCACCAACGCTCTGGAGGATAAGCCGGTCCCCGTGTACGGCGATGGCCTCAATGTCAGGGACTGGATCTTTGTAAACGACCACTGCCGGGCTCTCAATGCCGTGCTTCAGAAAGGCCGGCCGGGAGAGATATACAATATCGGCGGCGGCAATGAGAAGAGCAACCTGGAGCTTATCCACAGGTTGCTGGAGTTACTGGGAAAACCGCAGAGCCTGATACAATTCGTCTCCGACCGTCCCGCCCACGACCGCCGCTACGCCCTCGATTGCACCAAGATAACTGCGGAGCTGGGCTGGAAGCCGGCTTACACCTTTGAAGGAGCCCTGGGTGCTACTGTTGACTGGTATCTGAACAACCGGTCCTGGTGGCAGTCAATCAAGAGCGGCGAATACTCAAGATACTACGAGGAAATGTACCTCAAAAGGTGAAAGTAGCAGTAACAGGCGCTAACGGACAACTGGGCACTGATCTGTGCCGGGCCCTGCATGACTTCGATGTCATTCCCCTTACCCATACCGATATCGAAATTGCCGACATGGCTTCCGTCAGGGGAGCCATGCTCAAGCGCAATCCTGATGTCATCATCAATACCGCCGCCTGTGTTCGCGTTGACGACTGCGAAGACGAAAAGGAGAAAGCCTTCCAGGTGAACGCTCTGGGAGCCCGCAATGTCGCGGTGGTCGCGCAGGAACTCGGCGCTAAGCTGATACATCTCAGCACCGACTACGTCTTCGGCGGTAATGCTGAGCCACGAAGCACCCCCTACACCGAATTCGAGACGCCTGTCCCCCTCAGCGTTTACGGCAAGTCCAAGCTGGCCGGGGAAGACCTTGTCCGCCATCTTTGCCTCAGGCACTTCATCATCAGAGCTTCGGGGCTTTTCGGCCTGGCCGGCTCCAGCGGCAAAGGCGGCAACTTCATCGAAACCATGCTCAGGCTGGCCGGAGAGCGCGACGAAATCAAGGTGGTCAATGATCAGGTATTCTCCCCCACCTATACCGGCGACCTGGCTGGGAAGATAGCCCAGATTCTCCAGACCGAATACTATGGCATATTCCATATCACCAACAGGGGCTCCTGTTCCTGGTACGAATTCGCCGGAGAGATACTGAAGCTGGCGGGCTTGAGGACCCCGGTAATTCCGATAAGCTCAGACCGGTATCCCCAGAAAGCCATAAGGCCCGGCTACTCCGTGCTGGACAATTACCACCTGCGGCTCCTGGGCCTGGATGACATGAGGCCCTGGCAGGAAGCGCTCAAGCATTACCTGGTTGCCAGAGGGCACATAGCCTGAGAATAATCCGCGTGTTATTGCGGGGCTCGTGTCTCCTATGTCATTGCGAGCGAAGCGTGGCAATCTCATCACTGGCCCGGGATTGCTTCGGCTGGCTTTGCCTGCCTCGCAACGACAAAGCGGGATGTCATTGCGAGCGAAGCGCGGCAATCCCATCGCTGGCCCCTCAGATTGCTTCGGCTGGTCTGGCCAGCCTCGCAACGACAAAATGGCATGTCATTGCGAGCGAAGCGCGGCAATCTCATGGCTGCCCCGGGATTGCTTAGGCCCAGCTTGGGCAGCCTGCCACAGCTCTTGCATCGAGGGGGGATGCTGCAGTACAATTGCACTCTAATTGGGGTGTTATGGGAGACAGGGTCACCATCAAGATACCAAGGGAGCTTTATCTGAGCCTGACGCAGATGATAAAAGGGACAGGCTTCTCCAGCGTGACGGAATTCATCATCTTTGTTATGCGCAATCTGGCATCCAGCGGCGAGATAAAGGGAGGGGACAGGCTTACCGAGGAAGAGGTAAGAGCAATCAGAGAAAGATTAAGGAGGTTAGGCTATCTATGACAGAAAAAGCAGAGAATAAGGCTGTGTTTTTGCCTGCCGAGCTTTACCGGAAGGTGGAGGAAAGAGTGAAGGCTACTGATTTCGGGTCGGTGGATGAGTACGTTGAATTTGTGCTGCAAGAAGTTGTCAAGGAAGAAGAGAGCGACAGGAGCTTCAGCGAGGAAGACGAGCAGGAGGTAAAGAAGAGGCTCAAGGCTCTGGGCTATCTGGACTAGGGAAGAGGCATAGACATAACACCCACTGTTTTTATGGCTGTAGCCTTGTTTGCTCTTTTGTTCCAGTATATGAGCATTTCCGTGGGACTGGGTTATGGGACTGCTCTGGCGCCCGTGCTTCTTATCATGGGATTCGCCCCTTTGCAGGTTATCCCGGCGGTATTGTTAAGCCAGTTTGCGGGTGGTTTAATTGGAGGGGTTGCACACCACCGGGTGAGGAACATAAGTCTGGATTTCAGACGGGATGACAGGTTGATAAAAGAGAGGTTGCGAGGACTGGGTTATCTGCCCAGGTCCCAAGATGCTAAGGTCGTATTCACTCTGGCCATCTGTGGGGTGATTGGCGGCCTTACAGGTGTGGTCTGTGCTATGAATATCCCGGAGCTTGCTCTCGAAATTTACATAGGGGTGATGGTCCTGGCGGTGGGAATACTGGTCCTCATGCGCAGGAGCAGGGCAGGAGCGCTTTCGTGGAAAAGGCTTATCGGGATAGGAATCTTAAGCTCTTTTAACAAGGGGATAAGTGGAGGAGGGTACATTCCGCTGGTGACAGGCGGGCAGATAATTAGCGGACGGGAGGTAAAGAACTCTGTTGGGAGCACCACGGTTGCAGTCACTATTGTTTGCGCTGTGAGTTTCTTGGCGTATCTGTTGCTCAAAGGCGATGTATACTGGACGCTCGTCGCTGCTGCTGCCATAGGCTCAGTTATAGCAGCGCCATTTGCAGCTATGACGGTTAAAAGGTTAGGTTCTGACAGGCTAAAATTGCTTATCGGGGGAGTCACATGCCTGCTAGGGGCAGCGACCCTAGCTAAGGCATTTGTCTTCTAATAACGAATTATCAGGAGGTGATTACCATGCTAGAACTGAAGGAGCTGGAAAATCGGAGCATATACATAATAAGGGAGGCCTATGCCGAGTTCAAGAGACCGGCAGTCCTGTGGAGCACAGGCAAGGATAGCACCGCCGCTCTCTCGCTTTGTCGCAAGGCCTTTTTCGGCAAGATTCCCTTCCCTGTAATTCACATCGATACTACGTATAAATTCAAGCAGATGTATGAGTTCAGGGACAGGATCGCCAGAGAATGGGGCCTGGACCTGGTGGTAGCCAGAAATGAAGAGGCGATTGCACAGGGGGTGGGCCCCAAGGACGGAAAGTTTGAATGCTGCACCAGGTTGAAAACGGAGGCCCTGATGCAATGCCTGGAGAAGAATGGATTCGATGCCCTTATCCTGGCTATAAGGAGGGATGAGCATGGCATACGAGCCAAGGAGAGGTATTTCTCCCCGCGGGATGAGGACTTCAGATGGGACTATAAGAACCAGCCGCTGGAGATGTGGGACCAGTACCAGGCTACGACTGATGACAGGACGCACACCAGAGTGCATCCGATTCTGCACTGGCGGGAGCTGGATGTCTGGGAATACGTCAGGGAGGAAGGACTTCCCGTGAACCCCATGTATTTTGCCAAAAATGGGAAAAGGTACAGGAGCCTGGGATGTGAGCCATGCACCTTCCCCATCGACTCCAACGCCAGCACCATCGATGAGATAGTCGAGGAGCTGAGGACGACCAGGATTGCGGAAAGGTCCGGCAGAGCACAGGACAAGGAGAAGGCTTTCACCATGCAGAAGCTGAGGGCGTTAGGATATATGTAAACAAAATCCAAAAATTAAAAACAAAAATGCAAAATGCGAGATTGAAGTTTAAAGACGAGTTTAGGCAGCGGGTATATCAATTTGCTCTGGATGTTATCCGGTTTATCGAACAACTGCCGAAGGACCAGACATCAAGGATTATTGGTGACCAGTTACTACGGAGTGCTACCAGCATCGGGGCAAATATGGCTGAGGCTCAAGGTGCTGTTTCGAATAAGGACTACACTAATTTCTTTGCCCACGCCTTAAAATCAGCCAATGAGACAAAATTCTGGCTGGGGCTGTTACAAGACTCTGGCAAATCTGAAAAGGAGCTAAGTCAGAAGCTTCTAGAAGAGTTGACGGAGATTGCCAGTGTCATCGCTGCGAGCATTTTGACGCTAAGAGGCAAGAGATGACTTTTAAATTTCGCATTGTCTTTTTGAATTTTAGCGTTTAAATTTTGATTTCTAGGAGGGTACAGTTATGAATGTAAATGTAGTCATCACAGGCCATGTGGACCACGGCAAGTCCACCTTAATAGGGAGGTTGCTTTACGACTCCGAGAGCATAAACGAGGGGCGGGTGGAGGAGATTCAGAAGCTGGCTGAGGAGTACAAGAAGAGATTTGAGTTCGCCTACTTTATTGACTCGTTTGACGACGAGCTGAAAGAGGAGCGCACCATAGATACCACGGGAGTCATGTTTAAGGGCCAGAAGAACCTCTATTCCATCACGGATGTGCCGGGGCATAAGGAGTTTATAAAGAATATGCTCACCGGCGCTTCTCATGCCGACGTGGCTGTTCTGGTAGTGGCCGCAGATGAAGGCATCCAGGAGCAGACGGGAAGGCATGCTTTCTTGATACACATGCTGGGCATAAAGCAACTCTTCGTCCTGGTAAACAAGATGGATGCTGTGGACTATAGCGCTGAGGTCTTTGGTCGTATCAAGGCTGAGGTAACTCAGCTCCTGAGCTCGCTTGGTTATCGCGATGTACCTTTTATGCCTGCCTCGGCTATGGAGGGGGATAACATCTACAAGCCGTCCCGGCGGATGAGATGGTACGAAGGACCCACCTTGATTCAGACTCTGGACAGAGTGGTGGTGAGCAAGGAACAGAGGCCGCTCAGGTTTGTCGTCCAGGATACATACGGGGTTGACTCCGACAGGGTCGTTGTAGGAAGGGTAGAGTCCGGTACGCTGAAGAAAGGGGACAGGGTTATCTTCCAACCTTCGGGCGTTGCGGCGGAAATTAAAAGGATGAAGGACTTCGCGGGCGAGTTGCTTGAGGCAGAGCGGGGAGACAGCGTGGGAATTGTAGTGGACGGCGAAGTGAGCAGGGGTGATGTTTGCGGTCTTCTGGCATCCCCGCCGACACCCGTAAAGGAGTTCATCGGCGAGGCTGTATTGCTGGAAAGGAATTTGAGAAGGGGGGACAAACTTGAATTGAGGTGTGGAACGGCAAGGGTAGGCTGTGAGGTAAAGGAAATAAGGGAGAGAATAAATTCTGAGACGGGCGAAGTTGTGGAGAAATACCCGGCAGTGATAAGCGAAAATGAGGCAGCGACAATACTCTTCGCTACCGAACCCCTGGTGGTGGAAAAGTTCTCCGACATTCCTGAGCTTGGGCGCTTCGTTCTGGTGAACGATAGGAACATTGGAGCAGGGGTAGTCCTGGAGGCGGGCAGATGATTCTCGTTCTCGGTATTGATGCTGCTACCTGGACGGTCATTAGGCCAAACCTGGACAGGCTCAGCACTTTCAGGAAGCTCTGTGATACAGGAAGATGTCGCGAGCTTGTCGTCAAACAGGAGCTATTCTCCGCCTCCATATGGTGTGGCATGTTCTCTGGCAAGACTCCAGAGGAGCATGGACATCACAGTTACGCGGTTGATGGAAATATCGTCAGGCGGGAAGACATCAAAGTGGACTTCATCTGGGATATCCTCCACAGGGAGGGCAAGAGGGTAAAGGCGCTGAATGTTCCCTTTGTTGTCCCCTCCTATTCCTTCAATGTGGATTTCAAACCTGTGGGCTTTGGTCTTCCCACAAACGATAAAGAGTGGCAGCAAGAACTGGAAAGGGTCACCGGGAAGACAGCCGAACTCCTGGCGGAAGGGCCCGATCTGCTCATCTCCGTCTACACGCTGCTTGACCGCATCCAGCACTTCCACTGGGGTGAGGATTGCGTCCTGGAATGGTACCGGAAACTGGACGAGAAGATTGGCGCACTTCTTTTCGATAGCGGTTTTCTCGGCGACAAGAGCAACAGCTTGATTATAATCTCCGACCATGGCTTCTGCTCCTTTGGCGAAGCCGAAGTGCAGACTCTGCCAGAACAGACAGCCGGGGGAAGGCTCAAGGGCGATCACCATGAGAACGCCCTGCTGATAACTGTCAATATGGACTACCGGATAGATAAGCCGCAGGACGTATTTTACGCCCTGTTATCCTCCACCAGTTGATCACTTACAGCAGCGGTCCCTGCAGATTATATCTCCCGTACCCCATTCCTTTCGTAAAGGAGAAAAGCTATAATCTCAACGGAAGCAAAATAACACAACGAACCAGGGTGACTAGATTGGACGCTTCGCTGGTAAAAATCACCAAAGGCACAGGGATAGCTTTCACGGGCTCCTTAGCAGCTTTGTTTCTTGCCTTTATCGCCAGGCTGATAATTGCCAGGTACGGGACGGAAGCTGATTACGGAGTTTTCTCCCTGGCCTTCGTTATACTCAACATCTGTGCCGTAATTGCCGCGCTGGGCTTGCAGGAAGGGGTCACAAGAAGCATCGCCTATGCCCGGGGCCAAAACGATAATCAAAGGATCCAGAAGCTGATTCCCGCCTCGATTCAGTTTGCTCTTATAGCAGGCATTGCCCTGGGCATCATCGTCTTCTTTACTTCGGATATCATTGCCAGCGGAGTTTTTCACGATGCTGCTCTTGCTGTTCCGCTGAAAATATTCGCCTTCGCCATACCGTTTTTCACGCTGATATATGTATTTGTTTCCGTATTCAGGGGCTTTGATGACGTGAAGCCTGCTGTTTACTTCCGGGATATTCTCAGGAACTTGCTTCTGCTACTGTTTCTTCTGCCTGTTATTTTGCTCCATTTGCCCTTTAATCACGTGTTCTATGCGCACCTGGCTGCCATGGTCATATCCTGTGTGGCTCTCATACTCTATGCCCCTAAAAGGCTCCCCGTCCCCGTGGGATTGCGCACCGCGCTGAGTGCAAACCCCGTAGCCGGGCAGCTTCTCTCATTCTCGCTTCCCTTGCTCGGGATAGCCGTGCTTCACCTGATTATTGCCTGGACGGATACCCTGATGCTGGGGGCAATGAGGAGCTCAGTGGATGTCGCGCTCTATAACGCCGCCCATCCCCTGGCACAGTTCATTTCAAGCCCGCTGGTGGCCATGCTATCCATTTATATGCCGGTTGCGTCGGGCCTCTACGCCCAAGGTTCAATGGCTGAAATGAGGAGGAATTTTTCCGTTCTCACCAAGTGGTTATGCTCGGCTACATTACCACTGTTCTTTATCATTTTCCTGTTTCCCGAAACCGTGCTCGCTTTTCTATTTGGCACAAGCTATGCTCCGGCAGCGACAGCCCTCAAAATTCTGTCCGTAGGTTACATCGTCAACAATTTCCTGGGGCCTAACGGGGCTACCCTGATTGCCATGGGGCAGGTCAGGTTTATCATGTGGGTTACCCTGGCAAGTGCCGTCCTAAATGTCGGGCTGAACCTTGCCTTGATTCCGCCCTTTGGCATAGAAGGAGCCGCTATTGCTTCCGTAGCTGCCATAACGTCGATTAACGTGCTAAGTTACCGGAAGCTTTACACACTGAGCGGGGCGCAGCCCCTGAGCAGGAAGCTGCTCAAGCCAACCCTGGTTTCTCTAGCCCTGGTGTTCCTGTTCAAATTCATTCTTGAGGACTTCGTGGCTGTAGTCTGGTGGATGCTCCCCTTGCTGTTCATCCTCTACTATGTCGTGTATGGCCTGGCTATCCTGTTTACCAGGAGCTTTGACAAGGAGGACATAACCATGCTTCTGGCAATGGAGAAGAGGGCGGGCCTCAATTTATCTTCTATTAAGAAAATCTTGCGCAGGTTTCTATAACCTGCCTGATCGTTTGAGGTCCACTATCTTGGCTCTAACTCTCGTCCTCTCACCGCCGGGTTCTCCAGATGCCCGTCGTCTCTTCTCGTCTTTCAGAATCACCCAGGGCACTTTTACCAGGGCGTCTACCCTCAAATTCGTCCCGTGCCCGTAAAGTCCCTGTTCCCCAAAGAGGTCTCCATGGTCTGCCGTCAAGATGACTCTCCCAGGCAACCATTCCTTAAGCCGTTCCACTTCCTTCATTACTATTCTCAGGTTTTGTTCGTACGCTTTCTTGACTCTATGAATGGAAACCTTGCCCCTTCTGGCCAGTCTTAGTGGTGTTATCTGTTCCGGCCATCTACCAGTGTCCTCGAAGCCGCGGTAGGTTCCGTCATCTGCATCCAGAAGCTGTCTGTCGGCTATATAGGGATGGTGAGGCTGCATATAGTGGACTATCATCCTCTTTTCAGGGTAGGTTTTCAGCGTCTTGAGTGCTGCATTGGTCACCTGCTCCGGAGGCACCGTCTTGAGGCTGTCATCCCATCCGTAGTCCCAAACCTCTTCCACCATGTAGAAGGGGTTAAATCCCAGAGTCTTCTTTAGGTATGCGGTGGCAAAATGAGGGTTGCCCGCTACGTATATAACATCCCGATACTCTTGTCTAAAGTTCCATTCCAGCCATGCCTGAGTATGGGTTCCCCCGGATATAACGCACCCCGCCTGGGCGTCTACTACTTCTTTAAATGTGTCATATCTACAGGCATCCAGCACAATCAAGTAGTCCCAATCCTGTTCCATGACTCTTACAGCTTTTCCTGTGCCCAGGTCTCTGTGAAGTAGTGGCCAAAAGGTCTTTGCTGCGAACCAGGCCCAGGGGGATGCGAAATCACCCTCCCTTATGTATTTCAATGCTCTCTTGAGCTTCATTAGTCAACTCCGTCTACTGCATCTGAATTTACCTGTTCATATCTTGCCAGTGCTTCTTAGCTTTCCTATCCTCGCCTTTATGAGACCCTCTTCACTGCGGTTGCTCTTCTCCTCGAACTGAATGTGGGCCATTATCTTGGCTCGCAGGTCCGCCGCGACTTGTGGCTTAGCATCGATTATGTTTTTCGTCTCGCCCGGGTCCTCTGCAAGGCAATAAAGCTCGTCTTGTCCGCCTTCGGTATAAATGTACTTCCACTTACCCGCCCTGAGTGCTATTCTCCGATGTTTAGCATCAAGTCGCGGCTTTTTGTCCACAGTGGCTGCTTTCCGAGGGCTGGCTGTGTCTGCCTCGCTTATGGCCTGTGAGCCCGCCCCTTTCACCTTATTCCCATTCATCAATGGAAGCAGACTTTTCCCCAAGAATGCCTTCGGTTTCTCGATCTTGAGCATGTCCAGTATAGTGGGCGCTAGGTCCAACAGAGTTACCTGCTCAGTAATGACCTGAGCTTTCACTCCCGGTCCGGCGATAATCAGCGGTACGTGGATTAATTCATCATAGACATAATAGCCGTGACCATGGCGCCCTCGCTCGAGCAATTGCTGCCCGTGGTCTGCGGTTATAATTACAAATGTATTATCAAGGATGTTACTTTGTCTTAGTCTGCTTAGCAGAGAACTTATTTGCCTGTCAATATGGCGAAGGTTTGCATCATACAGTTCAGTGAGCTTCCTTACGCCGCGTGGTGATAGCCTATCCGGTGAGTACTGCGCTATGGCGTTAAGTCTAACAATGCCATAGCCTCTTAATAGCGAGGCAAATCTTGAGGCTGGCAGGTAGGGCTCATGAACATCCATGTAGTGTATCCATAGGAAGAAAGTGTTGCTATTGTCACGGAGCCATGACATCGCCTTCCTGTTTAGCGTAGTAGAATCGTGCTTGCTCATATAACGAGCGAACCGAAACTCAGTGTATCTTTGGCGTAGGAACTTATACAATGAGCCGCTCGTGCCTATGACTCGCTTGACAGATGTTTGCGCTTTGCTGAGGTGGCTTTCAATGCTCCATTTCCCTACGCCGTCATCAAAGGTTTCAAAGCCTTTCTCATAGCCATAAAAGGATGATATCCATGGGTTGGCGTGGTATGCCGCCGTGCGGTAGTCATGGTCTTTGAGGACCTGCGCCAGTGTGGTTGTGGATTCTGTGACGTAGAGCCTAGTGCCATGCATGAAGGGGTAACTAGAGGTGAAGAGAGCCTTGAAAGAAGCAGGGGTATTTGGCCCCACTGCTATGGCTTGACTGAAGAGCGTGCCGTGGGCTGCAATGTCGTCCAGGTTTGGCGTTGTTTTCTTGGAGTAGCCCAAGCAGCTCAGGTGGTCTGCCCTGAGGCAGTCAATGGTTAACAGGATGAGGTTCATCGAATTATATCCTTGCAGCGCCTTTCAGGCGTATTGTCTTTTGCCTTATGAGGTCCTGTTCGCTGAGCTTGCTTTTTCCCTCGAACTCGATGTGGGCTATTATCCTGCCTCGCAAATCTGTCGCGACCTGTGGCTTAGTATCGATTACGTTTTTCGTCTCACCCGGGTCATCCTGTAAATCGTATAGCTCGTGCAGTTCTCCTTCGGTGTAAACGTATTTCCATTTGCCGGTTCTGAGTGATATCCTCCTGTGGTTGACATCAAGTCGAGGCATGCGTCCCACGCTGACTTCAGTGAGGCGCTGGACTGTGTCCGCCTCACTTATAGCCTCCAGATGGTCGGCTTGTGGGTGATTGCCATTCATCAATGGAAGCAGACTTTTCCCAAGGAATGCCTTCGGTTTCTCGATGTTAAGCATGTCCAGAATAGTCGGCGCTAAGTCCAGCAGACTTACCTGCTCGGTAGTGACCTGAGCTTTTACTCCCGGTCCGGCAATAATCAGGGGGACATGAATTAGCTCATCATAGAGAAAGTGGCCGTGCCCATAACGCCCATGTTCCAGGAATTGCTGTCCGTGGTCTGCGGTTATGATCACAAAGGTATCGTCGAGGATGTTGCTCCGTTTTAAGGTATTGAGAAGCGCACCCATCATCGCATCCACATAGGCGACTTTGGACTCGTAGATTCTGGCCCAGTGGCTTATCAGGGGGGCTAAAACGTCTGGCGACCGGTGTGCCTTCATGTCAAGCTCTAGAAGGCGATACTTCTTAAGGGGGAATATGAGCCTCGAGGATGGCAGATACGGCTCGTGAGCGTCCATGTAGTGTAACCAGAGGAAGAAATTATTACTATTGCTCTGTAACCATGATTCAGCCCGCCTGTTTATCGCCTCAGCCTTGCTGTAGAAATTACCGGGCCTAAGGCTAGCATATATTTGTCGGACAGACTCGTACAATCTGCCCTCGTCACCTACCATGGCCTTGAGTAATTTCCGCAGTCTGCCAACAAGGCTCTCAGAGCGGCTCTTGATGATGCTGTCATCAAACTTGTCAAACCCCATTTGGTACCCAAAAAACGATGAGAGCCATGGATTGGAATGGAATGCTGCGGTGTGATAACCATGGTCTTTAAGCACCTGCGCCAGGATGGTTGTCGTATCTGTGACATAGAGCCTACCGCCATGCATGAAGGGGTAACTCGAGGTGAATAGAGCCTTGAAAGAAACAGGAGTCTCTGGCCCCACTGCTATCGCTTGGGTGAAGAGCGTGCCGTGGCCTGCGATCTCGTCCAGGTTGGGCGTTGTTTTCGTTGGGTAGCCGAGGCAGCTCAGGTGGTCTGCTCTGAGACAGTCAATGGTCAAGAGAAGCAGGTTCACTCAAGTCATCCAATTGATATAGAATATTTAATATGAAGCATCTTGCACTTAAAGCAGATTGAATAATATACTATCCGGAGAGGCCGCGCAATATTACCCGTGTTTACTAATTCACACAAGAGAACGGCCTATTCCGGGAATCCACTGCAAAAACTGTGCTGTAAGTTTTGAAAGGTCCGCAATCCTTTGACATCGTAGCAAAACAGAAGAGACGTTCGCTAATCAAGACTTTGAAGCCTTTTTATAGAAGGTTATTTCCTAGCTTGATTGAATATTTGAAAAGGGAACTTTCGAACTGCGATGCAGTTTTAGATTTGGGCTGTGGTTGCGATTCTCCAATCCAACATTGTGATGTTGCTTTTTCAGTTGGGGTTGAACTATTCGAGCCTTACCTGCAGGAAAGCAAAAGGAAGGGTATTCATGATCAATACATTAAGGCGGATGCTAGAGGAATGCAGCTTAGGCCCAAATCCGTTGACGTCGTTATAGCTATTGAGTTGTTGGAACACTTAACGAAAGAGGAAGGGTATAGGCTAATCAATAAAATGCAAACATGGGCTGGGAAGAAGGTTATAATTACAACGCCAAATGGATACCTCTGGCAGGATGGTTACGACAACAATCCATTACAAGAGCATAAATCTGGCTGGACCGCTAAAGAATTACAGAAGCTAGGGTTCGAAGTCCATGGAATGAACGGCTGGAAAAAACTGAGGGGATATAGGGGTCAGACAAAATACGCCCCCCACTTTTTATGGGGCAGGCTCTCTGATTTGAGCCAAAAGGTTACCTACTACTACCCAAAACTGGCATTCCAATTGCTTGCAGTTAAACAAATTAGTGGTGGGAAATGAAGTATCCCGAAGTCTCTATCATAATCCTCAACTGGAACGGACTGGACGATACTGTTGAGTGCCTAGAATCGCTAAAGAAGATTACCTATCCAAACTATGAGGTTGTTGTGGTTGACAATGGCTCTAAGGGGAGTGATGTGCAGATCCTGGAGGGGGACTTTGGTGATTACATTCATCTAATCCGAAACGATAAGAATTATGGCTACACCGGCGGTAATAACATGGGCATAAGATACGCCTTAAGTGATCCTTCAGCAGACTATTTCTTGGTACTGAATAACGATGTTACCGTCGCTCCTGACTTCCTGACCGAGATGGTCAAGCTTGCGGAGAGTGATAAGTCAGTCGGCATAGTTGGACCAAAGACTTACCTCTATGATTTTCCAGACAGGCTCCAACTTGTGTGGTATCGTGTGGATATGCGTAAGGGGAGGGCTTTTCATGTAGGCAGTGGAGAAGTTGACCGAGGGCAATATGACTGTGTTAGCGAGGTAAATTATGTGCAAGGCTCTTGCTTCTTAGTGAAGCGCCAGGTTATTCAACATATTGGATTCCTTGACACAAGCTACTTCTGTTATTGGGATGAAACAGACTACTGCTTCAGAGCCAGGGAAGCTGGCTACAAAATTATCTACGCTCCAAAAGCAAGCATCTGGCATAAGAAACCCTCCAGGCTGAAGCCATGGTATAAGACACTGCGAAGGAAAGATCAAATTGATACGCCTCCTAATTATGCATACTATATGACGAGAAACAACTTCAAATTCATGAAGAAACATGCCAGCAAAGGTCAATATCGCAGCTTCCTCCTCTATTTCTTCGCGTATCGGTTCTGGTTCACCACAGCGGCTTGTCTGCTCTATTATCGTGACATGGGGAGGCTTGTTGCTTTTATGAGGGGTGTAAGGGATGGATTCCTTGACTGCGACGCTGGTGCGAAATTTTATAGGAAGGATTAGCCGTGACTTTGGTGCCCATATTTGGGCACCGCCGTTGTCATAGATTAGGTGGCGTCCTTCAAGTATCGCTGGCATCTCACTCAGTTTAGTGTACTCATATTCTCTCTGGGCTCCGTGACGCGCCATTACAAGAAGCTCTTCTTTTTTGTATTCCAGGTCCTGAAAAAGATATAGGCATCCCGGGGCACGTCTCCTGAAGCTGGCAGTGTACCCACCTGCCAGAAAAGTTGCTCGTAAAGGATTCGCCTTGCCGAACCACAATAGTGGCATTTCGCCTGCTTGTCCTTAACTGCAGTTATGACTACTACCCTGCCCTCGCCTCCCCAAACCCCTGTCACCTTGTAATCTTCAAGTGCGCGCAGAATTCCGGTACCATTCTCTTGCGTCTTAGGCATGGTAGTAAGACCTCCTTCCCTTTAATTTTTACTCCGCGATTCTTACCACAATTTCATAAATAGTCTTTCCCCACAATCCATCATAGAGCCGATAATATCCGTGTGCTTGGCTCTTCTTACAGCTCTCCGGCATCCCTGTCAAAGGCCGGCGCTTTCTTACCCGAGACGGCGCGCAACTCTGCCATTAGACTGCTATGTCAATTGAAGCTCGCTCTTCTCTATCGGAGGTCAGATCCTCATGTGGAGTGCAGAGACAGCCTCTAATGGCGTCTTGAATATGCTCGATTGCCTCATATGTAGTGTTGCGTTGACAATGACAGCCTGCACTAGTAGGGCAGTGTGCCACATAGCCAAAATCTTCATATTTTTCGATTACTATTCTGCACAGCACTTAGCCCGCCTTGATTGGCGTGGTGTTGCTCTTTGCTTTCTAGCGCTGAGTGGCGAACGGGGTGCTTAATTCCAGAGTCCGTGCTCCACTATAGGGCACAGACTCACTCCTTAACCGGCGACCATATTTGAGCCCCGCCGTTATTGTAGACTAACTTGCGATTGGTAAGCAGTGCTGGCATATCGTCAATATCGACGTAGCTGTGTGGGTAGCGGGGCCCTTGCCGTGTCGCTATGTGCACCTGCCGCTTCTGCGTATTCCAGCGCCTGAGAAACACGTACGCTTCATCAGGCACTTCGCCGGAAGCTGGAATCTTGCCTACTTGATTCAATAATCGGTCGTAAAGTAGCAATCTGCCGTATTCATCAGCGTACACCTGTACATCACAGTCTGCTCTTTCAGCCAACCATGCAACTGCCTCGCTTTCGTGTTCCGTAAACACCGGCATATCTATCCTATAACTGCTTAAGGCTAGGGAATAAGGTGAGGTGCGGAAGGACCCTAAGGTGCTCTGCGTCACTTCAAAAACGAAGCCGGAAGTAAATATAAAATAGGGTATGAGTATGGCTAAGGCGACCAATCTGAACTGATGGGACTGACTGCTGGTAACGCGTCTTGCGAGACTGAGGGCTCTTTGCCAGATGCACTCGGCGCCGAGAATACACAACGGTGCTAAAGAGAACAGACAGACATGGTAGAACCTGGTAATGTCGAGATAGCGAGAAACACGAGGCACTACTATGCACGCAAGCAGAATGAGAGCTGCTACCATAACGAAGCCCATATACTCCGCCTTAAACTTGAACCGCCGCGGCCTCAGAACCAGCACAAAAAAGCCCACCGCGATAAAGAGCTCGGTTAGGTATTGAAATATCCTGAAGGCTTTATCCCATGGCGAAGCTGAGGCGAAATCAAGGCCGAGGGCAGTGGCAATCAGAGCTTCTCGTTCTGAGGGGTCGAAGAATTTGCTGGCTGGTTGAGCTGGTTGCGCTGGCTCTGTTGGTCCGGGGAGCTCGATTGACTCTACCAGCACAGGCAACTCCTCAGATAACAGCGAGTACTGCTCGTGCGTAATTTGTCTGATAGTGTTAAGCACTGAGCCTCCAGCTATCCCTCCATACCAACCAAGTCCGAAAAGCAGATATACCGCTATAATCACCGCCATAATTTTATGTGGGAAAGCGCTTTGCGAGGTCAAGATTTCTGGCAAGGCGCCACCTTTGCGGGTCAGCGGTCTCCAGAGCTTTCGGCCCGCACCGCTCCTCATTAAGGCTACTACAGCCCAGGCGCCCAGTAGAAAAGCCAGCACGATATAGCCCAGGGCATAGTGGGATACTATTAAAGACATGACAAATATGATTGTCAGCGCTATCCTCTGGTTTAACGCCAGGCTTCGGTCAATCATCAGTAGTATTATTAGGGCGAAAAATAGTTCGGCAACTTGCTGGCGTGCATACTCGGTCACGATGGTAAAGAATATCGGCACTGACATAAAGAAGAAGGTTGCCAGGAAGGCTTTCTTATCGCCGACCTGACCGCGGAAGATATGAAAGAGGAGCACAGGCACGAGGCAGAAGATAAGCGGGTAGATAATCTTGACGACCCAGATTGCGTGCATGTTAAGGAGCAGCGAGTATGTGGGCCATAAGAGGACGACACTCACAACGCTATTAGAGTGCTCTCGGATGGTGAAATCCCAGTATCCGTTCTGGACAACAAGATTCTCAAAATAGTACTCCAAATGGATGATGTAGCCGGATAACTGGGTGGATATGAGGGTGATGTGCAGCAATAGGCTCAGCCCTATTAATGCTACCGCCAGCGGATATGCCCCGCGAGGCAGCTTGTCGAAGGCAACCAGCGCTACCACGCAGGCAACAGCAATGATGAAGAACAGCAGGAGGCTGTTGTTCTGATAGATGTTAACTAGATGGGCCCCCACGATGGCAATGACGGGCAGCAAGAACAGGGGCAGGTAGTAAGGCGACATAATGTTCCGTATGTCGAAATGCACTCCGGAGCTCGCGGGTGCGAAGTCCCTGTCCCGCCGATAGGCTAGAGCACCGAGTATCACGGTAAATATGGCTATAGTTGCCATCAGCGGCAGGACAGAAATCGGCTGCAATATGCCGATAAGGGGCAGGACGAAGTTGGCGAATAGGCCTGTGAACATGACGAAGGCAATACTCAAGCCCACCGAATAGCCCAGGGTTTCTATGGCATTGACATTGTGAATTTTCAGGATTCTGAGGATAAGGATGCCGGGGACAAATGTCAGGAAGATGAAGCCGACAACCTGGGTTAAGACGGGGATATAGAAGCCTGAAATGCCCAGCAACAGCAGAGCAGCTGTCGCCAGCAGAAAGGCCACCGACATGCGGAGGCATTTCTTGATTTCCCAGTCGTTAGGTCCAGTCATCTATTATTTATTTCTCAATTTCTCATATTTCCTGAGCTGTGGCGTGCGCAATTATGTCCTGCAGGCATCTGCTGGCAACCGGGATGCTATATTTGTCTGAGACCAGGTCGTAGGCATTGTCTGCTAGTTGCTGCCGCAGGTCTGCACTTGCAGCCAGTATCTTAATCTTAGTGGCGAAGTCTGCTGCTGTGCTGCGCGCAATCAATAGATGATGGCCATCCTCACAGTCGATGCCCTCAGCTCCTTTGGCTGTTGAGATAACCGGGACTCTTGCAGCGAAGGACTCGAGTATCTTAAGGCGGGTGCCCCCGCCCATGCTCAAGGGCACGATGACGGCGTCAGCCACAGCAAGAAAACGCCGCATATCCGGGACATCCGAATAGAAGGAGATGGTTTCGTCTCTGTTAGCGAAGCTCCACCGTGGAATTCTAGCCCCGGCTACTATTAGCCGCAGGTTATCTCCACATTCCTTCAGGGCAGGCACAAGCTCGTTTAGAATAAAACTGAGGGCATGTAGATTCGGTCTGTAGTCCATCCGTCCGTGGAAGAGCAGGAGGAAAGAGGAGGGGTCAAGCCCCAGTTTCCGGCGTTCAGTACCCCTGTCATATAAGGTGCGAGTCTGACCGAGATAATCGGTATCCACGGTATTCGGAAGCAGGGCAAACTTTTCCGCAGGGACTTCATAGGCCGTCTGTAAGGCCTTCATATCCGGTTCGGAGACGCAGAGTATCTTTGCTGCGCTGTGGCAGGCGGATTTCTCAACATGATAGGTAAGCTTTCGAATTAAGGGGTTATGCGTAGCCTGTCTTATCAGGCCATACTCAAAGTCATGAGCCACGTATATGAGTGGTATCTTCCCTTTTACCACCCTGTGTGATGCGGCAAGGCTCCAGGGAAAATGAGCGAAGATTATGGAATAACCTCCGTAGCGTTTACGCAGAGTGGAACGGAAGAACGGGTTAAGCATCTGTGTATACATGTCGAAGAGCAGCCTCACTTTTTCCGGTAGTATCGTAAGTCGCTGGATGTTGGGGTACGTTATCGTGGTTAGCCCCGAAGGGCCGTTATCTGCGGGCCCGTTGACACGTGCAGGCAATATCATCTCGACATTGTAGTCGCCGTACATCAGGGCGGCCAAATCAGCCTTGACTCTCTGTACCGACCCGCTGTAGAGGGACAAATAGTCAAAGGGCACCACCAAGGCTATTTTTGGTTTCGCCTGCTCAGAGCTCGTCATCATCATACTCTTTGTTACGTGTACGGGAGCCGGCGGAGACATATCTGTCAGGCCTGTCCCATCGGTCAAAACTATTGCACTCTTCGGGTAGGTATCTTTAGAAGGTCATTCGCGCCAAATTTAATACCGGCGTCGTCATAAGAACTCCTTGAACAACGAAGCGTATTTCTGGGTGACATGGTCCCAGTTATACTCGTCTTCTATTCTTCTGCCCTGGCATGTTTTGGTCTGAGCTAAATCTATCTCACCGCCTTCCAGCATGGCAATACATCTTGCCAGACCATCCTCATCTGCAAAGTATATCCCTCCGTCCTGCAGCACTTCCCTGTGGAACGGAACATCATAGGCCAGTACGGGCTTCCCGAACGGCATCTGCTCCAGCAGGGATGGGTTGGTGCCGCCCACTTCGTAGGCATGAATGTAAGCATAGCAGTTCTTTCTCAATATGCCCAGCACCTCTTTGTCGTATATCGGGTCCAGGAGCATTATCCCCGGGTCATCGCCCCTCAGTCCGAGCAGATAGCGTGTGTACCTGTCTTTCGGGTTGAAATTGCCCACGATAACAAGGTTCTTGCTCGATCGCGCCCTCTTGAAGCCTTCTATTTCCCTGTGAATGTTGTTCTCGGCGACTATCCTGCCGACGGTCAAGTAGTATTCCCCTGGGGACAAACCTACACTGTCCAGGACTTCACGCTCCCTTTCAGCGGTAATATCTCGATCCAGCAGTTGCCTGGCGCCGTAGGATATGTAGACCGCGTTCTTAGCCCTGTAAGTTTCCTTGAGGTACTTCTGGATTTCTTTTGAGTCGGCGATTACGGCGTGTGACACTTTCACTGACAGCCATTCCATCCATTTAAGATAGCGCGAGACCAGCAACGATAGGGGCTTCCAGGCTGGAGAAAAGTACGGCCGCCGTATTGTCAGGCGCTTCCACTCGATTCCGTCGGTATTGACGATTACCTTCTTGCCGAGGAACCTGGGAATAAGCGCCGCTAATGCCGAATCAGGGGCGAGGTAATATATCAGCCCGACCCTGCGGCATCTCAGGAGAAGATGGAGGGTAGAGACAATATCGTTCACACTGGGCACCGTGAGAGTCTTTCCCTGAATGGAGGGAGAGTGAATCCTGACGACTCCGTCGCAGGTATCCTTATGGAAGCTACGGGACTCGCAGGTAACATAGACTTGAAATCCCTGCCCGGTTAACCTGACGGCTAGTTCCTCAGCCAGCGTTTCTGCCCCTCCATACTTCGCCGGTATGCCCCGTGAACCTACTATAGCTATCTTCAAGGTCCGGCTGGAACTTGTGGGGGCGGTGGGCCTGATTTTCTCTCCCAGTATCGTCTTCAGTATCTGCCAACCGTGCCTTATGCCACCGAGCTTCTGCTGGCCCAGCCGCGGCGCGTATTCTACGGGTATCTCAGCCAGCTTGAGTTTCATCCTGCTGGCCTTTATGGCTATCTCTGTTTCTACAGTGAAGCCCCTGGAGTAAAGCTGCATTCGTTCAAAATGGGCCTTCTTAATGCCGTAAAGTCCGCTCAGAGGGTCTGTCAGCTTGTAGCCGTGGACATAGCACAGCAGCCTGGTGAAGATGAAGTTGCCTATGCGGTTGAAGCGCGGAATATTCTGCCGCCCTCCTGTCCGGGCGGCAACTACCATGTCGAAATCCTGAAGCTGTGCCGATATATCGGGGATGGCTTCTACCGGGTAAGTGCCGTCGGCATCGATAAAGATTATGTTCTCGCTCTGAGCCTGTCCCACCCCCGTCCTCATCGCCTCGCCCTTGCCCCTGTTTTGCTCGTGCCTTATCAGCCTGCAGGGAAAGGCAGAGGCCCTTTCGGCCGTTCCGTCGGGCGAGCCGTCGTCAACGACAATCACCTCGTAGCTGTCGTCCAGCACATTGAACAGCTTCTCCAGGACGACGGGTAGGCCCTCTTCCTCTTTATAGGCCGGTATGATGACGCTTGCTTTCTTCGCTGCGGATGGCATGCTAGTTGCTGTCCCGTACCTTCGCCCCTGGCGGGATCGTGTGCTTAGAGTCCATCTGATTCACGCTGATAGAATACATCGCAGCTTGCCCAAATGCAATCGACTGCCCTTCGGGTCCGCATGGCGGAATAACCTAGCCTCTGCAAGGCGATTGTGGTTGCGCCAGCATTTTGTGGACGGGATGTATTCAGTTTCAAACCGACTTTATGATAAACTATTTAGACTCAAGTAGCCCCTGTAGCTCAGAGGATAGAGCACTGGCCTCCGGAGCCAGGCGCAAGGGTTCGAGTCCCTTCAGGGGCGGTTTTTTGTGATAAGGAGGTCTGGCATTTTGTCCGAGATTCTTGAGGTTCGGTGGCATGGCAGGGGCGGGATGGGGGCGGTGACTTCGGCGGAGCTGGTTGCTCGTGCCGCGATAAGCGAGGGGAAATACGCTCAGTCATTCCCCAGTTTTGGACCTGAGAGGAGAGGGGCACCGGTCGTTGCTTTCCTGAGGATAAGCGACGGCTTTATCAGGGTCAGGACGGAGATATATGAACCCGATATAATAGTGGTGCTTGACCCGGGACTGCTTCATGCCGTGGACGTTACGTCAGGGCTAAAAGACGGTGGCAAGATCATAGTCAATTCGAAGAAATCACCGGACGAGCTGAAGTCCGAGTTTGCTTTTAGATGGCCGGTGGCATCGGTTAACGCTACAAGGATTGCCAGAGAGACTATAAAGATAACTATTACCAACACCGCTATGATCGGCGCACTGCTGAAAGTCACAGGGGTGGTTGGATTTGATTCTATGATTGAGCAGTTGCGGGAGCGGTTTGGGGCACGGGCCGGGGGCAACATCGAGGCTATGAAGAGAGCCTACAGTGAAACTGCGCTAAGGGAGTAGAAATGGCAGCGCGAAAACTCAAGACGGCTAACGACTTCACCTGGAAAGATATGGAAGTTGGCAATATAGTGACGGATGCCGGGAACGCCGCTCCGCGCAGGACCGGTGAGTGGAGGTCCGACAGGCCGGTGGTGAATAGAGAGAAATGCACCAAATGTGGCTTGTGCTGGCTTTACTGTCCTGATGTAGCCATCAGGCTTCAGGAGGACGGATATTATGAACCCGACCTTGACTACTGCAAGGGCTGCGGTATTTGTGCCAGTGTCTGTCCTACCGGAGCTATAACTATGATAGAGGAGGAGGAAGCATGAGCAGAAGATTGGGGCTGGAGGCTTCACATGCGGTCGCGGAAGCGGTGAAGATGGCCGATGTGGATGTTATCGCTGCATATCCCATAACACCGCAGACGCATATTCCTGAGCGGCTTGCTGAAATGGTGGCTAACGGCGAACTGGATGCATCCTATATACCGGTTGAATCGGAGCACTCGGCTATGAGCGCCTGTGTTGGGTCTGCAGCGGTGGGCGCCAGAACCTTCACCACTACGGCGGGCCAGGGGCTGGAGCTCATGCACGAAGTTGTCTATGTCGCCTCATCTATGAGGTATCCTATAGTAATGGTGATATGTAACAGGGCTATTTCGGCGCCGTTAAGTGTCTGGGGGGACCACTCTGACGCTATGGCAGTTAGAGATACCGGCTGGATTCAGGTGTTCTGCGAGAACAACCAGCAGGCATTTGATATGACTCTGTGGGCTTTTCGCGTGGGCGAAGACCGGCGTGTCCTGTTTCCGGTGATGGTGCACCTTGACGGATTTCACCTGTCCCACGTAATAGAGCCGGTGATTCTGCCGGAGCAGGCGGAGGTGGACGCATTTCTGCCCAGATTCCAGTACCCGTTTGCACTGGACCCGAGCAAAGCCATGACTCACGGAGCCTTCGGCCCTCCAGACATATATTTTGAGGCGAAAGCAGCTCAGGAGGTAGCCTTCAGGAAATCCAAGGAAATAATACTGGAGGGATGGAAGGAATTTGGTGACGCATTCGGTCGCTATTATTACCCGGTCGAGCCGTATAAGGCTGAAGACGCCTCGACGCTGCTTGTCATTCAGGGAAGTTTCAGCGAAACAGCAAAGCTGGTTGTGGATGAGAAGAGAGCCAAGGGAGAGCGTGTCGGCCTGATACATTTGCGGCTGTGGAGGCCTTTCCCCTTTGAGGAATTGCGTCGGGCGGTGAAGGATGCAGCAGTCCTCATAGTCTTCGATCGCTGTATTTCCTTCGGAGGCCCCGGAGGGCCGGTCTATTCGGAGATCAAGTCAGCTTTATATGGCCTAACAGGGGCGCCAAAGGTGGTCGGGTTTGTGGGTGGGTTGGGTGGCAGAGATATGTCGGTGAAGGATTTTGAGTATGTTTTCGATAGGGGCAGGGAGGTTGCGGAGAATGGGTCTGAGGAACTTTTCGAGACGGTAGGGGTAAGGGGAAAGGTAACGGGAATAAGGGGATAGCATGCAACAGAAGGCGATAAAGTTCGGGAAGAACTACGTATCGACAGAGGAGTATCTTGCTGAGGGGCACAGTTTTTGTATCGGCTGTGGCGAAGCTCTGGCAATAAGGCTTGCCTTAAAAGCACTGGGCCAGAATACCATAATCGCTATGGCTACCGGCTGTGCTGAGGTCTGCACCACACCTCTGCCGGTTACCTCCTGGCGTCTTCCCTGGCTGCACACACTGTTTGAAAATACTGCCGCTGAGATTTCAGGAATTGAGGAGGGATTGAAAACGTTGATGCGGAAAGGGAAAATACCGCAGAGCGATATCAACTCTGTCGCCATAGCGGGAGATGGCGGGACAAGCGACATAGGACTGCAGGCGCTGTCAGGAGCTATAGAGAGAGGGCATGACTTCCTCTACATCTGCCTGGACAACGAAGCATATATGAATACGGGTATCCAGCGGTCGGGTTCAACTCCCTACGGAGCTTCGACTACAACCTCACCTGCGGGAAAGTTCAGCATCGGGCAGGTTACCTGGAAGAAGAACATGCCGGAGATAGTAGCTGCACACAACGCACCATATGTGGCTACGGCTTGCCCCAGCTATCCATTCGATTTGATGAAGAAGGTCAAGAAGGGAGCGGAGGTTAAAGGCCCAGCATATGTGCATGTCCTGGCCGTCTGTCCTACGGGATGGAGGACTGCTCCCGAGAGCACTGTTGAGATAGGTCGTCTTGCTGTGGAGACGGGCATCTTTCCTCTCTATGAGGTGGAGGAAGGTCGCTACAAATTGAACGTTGATCGGCCAAAGCTCAAGCCGGTTGTGGAGTACCTTAAGGTGCAGGGACGATATAGACACCTGCCGGAGGAAGAGATTCAGAAGATTCAAGAGCGCGTTAACCAGGACTACGCTCAGCTCAAGGCAAAGGTGTCCTGTTTTGGAGCCTGATTTTTTCTGGCGGGCAAGGTCCTGATTGCTTCAATTTTCTTTAGCTACTATAATATATTCGGGTATTCGGGGTGTGGCGCAGCGGCTAGCGCGCATGGTTTGGGACCATGAGGTCGGAGGTTCAAATCCTCTCACCCCGACCATAAACGGAACCGGTCAGTCATCTCGTATAGTATGCCGAGGCTGTTAGCCTCGCTTGCTTTTTCAGTCTGTACCATTCGTATCTGCCGGGATATTCTCTAGAGGTATGTGCTGGCTGCTGCATACGCTAGCATGGTGCATAAGGTCAGGAATGGAGGGAGGAAGAGGAGAGGTCAGAGTCTATTTGAAGAGACTTTACATAAGATTCTTTCTTCGCTGTTAGCTGCGCAGTCAGGGGCAGAAAATCTTTGCTGCTATCCAGCGTTAAGGAATATAATGGCGGGGATTACGGCCTGAGCCGTGTCAAAAGGAGGCAGAGCTTGAAAGGGGAACTGATTAACATAGAGGAGGCAATCGGGCTAGTTAGAGATGGTGATCTGCTAACGACCGGGGGGCTTTCCTTTCATAGGGTTCCCATGGAATTGATCAGAGAAATAATCAGACAGGAGAAGAGAGGTCTGAGGCTAGTGGACAGGGAACCGGCCATAGGTTTCGATCTGCTCATCGGGGCAGGTGTAGCCAGCAGCGTTCGGTTTGCCATGCTTGGGCTGGAGCTATTCGGGTTTGCTCTAAACTTCAGAAAGGCGGCTGAGGATGGGAAAATCGAGGTAATAGAGGACACCTGTGGTGCATTAATAAACGGACTCCGCGCTGCCTCCATGGGAATCCCATCTATGCCTGTAAGAGGCATCTTAGGCACGGACCTTCTCAAAATTGGCATAGATAAGGGAATTTATAAGCTCGGCAAAGACCCCTTTACCGGTGAGGATATCGTGTCCGTGAGAGCTATCGAACCGGACGTTGCCTTGATTCACGCGCAGCGGGCGGATGTCTATGGCAACGTTCAAATCTGGGGTGGCAGGTTTGAAGATGTCTGGAAGGCAAAAGCGGCGAGGAAGGTAATAGTGTCTGTAGAAGAAATTATTGACGCTGACACGATGAAGCTTGAGCCTTACAGGATCACACTGCCATATCCTTATGTTGATGCAATAGTGCATTTGCCCGGGGGGGCTTATCCTGGCTCTTGTTACGGGCTCTATGATGCAGACTATGAACATATACGGGAATATGTTGACATGGTTAGAGATGGCAGGTTCCCGGAGTATTTGGACAAATATGTTTTCGCCGGAGGGAGGTGATGTGAATGGCTGAGACTGGACTGGTCCCAGAGATTATGATTAAAGCTATGGCCAAGCAAATAGAAGATGGGGACAAGGTACTGCATGGCTTAGCCTCACCCCTGCCAATCATGGCCATGGCTTTGGCGAAGCTTACACATGCACCTAATTCTGTCTTTATGGGTGTTGCCGAGGGGCTCGATCCTGACCTCGGCAGGCTGACCTTGAAGATTTCGTCCGCGGACCCGAGGCTGTCCAGAGGGGCTACAGTATTTCTGGAGCTCGTTGATATGTTTGATCTTTGCCAGAGGAAGGAAGTTGATCTGATGTTTCTGGGTGCTGCGCAGGTGGATAAGTATGGCAACATAAACCTCAGTGCCATAGGCGAATATGCCAAGCCAAAAGTCAGGTTGCCTGGAGGGGCAGCTACCGCTCATCTGACAGCGATCATGCCCAGGCTTGTTATCTGGGCCCCGAGGCAGAGCCGGCGGGTCTTCGTGGAAAAGGTGGATTTTAAGACCGGGGTGGGATACTTCGAGGGAGGTGACAGCAGGGAAAAGACAGGGGCTTGGCCATCGGAGATAAAAGTTGTAAGCAACCTGGCTGTTTACAGTTTTGCCGAGGAGACGAAGCTAATGAAGGTGGAGTCGATTCACCCGGGCGTCACTGCTGAAATGGTTCGGGAGAGCACCGGATTTGAGGTCGAGGTACCTCAGGATACACCGAGTACGGAGATACCTAGCGAAGAGGAATTGAGTATCATCAGGAAACTTGACCCGGATAACATCAGGTACTCTGAATTCAGATGACAGCAGCGTTCTATTATTAGCCTCATATTATTGCTCTATCACGGACTCAAGAGTTGCATTATACTATATGTAGTGGTATACTGACTCTGTAACACAATTATTGGGGGGTTTATGAGGTGTCCTTATTGTGGTGGTCAGGAGTCTAGGGTTATAGATTCGAGGGATCTGGACGGCTTTGTGAGGCGGCGAAGGAAATGTCTTGCCTGTGGAGGTCGCTTTACCACACATGAACGCATACAGATGCGGAGTATATTTGTCATTAAGAAAGAGGGCCGTCGTGAGGTATTCGACCGGGAAAAACTCTCGCTTGGTATTCACAGAGCCTGTGAGAAACGGCCCCTCCCTACCGGTGCCATTGATAAGCTTATAGACAGCATAGAGTCCGAACTTTACAACACGGGCAAAGCTGAAGTTGCTACTTCCTTCATTGGTGACCTGGTGATGGAGGGCTTGAAGAAACTGGACCATATAGCGTACATTCGCTTCGCTAGCGTCTATCGGGAATTCGCCGACATCGGTACCTTGAAACAAGCAGTGGATAATCTGGCTATGGGTGGCACTGTGACGCCGGCAAATCAGCTGCCACTGCTGCCTGCCAAAGCGGGAAATTCCCAACACGGAGTGCCATGCAAGGCGTCTTTAACTCATAAATCGGTGGGAGGTAAAAATGGCTAGAATCCGCAGAAGTGCCGACAAGAAATCTGCAGGGCAGGATATGGTAGCTCAGGCTGTTTTCGCTGCCGCCGAGGCCATCGGCATAAGTGATAGAAAGATGCTGGAGAAGTTTACACAACAGGTAAGCCAACGACTGGAACTGGCTCGTCCCCTGCCAGGTATGGAGGACCTTGTTTCTCCGCGCACAGGCCCGGCACTGTCCTCCTCAAGAATCAAAGCAATAGTTGAGGAAGTGATAACCGCGGATGATTTTTCTCCTCAAGCTAAGGGCCAGGTCGTCTCCGGAATACACCTTAGCGATAATGCCTTGAGAGTCCTGGAAAGAAGATATCTGATAAAAGACGAGAAGGGAACGGTAATTGAGACTCCTCAAGAGCTGTTTCGCCGCGTAGCCAGGCACGTCGCCTCAGCCGAGCTTTTTTATGACCCCAAAGCAGACACGTCTGCTCTGGAAGAGGCATTCTACGAATTGATGGCAAGCCTGAAATTTTTGCCCAATACGCCCACGCTCATGAACGCCGGTCGTGAGTTGGGCCAACTATCAGCCTGTTTCGTTATCCCCATTGATGATTCTATGGAATCCATTTTTGATGCTGTCAAGTACACAGCCTTAATTCACAAGAGTGGCGGCGGCACCGGTTTTTCCTTTTCTCGACTCAGACCGGAAAAGGACAGAGTTGGTTCGACAGGCGGCGTTGCCAGCGGGCCTGTTTCTTTCATGCGCACCTTTGATACTACTACCGATGTGATAAAGCAAGGTGGTATGCGGCGTGGAGCTAATATGGCGATACTGGCTGTTGACCATCCAGATATCATGCGGTTCATCACCGCCAAGGAAGACCCTGAAAATCTGACCAATTTTAATCTCTCTGTAGCCGTGACTGATAGTTTCATACAGGCGGTGCAGAAAGAAGCTGACTACAATTTGGTGAATCCACGAACCGGAGAGGTCACCGGTACACTGAATGCTAAGGAGGTATTCAATAAGATAGTTGACATGGCGTGGCGTACCGGCGACCCAGGTGTCGTGTTTATTGACGAGATAAACAGGCATAACCCTACGCCTGAATTGGGTAAAATCGAAAGCACCAATCCCTGTGGTGAGCAACCCTTGCTTCCTTATGAGTCCTGTAATCTAGGTTCTATAAACCTGGCTAAAATGGTGGTCCTCCAGGATGGACAGTGGAGGATTGACTATGCCAAGCTGTCGCAAACAGTGAAGCTGGCAGTGCGCTTTCTCGATGATGTTATTGACGTTAACCAGTTTCCTCTGCCCCAGATTGGTGAGCGCACTAGAGCTACCAGGAAGATAGGTCTAGGGGTGATGGGTTTTGCCGATATGCTGATTCGGCTCGAGGTTCCTTACGATACCGAACAAGCGATTTCTATCGCCGAGGAGGTTATGAAGTTTATATCTGAGGAGTCGAACAAAGCTTCAATAGAACTGGCCGGAGAGAGGGGCGTTTTCCCCGCCTTCCGAGGCAGCGTCTATGATGTCCCCGATGGTCCTCGCTTTCGAAACGCCTCCCGTACCACTGTCGCTCCGACGGGCAGTCTGAGTATAATTGCAAATTGTTCCAGCGGCATCGAACCAATATTTGCGCTGAGTTATATACGCCATATACTAGAGAATGAGGAATTCGTCGAGGTAAATCCTTACTTTGAGGAAATATCCAAAAGGGATGGGTTCTATTCTGCAGAGCTGATCAGGGAGCTAGCTGAGGGCAAGAGGTTAAGGGATGCAGATAACGTGCCCGAAGATATAAAGAGACTCTTCGTCACCGCCTATGATTTAAGCCCTGATTGGCATGTCAGGATACAGGCGGCTTTTCAGAGATTTACCGACAGCGCTGTATCCAAGACAGTCAATTTCCCCTATGACGCAACACCAGCCGATGTCGCCAAGGTATATATGCTGGCTTATCAGGAAGGCCTGAAAGGGATAACTATTTACAGAGATAGAAGTCGCGAAAAGCAAGTCCTCACTGTCGGAGATACTACAAGAAAAGCCGAAGTCAAGCTGGCTCCCAGGAAAAGACCTAAAGTCACGAGAGGGATAACTGAGAGGGTCAGCACCGGCTGCGGATACATCTATGTGACCATAAATTTTGACCAACAGGGGATATGTGAGGTCTTCTCCACTTTGGGCAAAGCAGGAGGTTGTGCTGCAGCTCAGCTTGAAGCCATAAGCCGCCTCATTTCCCTGACCTTGAGGTCAGGCGTGGATTTGAATTCTATTGTACGCCAGTTGCGTGGGATTAGGTGTCCTTCTATTGCGTGGGAACAGGGGCATGCTGTTTTGTCCTGCGCCGATGCTATTGCTAGCGTGCTTGAGAAATACATTAAAGAAGAGTCTAGCAGCAATGCCGGGATGCCTGAACCTAAAGAATCTGATACACTTAAAGGTGTATCGCAGCCAGATAAAGATGCGAAACTGAAAGAAGCGAAGATGAAAGAGCAGCGAAGCGGTCAAGCGGGACAATGCCCTGAATGTGGAGGACCTTTGATTTACCAAGAAGGATGTAATATCTGCCTTAACTGCGGCTTCACCAAGTGCGGATAGGGTAGAGGGGAAGTGACCATGGGTAGCTCCAAAAGCAATCACTATTTTGCCCTTAGACATATCGCCAAGGTTGCGAATTCAAGTTCCGGTCTAAAGAAGGTCTGTAATTCGATAGCCCAAAGCATTGCTAAGGCCATATCTGCCAGTGGCTGTCGAATTCTGGCGCTCAGCCCTGAAAAGGAATATTTGCTCACTGTGGGGACGTACGGTTTGAGCGATCTGTATCTGAGGAAGGGTCCTCTTAACGCCCACAAAAGCCTCCCGGATATTCTCGATGGGAAAGTGGTATTTATCGCTGATGCCACCAGGGACGAAAAAGTCCAGCATCCTGAAATAGCACAAGCACAAGGGATATCCTCTATATTCGGCGTACCCGTGTTCAGAAGGGGAGAAGCTAGCGGAGAAATCAGGGTTTATACTCGCGAGCCCCATCAGTTCTCCGAAGCTGACAAGGAATTTCTCCTCAGCGTCGCAGACATATGTGCTGTTGTATTGGAGAAGGCGGAACTCTATCAATTTCTGGAGAAAGACTATAAACCAGGCAGATTACGACTAAAATCAGCTGCAATATCTCAACTGCCTACTCCTTCCCTCAGGCCTACCAGCTTTGCTCATCCCAGTGAAAAGGAATTTGCCAAGCTTCTGGACTTCTACCGTATAGAGTGGCTATACGAACCTCGTTCTTTCCCTCTGAAATGGGAAAACGGTACGGTAACTGAAATGTTCACTCCTGATTTCTACTTGCCCGAGTTAGACCTTTATGTTGAGCTTACTACATTGAAACAGAGTCTGATAACGGAGAAATCCCGCAAACTCCGTCATATTAAGGAGCTCTACCCCGAGATTAATATTAAGCTTCTTAACAAGAGCGACTACCTTCAGCTCCTCGCCAAATATGGCTACGGTCCCTTGGGTGAAGCCAAGATAGAGGGTGTCAGTCGCGTTTTGTACAGCCACACGCAGATTCAGCGTAAGGTTAGGGTACTGGCCCGACGCATATCGCACGATTATGCAGGCGAGCAAGTAGTGCTGGTGGGTATCTTAAAGGGTGTTATTTGTTTTATGGCTGACCTGATGCAGCATCTCTCCATTCCGGTTACGGTGGACTTCATGGCTATCTCATACTATGGAGCTGATGGTCAGGCGGTAAAGATAACCAAGGATTTCGATATCGACATGACAGGGCAACACGTAGTCATGGTTGAAGATATTGTGGACACTGGCATGACACTGAACTACGTACTCAATCATCTTTCAGCTCACAAACCTGCCAGCCTTCGTGTCTGCACCCTGCTCGATAAGAAGGCACGCCGCCTGGTAGATGTGACCCTTGACTATGTAGGCTTTGAAATTCCAGATGAGTTTGTAGTTGGCTATGGGCTCGATTATAAAGGCCAGTATCGGAATCTACCGTTCATTGGCATTCTGCACCCTGAGCTAACTGAGTAGAACCAGTTACTGCAATTAGCTCCATCCGTCCAAATGAATATAGAGAAACGCGGTATGCCGCGCGGTAAAGCGACCTGTCAGCCGTTACCGTAACTTGAAGAGGCAAGAGTGGCAGGTTTCCAAAAGATTGAAAAAAAACGCCCCAAGTAACCTTTCCCTTCCCTTGACTTCCCACCACACGCCTTCCAGGCCTCACCTACCTTGTGTCGGGCTTTTCAGTTCCCAGCACTTTTCAGCTCCCGCCTACCCGGCAGTTGGTTCCTCGTCCGTCAACCTCGGAATTGATTACTTGGGACAAGTATTAATTTAGCACATTGATGGGAATTTGTCAATAGGGTGTGGTGGCTGTCAATATGTATGTGTCCTGCGCATGACTTGTGAGATGGTGAGTGTGGCCGCGCTTCAAAAATGGAAGAAAGGTGTGGCTATTATGCTGTAAAGAACTGAGGCTTTGATTCGCTGATGGCGTCGGTGATCGGAGTCTATGGGATGAAATGCGTCAGTCTCTATCACAAACCTTTCTCAAGTACGCCCAGGAGGCCTAGTTCAGTCTTATCTTTCCGTATTACCTTGTCTATTTCGTCAGAAACAGTGCGCTCCAAGTACTTGCGGAAGGCCTCCCGTGCTGCCGGAGACGACCGCACAGTTTCTTTGACCTTTTCCCATTCATCACTGGTTACCTCGGTGATTTGCTCAGGAGCCACTGGTTGCCGTCCTTGCCACAAGTTCTCAATTCTATCCAGAACCCTGCTTGTCATGGCTCGCCTGATGCGGTCAAAGGAAAGTATCTCCTCCACAGTATACGGCCGGCTTAATTTTTCTTCTGTCACCATTTACTACCTCCGAGCAAGTTTCTTAGATTCTAATCTTATCATGCCTCCGCTACGGTACTTGGCATGATACGCAACGTTTACAAGATAGAAAGGGGGGCGGGGGGTGACTCTAGCTACCCCCCCCCTTCTATTCAGGTTCAAGGCTTATTGCTGAGAAACCCTTGCTGTCTCTGGATTAACAATACCACCGGTATGGATATTACTTGTTAAATGAGAAGCGGGAAAGCGCTGAGTTCGGCGCAAGAAGGAAGGCACGTCAAGGGTATCGCTGCTGCCTTTCATGAGCCTACGAAGTTCCTCAGCCCCAGATACTCCTCTGCCATACTGGCTGGTAAAGCCGGTAGCAATAACGGTCACTCGGACTTCGCTATCCATACTGGGGTCAAACACCACTCCAAAGACTATGTTTGCATTAGGGTCTACCGCTTGGCCAATTATCTCAGCAGCTTCGTTGCATTCAAATAGCGTAAGACTTGAGCCGCCAGTTACGTTGAATAGCACGCCCTTGGCTCCGCTGACTGATACCTCAAGCAACGGGCTAGCCAAGGCAGCTCTAGCAGCTTCCGCAGCACGATTTTGGCCGCTGGATTTGCCCATGGACATCCAGGCCGGGCCAGCATCTTTCATTACCGACTTAATGTCAGCGAAGTCAAGATTGATTAGGCCGGGAACCGTGACCACATCAGCGATAGCTTGCACTCCCAGAAGCAGGGCATTGTCAGCCAGCCTAAAACCATTTTCAACCGTAGTTTTGGCGTCGCAGAGCTGAAGAAGGCGGTCATTAGGGATAATGATGAGCGTATCTACCTTGGTGCTCAGGTTAGCCAGTCCCTCTTCAGCTACCTGAGCCCTGTGTGCGCCCTCGAAAGTGAAAGGTTTACTTACCACTCCGATGGTAAGGGCACCGCTTTGCTTGGCTACCTCGGCCACTATTGGAACACCGCCAGTGCCCGTGCCACCACCCATGCCAGCAGCAACAAAGATCATATCAGCACCCTCGACAAGTTCTTCAATCGTTCCACGGCTTTCCTCAGCTGCTTTGGCTCCGACCCTGTGATCTCCACCAGCGCCCAAGCCTCTAGTGAGCTTCTCTCCTAATTGAATTCTAGTGGGAGCCTCAGCTAGCGCCAGCGCCTGGCCATCAGTATTCATGGCAATGAAGTCAACCCCTTTAATACCCTCACGGACCATGCGTGTGATGGCATTGGAACCGGCACCACCAACGCCTATAGCCTTAATTCTTGCTGGCGATGGACTATAAATTTGTTTTGCCATTCTAACCTCCTTTCATAACTAGCTTCCATAACTAACCATGGAGCAGCTTTCTAAAAAATCCTACGAAGTGGCCCCAGAGTCCCGCTCTTCGTATTTGATAACTTGATCCTTCTTTGCCTCGCACTTGCCATAGAACCAGCCCCAAGGTGGTAGCATAAGCCGGGTCACGAAGGTTATCAGAGATGCCATAAACTCCAGTCGCTAACGGTTGGCCTTTACGCACTGGCATATGCAACATCGCACGCCCCAGTTCATCAAGACCAGACAGATTAGCCATGCCGCCTGTGAGGACTAAACCAAAGGGTGCCAGGGTCTGATAATCAGTGGTGGGCATTTCTACAAGTATGAGCTGCAGCAGTTCTTCCATTCGGGCTCGGATGATGTCGCACAAGTCTCGATAGGATGCACTATGACCATTCTCGATGCCCACTCGAGCCGTCTCGTCAAATTGGGGATTCGGCATCACGCTGCCATACTTCTTCTTCATTGTTTCGGCTATGTTAAAAGGCAGACCCAAGCCAATAGAAATATCGCTAGTGACCTGGTAACCTGCCACCGGAATGATTGAGGTATGATAAATGTTGCCACGTTTAAATACCGCTATATCCGTAGTGCCGCCGCCAATATCGGCCATGATAACACCGGCTTCTCTCTCTTCTGGGGTTAATGCTGCCTCACCACTAGCCAGAGGCTCTAAGACCAGGTCTTCAACATCAACCCCGATACTGCGGACGCACTTAACCAAATTCTGCACCGAGGTTACCGAAGCAGTGATGATATGGGTTTCCACATCTAACCTGGATCCATGCATGCCTACCGGTTGTTTGACCCCTTCCTGGCCATCCAAGGTGTAGTACCTGGGGATAGCATGGAGTACCTTTTTACCTTCAGGGATGGGGATGTTACGAGACGCAGATAGCACTCTCTTAAGATCCTGGGACCGTACTAAGCGATCATCCCTGGGTATAGCTACTACTCCCCGATTGTTCAGGCTGCTTATATGCCTACCGGTGACCCCAACATAGACAGAGTCTATACGTGTGCCGCTAACTCTCTGAGCTTCTTTCACTGATTGGGCGATAGATTCTCTGGCTTCTTCCATGTTGACTACGATGCCTTTATGTAGACCACGACTGGGAGTGATTCCCACGCCCAAAATTTCGATGTCGTTTTCTGCTTTGGCACTAGCTACAATGGTAGCTACTTTAGTCGTGCCTACATCAATAGCTGAAATAAGTTTCTTTGCCATTTTCACCTCCTTTGTTTCTTGTTGAATAGTGAGTAACTCAGTCGAGTCGCTCGGCTATCCTCATTTTGGCGCTACGGCTACGCGGGTTGGATTCTAGCTCCAACGGAGATGGCTTGATGACCCTTCTCGATATCAGCTTCAAGCTGGGGACATGTCCACAGCTACATATTAGCGTTCCCGGAGGGCATATGCACCCAGTGGCTTCGCGTCGCATCAGTTCCTTAACTATACGGTCTTCAAGCGAGTGATAACTTATGACTACTAACCTCCCGCCAGGACGAAGAAGCTTAATAGCCTGTTGCAGAGACCACTGCAAGTTCTGCAATTCACTGTTGACTGCGATGCGAAGTGCCATAAAAGTCCTGGTGGCAGGGTGAATTCTGGCGTACTTACTGCCCAGAACTTGCTTCACCGCGTAGGCAAGCTCTGCAGTAGTAGTGATGGGGCGGCTTTGTACAATTTGCTGAGCTATTCGCCGCCAGTGACGCTCTTCACCATACTCCTTGATGATGTGGGCTAACTCTGTCTCAGATAGATTGTTGACAATGTCAGCCGCAGTTGACCCATGTCTGGGGTCAAACCTCATATCCAACGGAGCTTCCCAGCGAAAGCTAAAGCCACGTTGGGCTGTATCCAGCTGCAGAGAAGAAACGCCGAGGTCGAAGAGGATACCGTCAGCCGGATAGAAATGGTGTTTAACGCAGATAGACGCGAGGTTGGCAAAATTATCATTAACCAAGGTAAGCGCATCGGCATAGTCAATAAGCCTCGTTTCGCTTGCCTTGATCGCTTCAGGGTCGGCGTCGATGCCTAGAAGCCTTCCCGATTTGGACATCTTTTCTAGAATGGCCGCGGCGTGCCCACCCATCCCTATAGTACAGTCGACAAAATATCCTCCTCGCTGAGCCTGTAGCCCTTCTACGACTTCATTGACTAAGACAGGAATGTGAGTGGACAAAGACATAGTTACACTCATTAACTAGGTTCCAAAGCTCTCGATAATCTGAGATACCTGTTCTTCGACTGAAGCTTTCTCCTCCTTCCATAACTCTGCATTCCACAGTTCAACATAGTTGTTGGCACCTACAACAAAGACGGTATCACTAATATTGGCATAGCTGCGCAAGCTAGGAGTCAGTGTAATCCTGCCTTGCCTATCGAAAGAGGCGCTGAAGGCGGAACCAAAGATGGCGCGGTTCAATTTTCTCAAGTTGGCGGGTGTTACTGTCTTAGTCGCCAAGTTGTGGGCCAGCTTCTTCCATTCACTTATCGGGTAGACAGCGATACATTTCTCCGCTCCCTTGGCTAATATCACCCCGTCTTTCATTTCCTGCCTGAATTTCGGTGGCAGCGGTACCCTTCCTTTCTCATCTGCTTTATATTCGTGTTCGCCAAAAAACATCTCTTCCTCCCTAATTCCACGCTGCATCTACAATACAGTCGATTTTCTGCCCATGTGCTTGACTGCCCCTCTCTTCTGTTCGGATGATATCGAGGATGCCGCTGCTATTACTATTACTAGAAGTTGCTTCACTAAGGGCGTCATTTCTGTTTCCTCTGAGCTGATGTAGTCTTCTCCTGTCCACATCCTTAATCACAATCCACTATTTTCCTCCATTTTCCCCCACTTCTCCCCACTTCATATTTAAGTCCTTCGTATATATTTTGTCAATACCTTTTGACCACTTTTTCGAGTTTTTTATCAAATTTTGTCTCCATGAGCTGGCTCAGGCATTTTTTGCCACCCATCTTGTTGGTGCTGAAGAGTAGCCGGCCCTGACCCACGAACGAGTAGATTTTTCTTGATATCCCTGTGTATGCTAAGATAGTTCAAAAGACTTATTGAGAAGAATCTGGTGCGCATCGATATTTTCTGCCTTTTCCCCGAGATGTTCGTCTCCCCGTTTAATCAGGGCGTCATTCGGCGTGCTATAGAACAGGGATTCGTTAATATGGGGATCCACAATATCCGTGAACATACACATGATAAACATCATACCGTTGACGACTACTCCTATGGTGGAGGACCTGGCATGGTACTCAAGCCTGAGCCCATATTTGAAGCTGTAGAAGTAACGAAGCAAGAGATTAATTTGGGGGAAGTGCCTATTGTCCTGCTTACCCCTCAAGGGAGGCTGTTTAGTCAACAGGTTGCCCGGGAATTGGCTTCCTGCTCACATCTTATGCTGATCTGCGGCCGTTACGAGGGGGTGGACGAAAGAGTGCATCAGCATTTGGCCACCGATGAAATAAGCATTGGAGATTATGTACTTAGCGGAGGCGAATTAGCGGCGATGATTGTAGTCGATGCTATCGTCAGGCTTATACCAGGTGTGCTTGGTTCACAGGCATCACTGGATAGTGACTCTCACACCGACGGGTTGTTAGAGTACCCTCAGTACACCAGGCCTCAGATATATCGAGGTTGGTCGGTGCCCGAGGTTTTGCTCTCAGGAAATCATGAAGAAGTCAACCGTTGGAGGCATCAGCAGGCTGTTTCTAGAACAGCTAGACGACGCCCGGACCTGCTGAAGAAGACAAATCTTTGCGATGAGGAGAAGGAATGGATATCAGAGAATTTGTTAAGCCTAAAATAAATCCAAGCATTCCTCAAATCTTTCCCGGCGACACAGTCAAGCTTAGCCTTAAGACTACCGAGGGAGATAAGGAGCGAGTGCAGCACTTTCAGGGGATGGTAATTAGGATCAGGAAGGGTGTTAACGGAGGAAGCTTCACTGTAAGAAGAGTGAGCTACGGTGTTGGCGTCGAACGCACTTTTCCTTTTCAATCCCCTCTGTTGCAAGCTTTAGAAGTGCTCAGGCATGGCAAAGTGCGCAGGGCCAAGCTTTACTATATGCGTAGGCTCAGCACTAAGCAATCCCGGCTTAAAGAGCGGCGAGAGAGAATATATCAGCAAATTGCGGCGACAGAAGAGGGAGAAGGACCCGTAGAGCCCGAACACATGGAAGATGCTGTGAATGAAGAACAGATGTAAGCATGTTAGATGAGATATGCAGAGGTGGCGGTTAATGCCCCTGGATGCCGCTCTACCTTTTGTTATAGCGTTCCAGCTCGGCTAGATGTTGACTTAGGACAGGCAGTATGGGTTCCGTTTGGTTCCAGGATTATTCAGGGCATTCTTGTCAGGTTCTGCGACGAGCCGTCGGTTGAAGCGACTAAAGAAATAGCCGATATCATTGCTGACAGTCCCTTCCTCTCGTCAACTCAGTTAGAACTCGCGCGATGGATAAGCGAGTATTACCTTTGTTCCCCTTTCGATGCCATAGCCTTGATGTTGCCTCCGGGTTTTGAGAGGCGAAGTATTACTTATTTTGAAGCAGCAAGCCCAGCAGTGGACTTATCGTTTCTGGACTCCGAGCAAGTACAAGTCCTTCGTTTCGTGGAACAGAAGGGTGTGGTTAGCTTGAAGGAAATACAGAATAGATTCGGGATAAGCAAAGGCAAGCGAATCACCGACCAGCTTCTCCGCCGCCAAATAGTAACAAAGAGCCAGAAATTAGAACAACCTAAGGTAAGGCCAAAGACAATTCTCTATGTCAAGTTGACAGCTTCGGAGGGTGAGGTTGAGGGAGACATAGTCAACTTGAACAGGTCTAGGGCATACAAGCAGGCAGCGCTACTGGACTATCTTACACAGCAAGTTGAAGCCGTTCCGGTTAGTGAGATAAAGAAAAGACTTAATTGCTCTCTTGCTACCATTAGAGCTTTGGAGGGTCGCCACCTGATTTCTACAGAGTTAGCCAAGATTCGGCGCGACCCGCTCTGGCACCTGACTTTCACCCATACGCTAGCTCCGAGCCTTACCGAATCACAGGCAGCGGCGTGGGAATCAATCTATTCTGCTATTGTGAATGGCCAAAGCGTTGAGCGCTTCAACGCGTATCATTCTGAGGAGGGGAATAGTTCCAAAAACTTATCCTTTGGCCGCTTAGCAGCATCGGGATCGGGGACTTCGGCTCAAAATGGCAAAATCCAACAGGTAGCGTCGAACCGGTCCCAATCACCATCAGTCTTCCTGCTGTTTGGCGTTACTGGCAGCGGTAAGACCGAGATCTATTTGCGAGCCTTGGCCCAGGTTGTCTCAATGGGTAGGCGTGGCATCTGCCTTATCCCTGAAATTGCTCTTACTCCACAAACGGTGGAGAGGTTTGCCAATCGTTTCCCAGGGCGCGTGGCAGTATTACACAGTGGTCTCTCTCTTGGGGAGCAACTCGATGAATGGCACTGGATCAAGGAAGGAAACTGCGATGTTGTTATTGGGCCGAGAAGCGCTTTGTTCGCTCCTCAGCCTGACCTCGGGCTTATCATAATAGATGAAGAACACGAATGGACTTATAAGCAAGAGGATAAATCCCCTCGTTACCATGCGCGGGACGTGGCTATCAAGCTGGCCCAGCTTAGTGGGGCAGTTGTCATATTGGGCAGTGCCACTCCTGACATTGAGAGCTTCTACAAGGCACAACTGGGTGAGTATCGACTAATAGAGCTGAAAGAGAGGATTACTGCACACGGCCATGTGCCCCTTCCTCCGGTGAGCGTAGTGGATATGAAGAAGGAACTAAGAGCCGGAAACACTGAGTTGTTCAGTCGCTCCTTATTAGCTGCCATAAGAGAAACATTAGATCGAAATGAACAGATAATCCTTTTTCTCAATCGCCGTGGTACAGCTACTTTTATTCGTTGTCGTAATTGTGGCTTCGTTTTTCGTTGCCCTCGCTGCTCCGTAGCGCTTAATTATCATTCTGCGGAGAAAAGACTAATTTGCCATCGCTGCCACTATTCCATCGAAATACCTCGTGTTTGTCCTCAGTGCTCCAGCCAAGATCTGAGGTTCCTGGGCATTGGTACGCAAAGAGTGGAGGAAGGGATGAGGAGGCTCTTCCCCAGAGCGATATTGCTCCGTTGGGACAAAGACATAGTCACCAGGAGACACTCTCATGAGGAATTGCTGAAGGTCTTTCGCGACCATGAGGCGGACGTGCTCATTGGTACACAGATGATAGCTAAAGGACTTGACCTACCTCAAGTAACCCTGGCTGGAATAGTCAGCGCCGATATCGGGCTCAATTTGCCTGATTTTCGTGCGGGGGAACGTACTTTTCAACTTTTGTGTCAGATGGCTGGCAGAGCGGGGCGTGGGCTTAAAGCCGGTAATGTCATTATTCAAACATATTCCCCTGAGAACTACGCCATCAAAGCTGCCGCCAACCATGACTATCTGGGTTTTTATCATCAGGAGATAAGCTATCGGCGTCAATTCAATTACCCCCCCTTTAGCCATCTCATCCGCCTAGTTTACAGCCACACCAATAATGACCTGTGTCGGCGGGAGACCGAGAGAATAGGCCACTTGATACTGGAACAGAAGGAGAGAAAGCATATGGGTGACCTCAGCCTGATTGGCCCTGTGCCTGCTTTTGCTTCCAGGGTCAGGGGTAGGTATCGGTGGCAGATTATAGTTCGAGGTGCTGATCCCGCCAAAGTCGTATCAGGAATAACTTTGCCACAGGGCTGGACTGTGGATGTCAACCCTGTAGGGATAATATGACTTTACACCCTGAGAGAAGTAAATTATAATGTCACAGAAATCGACATGGCAGTATTGAAGATTCGGACTTTACCCGATCCGGTCTTGAGGGAAAAAGCAAAAAAAGTAACCAAGATCGATGCCTCCATCCAGAGGCTTATCGATGATATGGTTGACAGCATGCGAGCTGCTCAAGGTGTTGGTCTGGCTGCGCCGCAGATAGGAGTATCATTGCGCATAGCAGTGATCGAGATACCTGGAGAGAGCGTCATTACCTTGATTAACCCTGAAGTGATAAAGAGGCAAGGTGAACGTGTGGTGGAAGAGGGTTGTCTATCTGTGCCGGGCTACCAGGGCGAGCTGAAAAGGTCCGTGACGGTCAGGGTTAAGGCACAGGATAGGGAGGGTAAGGAATTTCGCATTAAAGGCGAAGGGCTTTTGGCCCAGGCCCTTGAACACGAAACAGACCATCTCGATGGCACTCTTTATGTCGACCATATAGAGAGCCCGGATAAGCTGGTAGAAGTGCACCGGCAGCTCTAGATGTAGAAGTTTCAAGCGAAGCAAGGCATGTAGCCCAAGCTTTCAATACTCCTGCTGTCCTATTGAGTGCTCGGTTATTGTTTGGCCTGTCTGGCTTTGGCACTGCGTCTGAAGTAATATAAGCCATAGCCTAGAAGTAGTATTACGATTACGATTCCAACAGTGAATGGGGTCTTAGAATTTGCCTCTACACCTTTGCTCGTCGATACCAGAAGGCGGATGTAGCAATTTGCCACGAGCAAGTCAGTGCTTTCGGGAGCAACCCTGATCCATATTTCCCAGTTCTTCCCCGCCCATTTCTGATTTGAGGGTACAGCAACCGTCGCTCTTACTGTGCCTCGCGAGTTGGCTGCTACTTCGATTTCTTGAGGACAGAAGCTTATCCAGCGATCATCAGGAATTTCAGTTCTTCCCTCCCTCATCTCCGATTCTTCCGGATTATAGGTTGACAGGGTGAAGATATGACTCACATCGTCCTTATTGCGGATAGTGAAATCAAACTGAGTTTGGCTACCAGGGGCCAGGTCATCCACTCTTACTTCAGCAGGCGAGACACCAAAGTCCTGGGCCAGAACGCATACGGGCAAAGCGGCAAATGACAAGGGTACAACGAGCGTTATTATTAGTCTAATGGGCCTTGCCATCAGGCAGCCACTGCGCTTATAGTGATGGTCGTTTTCATCTCCCTGCCCCCGTAGAAAAAGGTGGGAGATAGCACCTTCAGTCCAAATTGTTTAGAGTCAGCGGCGGAAATGCTTGAGCCGCCCTCGGGCGGCCAGAATGCCGCCGCCTCCTTAGTTATAAGCACATAGCCTCGGTCTGTATCGCCATGCACTCTAAACCAGAGCATATATTTATGGCCTCTCGTGGCGTCCTCGGGGTCGCTCTCGTTACTATCACTTAGCGTCCAGTAATAGTTTTTTCCTGTCCCATGTTCGTACCATCTGGCATCTTCACCTACGATGAAGGTGTTCACGCTGACGTTGCCAGTATTAGTTAGAGTGCACCAATCTATGGGCGGGCTTGTCAAGTACTCTGTGTCGGGTGATACATCACCCAGAGGCCATGCAGTCGGCTCCAATGTAATAGAGATTTCATCAACCCCTGTCATGGTAATAGTGACAGTACCCGTGTCAGCAGCCAGTGCCGGCAGACAAGGCATTAGCGCCAGAATACTAGCCAGCAGCAGACTCGCAATCTCCACTTTCAAGAGCTTTTGCCCCCGAAACCTGTTGAAAACGGGCTCATAATAAATTACTGTGTTACAGTTGGTCAAGTTCTTGGGTTACAAAAGTAAGTAAGGCTTTATTTGACCGTCGTCTCGAGCCAATGCTAGACTATCGTTGAGGCAGCGTAGCTCAGCGGTAGAGCAGAGGACTCATAAGCCTTTGGTCAGTGGTTCAAGTCCACTCGCTGCCACTTCTTTTTCAACATCTACGCTGTAGTCTCAAGAGTCTCGAGAGGCCGCGGGTTCTGATTTTCTCCAGCGAAGCCACAAGGCCCAGGCTGTCACTGCCACCGCTACCACCGCAGCATAAATTTCCAAATGAACGGCAGCAAATAGCCCTCCCTTCAGCAAGACAGCGCTGTAGTTCAATAACGCGTGTAGAAAAGAGACTATGAGGTAGAACTGCCATCCCCAACCCCTGGCCAGTCCATAACCAGCCAGCGCAGAAAAAGCAGTGTGAGCAGCCACAACAAAGAACCTTTCCTAAAATCCAGCCAGTGCTATCAAGCCGCCGGTTTCCACTGCTGCCCAGGTCCACCCGGAGGCAAAGATGAGATTGTGCGCCCACTGGGCTTCGAACATACCAAATCCAGCTCCAGCCACAGCGCCGATGATGAGTCCCAGCTTGGTGTCAATATTCTGGCCGCTGCGCCACTAGTAAGCAGCCACCGGCACAAGCTTTGCTCCTTCCTGGACCAGCCCGCTTAGCAATATTTGCGGTATCCCTGCAAGGAGAATCCAGCGCATGATAAGCTCCTGGCTCCGGAAGTGTCCCAGTCCTTGGCCTGTCCAAATCTGAAGTGGAATTTGAATGAAGCTGGCAGCAGCCAGTGCCATGATAGCGCTGCTTACCAAGACTGCCCAGAGCCAGGGTCTCTTAACCAGCGGCGGGCGGTAAGCGGCCAACCATACCGCGCCGAATGCTATAGCCAGGCCAATCCCCCAGACACTCGAGTTCTGGAACAAAGATTTGAAAAAGCCAATCGTGTATTCTGCCATGAATGCCTACTACTTTCATTTTTATCTTCCGTTTTGCTCCAAAAGGGATATGACTTGCGCCGTCGCCTGTTCCAGCTCTTCTAGAGAAGCTTCGTTTAATATGGTGAGGTCAGCCATTGAGATTGGCCCACCCTTGTTGATATTCTCTATCTCAGCCTTGTCCCGACGCTCTGCTTCCTTAGGCATCATAGGCCGTTTTGCTCTATTCGCAAGCCTGCCATATCTGACGGTTGGAGATGCCCAGACAGCAACCGTAATGAACCTTTGTCCGTAACGATCCTTCAACAAAATATACTCCTCCCAGGAATACAGTCCGTCCACCACGACATCCGACGTTTGAAGCGCGCTTTCAATTCTCGAAAGATTCAATCTGGCATATGCTGCCATGCCATGTTGCCTCCTCAATTGCTCTCTAATATAGCGCTCGTTTTCTTCATTTGGCTCAAGGCCTCTGTTCTTGATTTCTTCGTCCGTGATATCTCCGAAACGAATTTTGCTGAATCCATTTTGCTCAAATAAGCTGGCCACTGCCGATTTGCCTGCGCCTGCCATGCCAACAATTGCTATTATCTTCATTGCTCACGCATGTTTATAGTCCATTATAGGGAAAAGCGCAGTCTATCGCAATGAGTGCAACAGTGCCGCTGGGCTAGGTCTGAAAGCCGGTGTCCAATTTACTCCGAGCTCAGCCGCGGCGCAGGTCAAGAATATTAAGAGGCTGTCCTACTTCTTAGTTGCTGCTGTAAGATAGTTCTGCTCTCATCTAGCTCTATGAGGATGACAGGGAGGGGAATCATGAAGTCAACGTGTCGCGGACGATATGGGGGAAGTCAAAGGCTGACAATTAGGGCAGAAGTAGCTGCCGCGCTTTCTTACCATAATGCGCTGGATGGGAGTGTGGCAATTGGGGCAGAGCTTGCCAGCTCGATGAGCAACCTTGAAATCGAACTGCGCTGTGCCTAATTGGCCATCAGGGCGGACGTAGGTGTCTACGCTGGCGCCCTTATTCCCTATAGCTGACGAGAGAATTTCGCGGATGCAATAGCATAGGCTTTGCAACTCTTCCGCTACCAGAGTGTTTGCCCCTTTCAAGGGATGGATTCTGGCTGCGAATAGAGCTTCATCGGCATACATATTGCCAATTCCCGCAATTATGCCCTGGTCGAGGAGAGCTGCTTTTATGGGGATATGGTGGTGGCTTAGTCGCTGTTCCAGAAGGCCAGGAGTGAAGCTCGCTCCTAGCGGCTCAGGTCCTAATCTGGCGACTGCAGCGTCCGCATCTGCTGCCAGCCATAGTATTCCCAATCGGCGCCGGTCGATGAATATAAATTTATTGCCATTTGTAAGATAGAAAGCCGCTCTAGCATAGCGGTCAGTATCCTTGGGATTCAGCAGCAAGGTGCCAGTCATTCTGAAGTGCATAATAAGTCCTTGCTTGCTTGCTAACCTAAAAATGAGATATTTTCCCCGGCGCTCAATCGTTAGTATTGTCTGGTCGATTAGATTATGGCGAAATTCTTCAACTGGAGTTTTGAATAGTAAATCACTGTCAAAGATGATTGCATTGGTGAAACTTTGCCCCAACACCCAAGGCGACAGCTCGTTCTTGATAGTCTCTACTTCGGGCAACTCTGGCATTTTCTAAGCTGGTGTAACAGACATAGGATAGCCCACATTCTAACGCACTTTGGTTCAAATAGAAAACTGACCTCCCATCCCCCATATCTGGCTTAGCTTGGGTTCTGGTTTTTCGGAGCTGTAAGCCAGGTTTAGATAGGAATCCAAAAGAATAACAAAACGGCTCCGCCTCAGGATAAAGGGAGAGCAGAGTTTGACAGTGCGCTATAGCTGACCTGTTGGCACATATGTCGAGATATACGTTAGTCGCGCATAAATTGCGGAACCGAGGTAAAGGAGCTCGATAATCCCTGTGCAGCAGGAGGGGTTCACGATTTTCGCGCAGCCATATTGAGAGGGCAACCTAGTTCTAGTATAATACTTGAAGTGATTATAGATTTTCATACTCATATATTCCCCCCGTGGGTTAAAGAAAGACGTGAAGAGTATGTCAGGCGTGATGCTTGTTTCGCGCTGCATTACTCCCCACCCAAAGCTAAAATGGCAACGGCTGAAGAGCTGATTACTGGTATGGACGAAGCTGAGGTCGATTTATCTGTTGCTCTTAACATAGGATGGCTGAGCCATGATCTTTGCCGGGAGACTAACGACTATATTTTAGATGCGGTATCACGCTATCCTGACAGGTTGATCGGTTTTTGTGGCATTCAACCCAAGGCTGGAGATCTTGCTGTAGCGGAAGTAGAGCGCTGTGCCAGGGCAGGAGCAAGGGGTGTTGGGGAGCTTAAATCTGATGTTCAAGGTTTTGACCTCACAGATGAGGCTGTGATGAAGCCCATAGTTGATATGATGGTGAAGTATGACATGATTTTCCTGACTCATTCATCTGAACCTGTGGGGCATCAATATATTGGTAAGAGCAGCGTGACTCCGGATATTCTGTACTCCTTTATACTGAGCTTCCCTGATTTGAAGGTGGTTTGTGCTCACTGGGGTGGAGGTTTACCTTTCTACGCTTTGATGCCCGAGGTGGCGAAAGCCTTCAGTAGTGTTTTCTTTGACACTGCAGCCACCGTCTTCCTTTACCAGCCGAAAATCTTCAAGCAGGTTAGCGAACTTGTTGGCAGTGAAAAGATCCTTTTTGGGAGTGATTATCCTCTCGTTTCAGCAAGTCGAATAATTTCCCAAGTCAAGTCCGCCGAACTCACTCCAGAAGAAAGAGACAGGATACTGTGGGGTAATGCTCATAGACTACTATCCGGGGTTGAGAGAAATGACCTTAACGCATAGTCCAGATGAAATTCGCGCCTTCATCGCTATCGAACTGCCTGAGGAAGTGAGGCGGGCGCTAGCTAGGTTGAGAAGTGACTTGGAGAAAGAGGAGCATTGGTTTGTCAAATGGGTCGATGTTGAGGGAATCCATTTAACTCTGAAGTTCCTGGGAAATATTCACTCGAAACAGGTGGCTGAGATAACGAGAGCTCTGGGTGAGGCCACCAAAGGTAATTCTCCTTTCTCTCTTGAGATTTCAAATTTGGGTGCTTTCCCTAATCTGAAGCAGCCGCGCGTATTTTGGGTTGGTATTCGTGGGGATGTAGAGCGACTGCTTGAACTACACCAGAGTGTTGATTTCGCGCTTTCTTCTTTAGGCTTTACTCTAGAGGAACGCCCTTTCACGCCACATTTGACTCTCGCTCGTGTCAAGCAGCTAGCATCACCTGAGCAAAGAAGGAGCTTTGGCGAACTTGTAGTGTCCTCCAGCTTCAAAGGCAATCACATAGCTCATGTCCATTCCATCCTCCTGATGCGAAGCCAGCTGACACCCGCGGGCGCCATATACTCGTGTCTGGCTGAAGCAAAGCTACCATCTGAGAGATGTTGATTGCGAAGGCAGAGAACTAGGAATTTGAGGACAGGTGACTCCTTGGCTTGTCAGGGAATTATTTTTGGTGTATAGTTAGCGAATAAATTTAATCGGGGAGGTGGACGCCTTGGAAAATTTTTCTTTTCCAAAATGTCAAAAATGCGGCAAAGGAGATTTGGTGCCTCTTTCAGACTTTGGCAGCCAGGGAGCTGCAATTCAATACAAAGCCTGGGTATGCACCAATCCTGATTGTGGCTACAACATAAAGATCAGGAATGGTGAAATTTATCTGAATGAGCCCATTCTCAGTGGAGAACTGCATACTCGGTCACGCTGAAGAATTTAGCCACTATTAAGAGGTTTGCGCCGTTTAGGTCAATTAGCTGAGCTGACGGCAGATTTCTTTTTCCCCAGGCACTGCGTTGGCTGCGGTAAGGTAGGTAGCTTCCTTTGCCCTGATTGTCGAGGGAGGCTGCCGGTGTTGTCGTCTCCTATCTGCCCTAAGTGTGGCAGACCTCAAGCGAGTGGTATCATATGTGCCAGCTGTATCCAGAGGCAAACTGAGCTTGACGGGATCCGGTCTCCGTTTCGTTTTGACGGGGTGGTGCGAAAAGCGATTCATGAGCTGAAGTACCATAATTTGAGGGCGATCGCGGGCTGTCTAGCTGGACTATTGGCGGTTTACCTGCAGTCTAATCCTCTACCCGGGGAAATCCTCATCCCAGTGCCTCTACACCCAAGACGGTTAAGAGAACGGGGCTATAATCAATCAAATCTGCTTGCCAGGGAACTGGGCAAGATTATAGGGTTGCCTCTAGTTGAAGATTGTCTTATTCGTGTTAAGCAGGCACAGCCTCAGGTGAGAGCAGCCGGGCTGAGGGAGCGACGAATTAACGTGGCGGATGCTTTTGCATGTCGGAATGACGAGGCATGCGGTAAGCAGGTTATCCTCATTGATGATGTATGCACTTCCGGAGCCACTTTGGAGTCCTGTGCTAGGGTGCTGAAGAAGAGAGGTGCCCTATCGGTGTGGGGCCTAACGTTGGCCAGGGAGCTTTACGATTAAAGGAGGGAAACGTGGAATTGCAGATTTTAGCCAAGAACAATGTGGAAGTTAGTGAAACGATACGCGAATATGCTAACAAGAAGATGAGCAAATTAAATCGTTACCTACCCACCATTGGTGAAGGCAAGATGGAGGTGTCAGAGGCAAAGACTAAATTGCCTGAGCAGCGATTCACTGTTCAGGTTACTCTGGATAGTAAGGGCACACTAATAAGAGCTCAGGAGAAAGCTGGAGATCTTCGTACAGCTATTGATATGGTGATGGGCACGATAAGTACTCGAATCGAGCGCTATAAGGGGAAGCTTTATGACAAGGGTAGAGGCATTTCTCTAACTCGCCAGGAAACGATTGAAGAGACAGGGGAGGACGAGGGGTCTCAAGAAGTGGTAAAGAGCAAACACTTCTTGGTCAAACCAATGGGTGAAGATGAAGCCATAAGGCAGATGGAACTTCTGGGGCATGATTTTTTCCTTTTCGTCAATGCTGACACTGGCGTGGTCAACCTATTATACCGCCGGAAAGATGGGAAGTACGGACTAATTGTGCCAGACGCAGGATAAAGCAGTGAGCGGCAAGAGTATTACTTGGACTCTGTCACAAATTTTGTGTTAGCTATGCTAGGTAGTAGAAACTGTAACGAATTGGAAATAAGCTTGACTGGTATCCTATGACCTAGCTTTTGTGTTGCCTAGTTGTGTTATAGTCTGTGTTAGGCCCCTTCTGCCCCTTTTCCAGATATCTCCGTTCTTATATCAAACCCCGGCTTCAGGGCTCAGTAATCAGGGTTGAACCCGGAGGGCAGGGGCTAAGTGTATGTCTTCGGAAAGTGTGACGCTGACGATTATACTTGCGTCATATTCAGATCTGCTTCTGAACTTACTGGTGTCTGTCGGACACTGGCGAAGAACTCAACCATGAGCCTGGTAGAGAAAACATGAGAATCAGCAATTGGTACTTCAGGCAGGGATTAGATATCAGATGCTGGTTCTAAGAATGGTGAAAGATATATTCATGATGGAAGATGCCACGGTTACAAGCCGTTGTGCCGGATATCCAGGCAAGGGTCGACACCACTAGGCTTTCGTGGGCCCTGCCAGGTGCACCTCAAGTGTATAATGTGGAAGGAAGATGTGTACACCAGCGGGCTTGAGAGAAATGCATCCACGCGGGCATCTCACGCGCCTGAAGCTTATTTGTTAATGCATTAGCTGAGGGCAAAGCGGAAAATTGACATCTGTAGCGGGGAGCCAGAGATTGTATTTAGACAACAGCAAACACTTTGCACTGCGGAGTAAATGGTGGCTGATAATTACTCTTGCCATAGTCTTCTTGGCTCTCTCAGTCTTGTCATGTGGTCAGGTCAACGGGACCACGGTCCTCGTTACTCGTGTTATCGATGGGGACACCGTAGAGATTGAAGGCGGCCATAGGGTTAGGTATATTGGAATTGATACCCCGGAAATCAGTGAGCCTTATTATATTGAAGCTGCAGAGGCTAATCGCAGTCTGGTCGAGGGAAAAGAAATTCGTCTTGAAGAAGATTTTGAGGATAAGGATAAATATGGACGCTTACTTAGATACGTGTGGGTAGATGACATAATGGTGAATGCTGAACTTGTCAGGTTAGGTTATGCCTATTCACATTCCTATCCTCCGAACCTTAAGTATCAGGCTCACCTCTTCCAATTGGAGAATGAGGCTCGTGAGCGCAGGCTGGGATTGTGGGACGGATGCTGAGTGAATTTAGAAACAGGCAACGCCAGGCGTTGGTTTTCCCATCGACTGTTTCTATGATATATAATACCTCTTAACATGCAGCAGGAATTAGAGATGTATTGCCTGGCAGGCGTCAGGCTGTGGTGTTAGAGCCAAGGTATAGTTGCAGCAGGGTTATGACACTTTGGAAGTGAAGGCTGAGACCTAATATGAGCAGGCGGAAGCTGCTTCTGATCAATCCTGTTAACCCGAACCGTGCAGGGCTCACGGTGAGTCTTATCTCCCGTTTTCCACCGCTGGGGCTTGGGGTTGTTGCTGCCTTGACACCTGATAGCTGGGAAGTCGACTTAATTGACGAGAACTTCAAGCCCTTCCAGTACCAGGAGGCTGATCTTGTCGGTATAACTGCATTCACTGCCGCGGCACCCCGGGCTTATGAGATTGCGAGCATCTATAAAGAACGTGGCATCACTACTGTAATGGGTGGCATACATGCCTCAATGCTTCCCAACGAGGCACTGCACTTTGTCAACGCTGTGGTTGTGGGTGAAGCGGAGAGTGTCTGGGGTCAGGTGATGGCCGATTTCATGGCCGGGGAATTAAAGGAAATATATCAAGGGCAGTGGCTGGATCTGGCAGGTATGGTTCAGCCACGTCGCGACCTCTTTAACCCGCAATATGTGTTTGGCACCATTCAGACTTCTCGTGGTTGCCCGATGGATTGCGAGTTCTGCTCAGTGACCGTATTCAATGGTCACCAGTATCGCCAGCGATTAGTAAGTGAGGTATTGGACGAACTGGAGACTATCCCACAAAAAAAGATTTTCTTTGTTGACGATAACCTCATTGGGTATGGTAAGGGCACCGAGGAAAGGGCTATCGCTTTATTTAAAGGGATTCTCGAACGAGGTATAAAGAAAGATTGGTGGTGCCAGGCTTCGATAAACTTTGCTGACAATGATGAGCTCCTGGAATACGCGGTACAGAGCGGCTGTCGCATGGTTTTCCTTGGGGTCGAAGCGGAGGATGCGGGTGCACTTGAGGAGATAGGCAAAAAATTGAACCTGAAAAAAGGAGCAGATAGCTATAAAGAAGTCTTTCGCTCCATTAATCGCCACGGCATTGCAGTACTAGGTGGCTTCATCTATGGGATGGATAGTGACACGCCGGAGAAGCTACGTCACCGGACAGAGTATATTTTGCAGAGCGGAGTTGATGCAGTGCAAATGAGCTACCTGACACCGTTGCCAGGAACCCGATTGTTTAAGAGGATGAGGGACGCAGGGCGATTGATATATACAGACTTCCCCAAAGACTGGGAGTATTATGACCTGAATGGGGTTGTCTATAAACCAGCATCTATGACAACAGAAGAGTTTTCCTCAGTGACGCAGGAAGGCGCTCGTCGTATTTATTCAGGCTGGTCTATGCGGCAGAAATTTGCCAAGACATTGCGTGCCACCAAGAGTCTCGCCGCTGCTTCGATGGCGTATGGTGCCAATGTCAGTTACCACAACCTAGCGGTGGCAAAGGGCGTGCTCAAAGTCTAGCTCTTAGGGAGCAATTATTCTCAGCACCAACGTGCTTCTACAAGGCATGCTATCTAGTTTAGGGGTGCCTGCTCCGTTAGCTTTTAGTTCAGGGTAGGCCCGATGGCTGAAAAGAGAAGGATAGGTCAGAAGAAATGTGTTGACATGGTTTGTGGCGCGGCCTTAGGCCGCTTGGCTAGCATAGTACCTAGTCTTTTGCCTAACATGGTTGCTGTGGTGACTGCACGCCGACAGCACCTGTTACAGAGGGAATTACAGGGGGTGTTGATGCGTGAGAGAGGAGGAGTATGGAGTGTCCGGGAACTGCAGGCTAGAATTGTGTATCAATTCACTCATAACGATTGACATGCTGGCTACCATACTTGTGACGATTGGGAATGGTTAGTCGGAGAAAGAAAAAGGCTACAGACGTCTCTAGATAAGTGGGGGACCTTCCTTCTGCGGCGTAATGTGCAAAACTACAAGCTGAAAGCCAATTGTAAACTGGCGTGTGGTAGCTTCCCTGGTAAAGCTTCGTTTCTTATAGGTAGAAAAAAACGCCCCAAGTAACTTCGCGTCTACTTCGTGCCTTTCAGCTTACGCTTACTTAGTCACCCACCTCAGCTCGGCTACTTGGGACGAAGTAAATATACCACACTGAGGGTGATTTGTCAAATTGCGACATACCTGTGTTATCGTGTAGCCATGTGGCTCTTCTGCACTCAGCCACCTTTTATTTAGCATCCATGTATGATTAAATGTGACCTGATATATTATCCAGTACTTGTATTGCTCAGATAAGCAGTGGCTAACGAAGTACATGATGTCTAAAAAAGTCTTTATAGCGGTATTCCTTGCATCGGCTATCGTGTTACTCATTTCCGGTTTCGCTTCTTCAGGCGATAGTGATGCGGCTCTGGCTGATACTCATGAGCTGAAGTGGTCTATCGTAGACACTCCAAGTCAGGAAGATAATGTTGTGGTCAGTCCCAGCGAGATAAATGCCATTGTCCGTGCTTCTGACAGTATCTTCTATGCCACAGACATTCCCAATGAGAAGGTATATAAAACGGCTGACGGTGGCATTACTTGGGATGATGACTTAACCGAGGCTCTCGAGGATGCTAGCCCGGCGTTGGATTTGCCTGCTTGGGATATAGCTGTGGCGCCAGATAATGCCGGTCTTCTAGCTGTGGTTACTGATGACAGAACAGCCGTGTATGTGTCTGATGATGGTGGGGAGGATTGGAGAGACAGTAATGTCCCTGAGCTGGGCACTTCCCTTATCTCAGATATTGCGATTTCAAGTGAAAATAGCGGCAATAGTGATATTGCTATTGGCACCAGGGAGCCTGATGGTGTTACCAATGGTGATATCTGGGTGCTGGAATCTGGCCCTTTTGCTAGTTGGGAGCAGACTGGATTGAATATGGATATAAGCTCAGTTGTTTTTTCACCTGGCTATGAGACAGATGGTATGATACTAGCTGTTGCCAGCGACGATACGGGAACTTATTTGTGCAGTCGCCATAAACTGGGCGATGAATGGAGTGATGTGATTCCACCTATTGAGATTGAGGAGAACGGAAGCTCGCCAGCGAAAGGTGAAATTATCCTTTCTGACTTAGCGCTCTCCTCTGCAACGTATGCTAAGGGAGCCAAATGGACTGCGTATATTGCTTATTATTCTGTCACTGAGGCCGATGATGCGTACAGGATAAATCACGAGGCAGGGAAGGAAGATGCTCAGGTCAAGAGGCTTAACATCAGGGCGGGTGACAGGGTTTCCTTAGCTTCAATCGACTATCATGCTGGAAAGCTTGTGGCAGGGGAAGTGTCTGGCCTAAAAGGATCGGCTGATGCCCTGATCCATATATGTTCAGATCCGGAAAGACAATCGCCCACTTGGAAAATCCCCAGTGAGCCGCCTACAGGCGGAGCTTTTTCTCACCGCGCTAATGCTCAGGTTATCTGGGGTAGCACGAGCGGCGTGGTCTATTGCGGAACGAGTACCAATCAATTGAGCAGCGCTACTGAGTGGGCGTTATCAGCATATTGGAGTGGCCAGGCGCTTGACGAAAGTGCTTTTTCTGTAAGCAAAGATGGAGGGGATAGCTGGAACCAGCTCAGCCTTATAGATACGGCAATGACTAGGCTTTCGGACTATGCCTTATCCGCTAACGCTAAGACTCTTTATTTGGCCTCCATCAATCAGCATGGTTTCGATAGTCTATGGCGAAGCCAAAGTGCAGCTCTGGGCGAAAACTGGCAAAGAATACTATGCTTCGATAGTGAAAGTGACGAGATAATCTTAAGGCCTACTCCATCGGGAAGTGGTAGTGAAGCTATCTTCTTTGCTGTCCCAGGTAGCTACCATGCTCGCTATTCATTGAACAAGGGTGAAACGTGGAAACCGGTCTATGATTGTCCTCTTATTACAGATCTGGCAGTTGTGAGCGATGACCTGTTCTACGTATTGGAAGATAATCTGGTGAACAAATGTGCCCGGCAGGGAGCCACGTCGGGAGGCTTCCTGGAATGGCAAACAGCGGTAAATACGGGACTTCATTCTGCCCATAGCATAGATGTGAGAGGTGAGTATTATGTCTTCGTTGCTGAGGACGAGAATGGTGAGGGCAGGCTTGCTTATTCGACTGACGCTGCAACTACCTTTAGACTTACCAGCGTATTGCCCGATCCAGGTAGCATACGTTTCATATTGGATGAAGAGTTCACTAACAATAGACTAGTCTATGCGAGCAGCAGTGAAGGCAAGATTTATCGCTGGGCTATTGGAACCAGTAGCTCTTGGAGGGCGTTGAATCCATCATATTCAGGATTTACTGGTCTGGTTCAAGAGGGGGGTGCTCTTTACGGAGCTTATGCATACAGGGAGGGTGTTGGGCGGACCCTAATTCCCCGTAGTGAGATTGTTACTCCGGGTGATTGGGATAGCTTGGCTGCGGGACTGGTGAGCGGAGTTGTTTTTGCGCCAGGCTCGTTAAGGGCAATAAGTGACGGGACGATAGACCTCTGGGCGATTGATGCCGATGACTACGACTTCAAGGCTGATGCTGGATGCCTCTGGGCATACTCTGATAGCTTCGTCATGGAAACACCCTGGCCTACATCTCCTGCTATGGATGGGTTGATATCATGTGATGACTGCGCCTGTCAGGCCAAAGCCTTCTGCTTTCGCTGGCGTGAAATATCTTCGGCTGAGAGATACGAGATCTGGATAGCTCTGGATGAAGATTTCAATGAGATACTAGCGCAGGTTGATGATATAAGACCTTCCGATATAGAGAGCCCCACATGGTGTCCCTCTGCAGACTCGCCACACTTCAGTTGTGGTGAGACATATTACTGGAAAGTAAGGAGCTCCCACAGTGTTGAAGGGGAGGTAATCCATAGCAGGTGGTCTCCAACTATGTACTTCGGTGTGAAAGTGGGAACAACAGTAGGAGGTATGCATATCGCCCCTGTTCTAAGAGTCCCTGAGCCTGGCAGCCGAGAAGTCCCTAGGTCAGCAGTCTTTTCGTGGTTGGGTTTCCCCGGTACCACGGCGTATGGATTTATTCTAGCTGAAGATGCAGCTTTGACTCAGGTGTTGGTAACAGAGCAAGTACCGAACTCGGCCTACAAGTATGAAGGTGAGCTTGATTGGGGCACAACGTATTTCTGGCAGGTAAGAGCGATTGAACCATTGCCCAGTGAGCCTGCCATAGCCAGTTTTACCGTAGTTACAGAACCCGAGCATATTCCGGCGCCGCTATCACAGTCGAAGTTCCCCGAACCGGTGGAGCCAGAAACTCCTGTGTGGATATGGGTTCTGATTGGCGTACTTACCTTATTGACCATAGTCCTTATTGTGTCATGCTTGGTCAAGAGATAGTCCTGTGACTAATGCTTGCAGGATTGAGCTGTAAGAGTCTCACACAGTATTAAATGGCGGCATGATGGTTGCTTGATAGTAGGCTTCAAGCAGGTCGGGCTATAACCTGTTTCATTATGGAGTCACTGCTTTGGCGCTTATGAATGACCCGGAAGAATCAAGGTATTGACAATGGCAGGCGGCTAATATAGATTTACAGAGGGAGAGGATGGAGTAGAAGATGGATAACGAACTGCATGAGTTCAAGCCAACCTGGAAATTAGCCTGTGGATTGTGGTGGAGGCAGTACTCCGACTACGGAGATTTGACATGAGCCGTTCAATTTAGCCCGGACAGGAAGATGGCGCCTTCAAGAATTCCGAAAACAAGGAGGTGTGAAAGATGGTGAAGACATGGAAACCAACAGTGGGGGGGATTCTAGCTATTATCGCAGGGGCTCTTCAGGTGATCATAGGTATAGTAGTTGCTGTAGCGGGTACCCTTCTTGGAGGCGCTTTGATAAGAATGGGTTGGCTGGGTGCCATCGGGGCCCCAGTAATCATATTGGGGATAGTGGCTATAGTGGGTGGCATCTATGCACTACGCAGGAAGATTTGGGGACTAGCGCTCGCTGGCTCCATTTGCGCGCTATTTCTCTTTCCCCCTTTATTTATTTTGGGCATACTCGCAATTGTCTTTGTTGCGCTGGGTAAAAGCGAGTTTGAGTAGGTGCTCAATGGCCCAGTGAAGTTGTGGGGAGGGAGCCTCATTATCTTGCCCTTTAGGGCGGTAAGAGCTTTTCTGAGACTGCAGTAACAAGCTTATAGTTGCTTGGAAAGTGTATGTTTGCCGCTCGGCTGTGCCGGGGCATCCTCTCCATTTGCATGCGGGAAATTAGGGCTGGCAACAGCGGGCTGGCGCATGAATATTAGGGCATTTCCTATGGGTTCTGGGCATATTGTCTTCAAGCTCCGCCAATAGACCAGAGACGCCGCGACTTCCGATATAGCTGGTACTCCTCCCATGCAGGGCATGACTATACAGGTTCACTGAACGCTGCCGTAACGGCGATTGTGTGTTCCGCTGCCAAAAACTTCGGTTCGCCAAATGCCTAGACCTCAATTGTGTAACCGTGATAAGATTAGCAGTTCGGATGAGTCAAGCTATTAATGGGCGCATCAAGGTAATCTCTTTCGATGCTGAGGGGACCCTAGTCAGTCCGGATTTCAGCCAGAGTATCTGGCGTGAGGCTGTACCTTCCCTTTATGCTCGGAAGAAAGGAATTACACTCGACCAAGCCAGGAGAATGGTAGTTGAAGAATATGACAAGGTGAGTGACCAGAGGGCAGAATGGTATGACATAAAGTACTGGTTTGAATATCTTGGCCTGGGCTCGCCTGAGCCTATAATACGAAGCTGCCAGTATAAGTTATCCTACTATCCCGAAGTGGCTGGAGTTCTTTCCTCTTTAGTCTCTAAGTATGAGTTGATTGTTGCTTCAGGTACTCCCATCGAGCTGCTGCGTTACCTGCTGCAAGATGTGAGGCACTATTTTGCTCATGTCTATTCCTCAACGTCGCATTATCGGCAATTGAAGAACCCCGATTTTTACCTCGCTATATGTGAGGCGATGGCAGTTGAGCCGAGTGAAGTCGTGCACGTAGGTGATAGCTGGCAATTTGATTTTCTTAATGCAAAGCAGGCAGGCATCCACACCTTTCATCTTGACAGGTCTGGTAGCAATCATGAATCACTTGCCGATTTAACCCAACTCAAATCTGGCTTATTGGCTTAGTTATGGATGTCAATTGGGCACAGGTTCTCTTTAACTCGGTAGTTACGGGCAGTCTATATCTGATTGGAGCCGTAGGCCTTACCTTGACATACGGTCTGTCAGGATTTCCCAACTTTGCCCATGCTGAATTTATCACCCTGGGAGCTTTTGTGGGCTATGTTGTGGCAGAGCAGTTGGGGTTATCTTTGCCAGCAGCCTTCGTCGTTGCTTTTGTCATCACTGCGGCGGTTGGCTTTCTTTCTTACCGTGGTCTCTTTCAGCCGTTAGCCAGAAGGGGAGCTACAATAATCCATCTCATGGTGGCTTCTATTGCACTGGGTTTTATCCTCAGGTATTCTATTGGTGCGGGCTGGAGCTGGGAACCTCTGTATTTCACCTCCACATGGTCTGCCTATGATATGGGTCCGTTGAGAATTACTGGCCTATGGGTATGGCTTATCTTCACCGCCATAGCGCTAGCAGTCATCATGCACTTCATTCTGACAAGGACAAAAATAGGCAAAGCCATCAGGGCCAGTGCCAGCAATCCGCAGCTTGCTCTAGCTTCTGGAATTAACGTGGACAAGGTTATCTGGATAACCTGGTTCATTGGTGCCGGTTTGGCTGCCGTCGCTGGAATATTCCGCGCGGCAGACACTCAGATCTGGCCTATGACTGGTTGGGATATCGTTCTGCCCATCTTTGCCGTTGCCATACTTGGGGGCATTGGCAACTTTTATGGTGCTATAGCCGCAGCCTTTGTCATAGGATTAGCTGAAAATATCGGGGTGGTGGTCCTGGTAAGCCTGGGGCTTTCCACATCGTATCGTATAGGTATAGCTTTTGCTATTCTGATAATAACTCTGATTTTGAAACCAGAGGGACTTGCCATGTTTTTTAAGAGAGCTTGATTTGGACATATTGCTTTATTTTCTCGATATCGTTGTATATGTTGGGATTTTTGGCATGGTAGCCTTGAGCCTCAACCTGGAGTTCGGCTTTGCCGGGCTGGCCAATTTTGGGAAAGTAGCTTTCTTCCTTATCGGTGCCTATACCTATGCTCTGCTGTCTCAAGCCGGTGTTCCCTTCTACCTTTGCCTTATCGGTGGTGGCTTGCTCTCGGCCGTTTTCGGTTTACTTATTTCTTTGCCTGCGCTGAGGTTGAGGACGGACTATCTGGCGATAGCGGTTTTAGCCTTTGGTGAAATTCTGAGGTTGATTGTGAAATCTGAGAAGTGGCTGGCGGGTGGTGATTGGGGAATGAGCGTTTCCCCTGTTTTTGCATGGACGGGCTCTTCTTTCGTTTATCGTTTAGAGAATATCGGTCTGGTGGGCCTGTGTTTGTTCATTTGCTTTCTTGTAGTGCAACTATTAAGCAATTCTCCCTATGGAAGAACGATGCGAGCCCTAAGAGATGATGAGATAGCCGCTGAAGCCCTGGGCAAGGATATAGCGAAATACAAAGCGCAGGCACTCATGCTGGGTTCTGCTATAGCAGGGATAGCTGGTGGACTTTATGGCCAATATCTTCTTTACATTGTTCCCGGCATGTTTATGCCCATGGTTACCTTTACCGTGTGGATAATGGTACTGCTGGGTGGACCAGCTAACAACTGGGGGGCATTGCTGGGTGCTGCTCTGGTGGAGCTGTTCGATCGGGGCAGCAACATACTTGTAGGCTACGTTGATTTGCCCGGTGCTACTGGGAACTTGCAGTATATTCTATTTGGTGCTTTAATTATATTTGTCTTGCTGTACAGGCCACAGGGTTTGTTGAAGGAAAGTCAGATTAAGACAAAGGCGTTGGAAGCAGCCAGATATGAAAGAAGCAGTGTTAGGAACAAGAGAAATTAGCGAGTATTTTGGTGTTCGTCTCTTCATCTTTATGTGGCCCCTGAGTTAAGGGGCTATGTAACAGCAATCATTAGCGTTGTAATTGTTTCAGCGACCTGCGTTCGCAGGGGTTACATTCAGGGTTAGTTTAACATGGAAGAAATCTTACTGAAGATAAGGGATGTCAAGAAGCATTTTGGTGGCGTTTATGCTGTCAATGGCGTGAGCCTGGATGTCAAACATGGTGGCATTTGTGGCTTGGTAGGGCCCAATGGCAGTGGCAAAACTACTTTGTTTAATACGGTTCTCGGTCTTCATAGGCCGGATGAAGGTAGTATTTATTTCAATAGCAGGTGCATCAATAACCTGGCTCCTCATCGAATTTATGACTTAGGACTGGTAAATGCCTTTCAGCTACCTCATTTGTTTCACCAGCTTACCGTATTGGACAATATGCTGGTGGCGGCGAGAGGGCAGCAGGGTGACAGATTAGTGAATGCCCTTTTCCTTAGGGAGCAGTGGCAGGAACAAGAAAAAGGGCTCATTGCTGAAGCTCTAGCTATTCTTAAATTGGTTGAATTAGATACTAAGGCATTCTCCTTTGCCGGCCAACTTTCCGGTGGGCAGAGGAAACTTCTTGAGATAGCCAGAGGGCTCATGGCAAAGCCGACGCTTCTGCTTCTGGACGAACCCGCGGCCGGGGTAAATCCAGTACTGGGGAAGAGCATATTTCAGAAACTGAAGGACCTGTCCCATAATGACACGACGTTTTTCGTTGTGGAGCACAGGCTGGAGATCTTATTTGAATTTGCCTCCTGGATTTATGTCATGGATAAAGGCTCAATGGTGGCTCAAGGGGAACCGCGAGACATTATTGAAAACCCGGCTTTTTATCAGGCCTATCTAGGAGAAAAGTAGGTGAATCCTATCTTTGTGGCCGAGGACATAAGTGCTGGCTATGGAGATGTCGTCATTGTCCAGGGCGTGTCGCTAATGGTAGGTGAGGGGGAAGTTGTGGCGATCGTGGGACCCAATGGCAGCGGTAAATCTACATTGATCAAGAGCTTTCTGGGTTTTGCCAAGCTCTTTCAGGGTAGTATCCTATATCGAGATAAGGATATTGCTGGTATAGCTTCTGACCAGGCAATAGCTATGGGCATAGGCTATGTGCCGCAGATAAACAATGTCTTCCCAAACCTGACAATAGCCGAAAACCTGGATATGGGAGCCTATCAAAAGAAAGACAAGGTTGCTATCAGAGCCAGCCTGACAGAGGTATATGGGATGTTTCCCGAGCTTGAGGTTAGGAAAAAGGCACTGGCGGGTAATTTGAGTGGTGGAGAAAGGCAAGTGGTAGCTATAGCCAGAGCTATGATGGCACAACCTAAGGTTCTCATGCTGGATGAGCCATTGGCTTCCCTGTCTCCTAAGCCAGCTGCATCCATCTTAGGAAAGATGGCAAAGATAAAGGAAGCTGGCGTCGCTATAATAATAGTTGAGCAGAATGTCAAGAAAGTCTTAAGTGTTTCGGATCGAGGTTATGTTCTAGTTGATGGCAAATGTGTTATGGAGGGAGATGCCGGTTCGCTCTTTACAGAAGATTCTTCCAAACAGCGATTCCTAGGATTGGAGTCTAAAGGTATTGACAAGGGGCTTACCCTGTGAGCATAATTACAGGCAATTCTGTGATTTAGAAAGGAGTGATATATGGTCAAGAGACTACTGTTGTTGATAGCCCTGGTGAGTTTGCTTATTCCGGTGGTGGCATGTACGCCTAGCGGGGGTGGGACGATAAAGATAGGCGTTTTGCTGGACCTAAGTGGGGAATTAGGGCCTATGGGTGGCAGGATGCTGAACGGTGCTACGATGGCGGTTGAAGAGATTAACGCGGCGGGCGGGGTGTTAGGAAAGCAGGTGGAATTGGTGGAAGAGGATGGCGGCACGGATCCAGATAAGGGGTTCGACAGAGTCAAGGAGCTGGTTGAAGTAGACGGAGTGCAAGTAATTGTTGGCCCCATGATCACGCCGACTTCAGAGCTTGCCATGCCCTACGCCAAAATGCACAAAATCCCTTTGATAACTATGTCAGCGACTGGTGTTCCTCTGTCTAAATTAGATGGGACAGAATGGTACTTTCGCACCTGTCTTACCGATGACGCTCAGGGTCGGTTATTAGCTGACATCGTTATGGACGAGGGCTACACCAGGCTTGCTGCCATAGTGATGGATAATACCTATGGCATAGGTTTGGAAGAAGGGCTCGTTGAGGGACTCCATGATAAAGGATGGGGTGGGGAGCATGTGGGATCGATACATTATGATATTGCTAAGAAGGACTATCGTGCAGAGCTAGAGACGATTAAGGCTGGCAACCCCGATGTGGTGCTTGCTGTTACCTATTCTGATGACGGTATCATAGTGTTCAAGCAGGCCTTAGAGATGGGCCTGGATAAGGTTGCCTGGCTTGGCTGCGACGGCAATTACGGGTCAGGTCTGTTTGCCGAACCCAATAGTGCTGCGTTCATGGAGAAGGCCATAGTGGCTGGAACCAGGACTATTGGCTCAGGTCCAGTTTACGACAAGTTTTTTGCTGGCTACCAGCAGAAGTTTGGCGAGCCTCCAGAAGTCTACTGCGACACTACCTATGATGCAGTCTATGCAGCGGCCAAGGCAATACAGGCGGCTGGTAAGTATGACGGCGAAGCCATAAGGAATGCCCTGGTGGGGTTGGAATTTGAAGGTGCCACCGGCAAGCTATCATTCAACGAAATAGGTGACCGCACGTCGGGTACCTTTGAAATCTGGGAAGTAGTTAAGGACGCTGCTACTGAATCCGGTTACAAGAATGCCGGGATAGACATAGTCGCCTGGAGTATGTAAGTACTGCGTTGCGCACAGGTTAGGGCATCGCCGCACCGTGTGGCGATGCCCTAATTTCGTTAGGGTATTCCTTGGAAAGGAATAGCATGACAGAGGTTGCTGAGTTGGATGGATTAAGACTTACAGTCCTGGCGGAGGATTCGGTGCTCTATGAAAGTCCATATCTAGGGCAACATGGAGTTTCCTTCTTCCTGGAGGGAAAGGTAGCTGGCAGGACAGGTAGAATCCTTGTTGATGTAGGGCAAAACTCGCAGGCTTTGTTTAACAATATGAGGATTATGGGGGTTTCAGCGCAGGCCATTGATGCCATAGTCTTAACCCACTGTCATTATGACCATACCAGGGGGGTCGTGGATATGCTCAGAGGAATAGGGAAAAAGGATATTCCTGTGATTGTCCATCCGAGCGTCTTCCGCGCCAATTTTGTTGATGATGGCTGCTTCAGGCATGTCGGGATTGCGCCTGAAGATTCTAAAGAAAAGATGGAAAAGGCTGGTGGCCGTCTCTTTCTCACCGATGAGCCGTTCGTGCTTATGGCAGGGATTATTACCACCGGCGAAGTCAAGAGGCAAACCGATTTTGAGTTTGATAGAGAGAGCGGGCTGAAGACGATAGAAAACGGACTGGTCAAAGATGACGCAATGCTCGATGATACTTCTGTGGTAGCGAACGTCAAAGGGAAAGGGCTGGTAATTGTAACGGGTTGCAGCCACGCTGGAATCGTTAATATTGCCAAACATGCCATGGAGTTAACTGGCTGCGAGAAAATAGAAGGCATAATTGGTGGTTTGCATCTGATAGAGGCATCTGATGCTCGAATCAATAGAACGGTTGAGGAGCTCGCTAAATTGAATATATCCTGGATATGCGCCGGTCACTGCACAGGCTTCAAAGCTCAGGTTGAGCTTTACCTTGCTTTCAAAGAGAAGTTCTCACCATTGCATACGGGCATGGAATTTGAGCTATAATCTTGCTGGTCTATTCAATATTGCCCGGCCAGGAGATAATGGGCCAAAGGGTCTGTAAATGGTATTTGCTCTGCCCCATGAAAAGCTATTATGAGCAGGGCAATCTGGATAAGAGCTGGATAGACAACTATTGTTTAGGGGATTGGGCGAGCTGCATCAGGTATCAGATGGAAGAGAGGGGTGAGGCTCACCCCGACAATATGCTTCCAAATGGTGAAATTAGAAACGATTTAGCGCCATGAGAGTGTTGGTGGGCTCACTGAATAAGGTCAAACTGGAAGCAGTGAAGGAGGCATTTGCAAGGTATTTCCCCGGGGTGGAAGTAACTGGCGTTGGTATTGAGAGCGGGGTCCCCGGTCAGCCTGTAGACGAGCAAACGTTTGAAGGTGCGAGGAACAGGGCACTGAAATTGCAGGAGATTAACCGCAAACAGGGCCTTGATAGCAGGTTCTGTGTGGGTATTGAAGGCGGCGTACTGGAGTTATTCTCGAGATGGTTTGCCGTCGGTGTAATATGTATTATTGATGATAAATCAAGAATAGGGTACGGAACATCACCTCTATTTGAACTTCCAGAAGACATAATCAGACATCTGCTAGGTAGCACAGAACTTGGCGACGTGATGGACCAACTGACGGGTGAACGAAATACTAAACAGAATCAAGGAGCAGTAGGATACTTTACCAGAGGTGTTATGGACAGGAAGGGAATCTACATAGACGGTTTGGTTGCCGCTCTAGTTCCTTTTCTGAATGAAGGTTTGTACTCCGAGAAATAGACCCTGCATGAGGCTTCTATTACGAATCAGCTTTGCTTGTGGGTTGTCAAGCTAGAGGGGACTAGCTTCTTGAGAATCATAAGATATCGCCTTTCGTCCAGGTTACTAGTGGTTGCCAATTGAAGCCGTAACTGGTTCCTGTTTCTTAGTACTGGATCGGTGTTGTGTTAAGCTGTTGCTACGGGTCACAATCATTCGTGAGAGGCCGACTACCTGCCTCCAACCAAGCTAAGCAGACACGGCGTAACGAGCACCTCGATCACAGCAGCAACGGCAAGTCCTGGAAGAATTACCTTCACGTAGAGCCTGATGGCGGCAGCTAACTTCGGTTTGACCATGCTTTGCTTTCGTCTTGCCCATCTAATCGATTCCAAGCCCACCATAAATCCCAGAGCCGTCCCGAGCAGCAGCATGGGAATCTCAATTATACCGTGCGGTGCTGTGCCGGCAACTGTATATGCTAATCCCTGGGATTCCTTGACCCAAGAAATCACAGATCCTAGAATAAAGCCGTTTATGCCTAAGAAAATCACTGGCGGTATCCCCATCAGTACACCCAGTACAATTACCCCCAGAGCCTTAACTGCATTATTAGCGAATATGACAAGGAACAGGAGGAAAGGGTTGACCGATGCCAGAGGTCGCAGTAGCTCTCCAAGTTCTTGCATCAGTCCTGACACGCTGTCCAAAGGCGCGGCAAGGCCCACTGAGACGGCGACTGCAAAGAGACTGGCTGCAGCAACTAGGCTCTTGGTTAAGACCTTCCTGTCCGTTGTTTCCAATTGGGCGAACAAACTCGATTTCAGGATAGCTTGTTAGCATAACAGACTTTGGGCGTAAATAGAACCATAGACTGGCTATTGGCAGGCGCATATTCTGAACAAAAGCGAAATTTGAGGAATTGAGGCGTAATAGGATGCTTCTTACCTGATTAGCCTTCGCCTCATTGTGCGTAACGATATGGAGAAGAACAAAGCAGTTATAATAAATATAAGGGCGAGCGCCCAGAGAAGCTGAGCATGAAATTCACCGTTAATTAGCGCTCTGGTAAGATGTACAACGGGCGTTAGTGGTGCTATCCAGCTTAGAGCTTGCACTAACTCTGGAAAAGAGGACAGAGGGAAGAAGACTCCGCCGAAGAAGAACATCGGTGTCACAAAGAAGGTGAAATAGTAGTTGAAGGTATGTATAGCGGGGACTAGAGAAGTGAATGATATGGCAATAGAGGCGAACATTATGCCTTCTAGGAATGCAAGAGCAGGTATAACCAGCGCCCAGGGCGAAGATACCAGATGAAAAGCTGCTGCGATGGCTAGTATGGCAGTGCCAGTAATAAGGGCGCGGGTAGCACCCCAGAAAATTTCACCAGCGGTGACATCCTCAATACTCAAGGGTGTAGCGATGGCGGCGTCATATGTTTTCTGATACTCCATGCGGACGAAGCTCCCGTAGGTACACTCAAAGCTAGCACTGAACATAGCATAACTGGCTATTATACCTGGCGTAACAAATTCAATATATCTCTGACCATCAACCAAGCCTATGTATGCCCCGAGACCCAAGCCCATAGCCAGTATGGTAATGATAGGTTCAACGACAAACCCTGGTGCTTCTGAGCGCCATAGCTTGAAGAAAACGTCTCGATTACGTTGCCATACCCTGATGAAACGCCAGGATAGGAGTGTCATTCGATTAAGGACCTCCCCGTAAGTCTGAAGAAAACATCCTCTAAGGTGGCAGGTCTCCGCCTTAGCCTGTCAGGCGAATTCACTATTTGCCTGACCAACTCATCAGAATTAAGGTGAAAAATGTGAATCTCGCCTGCCATATCCTCAAAATCAAAGTTACCGTCCTGCAGTTCCTTGACAGCGTTGCTCTTTTCCCACGGGTTCAGGTGAATTTCTACTACCTCATTGCCTACATATCTGGAAATAAGCTCTTGGGGAGCATCAATGCATAGGATTCTACCTTGATACATGATTGCCACCCGGCTAGATAGCGCGGTTGCCTCCTCCATATTCTGGGTGCATATAAGTAGGGTAACGCCCTGGGACTTGAGCTCAATCAGCTTGTGCCAAACTAGATATTTGGCTTGAGGGTCAAGGCCTACTGTGGGCTCATCAAGAACCAGAATCCGGGGCATGTTAATCAGGCCTCTTGCTAACAGAAGGCGCCGTTTCATTCCCCCTGAGAGCTCTCTAATCCGGCTATCGCTCTTGTTTTGGAGTTCAAAGAATGTTAAGACTTCCATACTACGACGGCGTGCCTCATGCTTAGGTATGTCGAAATAACGAGCGAACGTCGTGAGATTCTGAAGTACGGTTAGATCCGGATCGAGGTTATCCAACTGTGGCACCACCCCTATGATAGCCTTCACTTGTCTAGGATTGGTCTTCAGGTCCTGCCCCAGTACCCATATCTTGCCCCTGGTAGGAGGTGATACGGCAATTATCATCCTGATGAGTGAGGTCTTGCCTGCGCCATTAGGCCCTATTAGACCGAAAATTTCACCTTCTTCTACCTGCAGATTCACGTCATCGACCGCTACCAAATCTTTAAACCTCTTTGTTAGATTGAGCGTCTTGATAATAGTCATTGGGAACTTCGTCACTATTGGCCTGCATTCAATAATATCAGCTTCAGGATATGCTGAAAAGCAGGACATTGCTATCTGGTCTCGCCTTGTTGAATCAAATGATTTGCTGGGTAGCTTCTGTCACAGCAAGCGCTGTTCCGTAAAATGTCTGAGTATCGAAACTCGCATATCAGCAGCTCTTGAGCTTGACCTAATATCATTTCATGTTGCTAAAGTGGACGTGCTGTCCTTCTCTCTTCCCCTGACTTCCTCATCATGCCACTCGGTCAGACTGCTGAGCAAGACTCGCTTTGCCGCTGTTTCCAGCACTGCCTGCCGCGGGTCAGGTATATCGAGCAGCGATGCCAGTGTGCGATTGTCAAACTGCTGCAAGAACGGACATGATTTCCGTAGCGAGAGTATTGTGGTTCGTGCACCCCCATAGACCAGGTAATCCAGGGTACGGACTTGTGATTCCAGCTTCTCATTTATGTGGCAACAGATCCTGTTCAGGAAAGACTCTATTTGCTTTTCCCTGTGTCGCTGAAACCGGTGTTGCGATGAGCCACCCTTCTTATGGCGTCCGTGAACAAGGCCAGTTCCCACCTTGCTGGAGATGATATGTTCGCCCCGATAAAGTCCAATAGCATAAGCTCCTAAACGCACCAGAATGAGAGCAACAATGAAATCATGCCTGAGTAGATCGCGCAGCGGGTCGACAGCGTACCCTTCAGTAGAATATTTTCTCCTGATTGGAAATGGTGGCGAAATCAGGCACTTTCTTGAAGGGCCCCAGAAAATAACTGCGCCTGTTGCCGAGCTAACGGCAAGCTGAGCCATATTCGTAACAATTTCTGTTGTCTTAAGCGTCTCTTTGAGTAGATCTGCGACCTCCACGTATGACAACTCGGATGGTATGTACAGAGATTTCGCAGTGCTATGGGCTGACTCCAGTTCGTCGAGTAAGCCAAGCATCTGCTCTCTGCTTAGCAAAGACTTGCTTGACGCTAGCATCTCAGTCGACTGCTACAGAATTCTTCTGGTTGGCTGTTTCATCAGTTATAGCCACTAATGATTTAGGCCTATTCATTTCTCAAGAGGCTTACGAATTAAATGGCAACCAGTTACACTTAAGCTAGAGCTTGACAATAGTGACTCCATCACCGCCCTCTCTATCCTGACCGGGACGGAAGGCTTTGCTTAGAGGGTGGGAAGTTAGAAGTCCTCTGACGATATTGCGCACGGTGCCAGTGCCGAATCCATGAATGATACGCACCTCCCCTAGATTAGCCAGGCTGGCATTGTTGAGATAACTATCGAGCAGCCATTCTATTTCTTCGGCTCGTTTCCCCCGCAAGTCAAGTTCAGTTCGGACTGGTTCTGCTCGTAGATGCCTTCTCACGGGAATAAACCTGGCAGTGGTCTTGCCCTGTGGTAACGCCACTTTCTCTACAGAGTCTAGCCCGAGCTTGAGCTTAGTGAGCCCAGACTGCACTTCAATCTCGAGTGTTTCATATGATACCCACAGGACCGTTGCCTGCAAGTCCACCTCTTTTAACCGCACCGTATCACCAACGCAGATGCTGCTCTCATCTATTAGCTCTTGCTCCCCCTTACCACCCATTTTAGGTTGCCAGGTCTCACTCCTTAGTTGCTCCGACACAGTGGAAAGTAGCCTTCTAGCTTGCTCAATTCCCTCTTTCGATTTCTTCTTACTCAATTCTGATGTAGCACGCCGGATTTCTTTATGTAATTCGGCCGCTTCCCGTGTGAGCTTGTCACGAGTCTCCTGAATTACCTTCCGCTCCTCCGTTTCCAAGAATCCCAGCCTGGCCTCTAATTCCATCTTATGCTGCTCGAGCTCTATGCTCCTCCTGTCAAGGTCGCGGCGAGTTGCCTCTATTGCGTGTTTTGCGGCAACAAGGTCGGCGATCATAGTCTCCATGTCCTGAGCGCCTTTCGATAACATGCCCCTGGCATCATCAATAATCTTGGTGGGTAAGCCTAGGCGGGAGGCGGTGGCCAATGCGTTACTACCGCCAGGGATGCCCATGGTGAGGTGATAGGTCGGTGCCAGTGTAACGGGGGCAAAGTCAAAAGAAGCGTTTTGCAACCCTGGCGTTGCGTGTGCGAATGCCTTGAGTTCACTGAAGTGTGTGGTAGCTACGGTCAGAGTTCCTTTAGATAAGAAATACAGCAAAACAGAGCGAGCTAAGGCAGACCCTTCGGCCGGGTCGGTGTTCATGCCCAACTCGTCAAGAAGCACCAGACTTTTTTCTGTAGCCTCGTTTATGATGCGTATAATGTTGCCCATATGCCAGCTAAACGAGGATAATGTCTGTTCAATGCTCTGCTCGTCACCGATATCAGCGAATATTCCATCAAAGATTGTGACGTGGCTTTTATCTGCAGCAGGGATGGGAATACCGGCCTGGGTCATAAGGCTGAGAAGCCCAATCGTTTTGAGTGCTACCGTCTTGCCACCAGTGTTTGGTCCGGTGATGACAAGAATAGAGAAGTCCCGTCCTATTTCAACATCAAGTGGTACTGCTCTTCCCACAAGTAACGGGTGCCTGGCTTGCACCAGTCTGATTATGCCGGGTTGCTCATCAGCAAATAAATTACCCCCTTCATTGAAAATGCTGAGGGAGGGTTCGCCAGCTCCGCAACTAATGGCATATCTTCCCTTGGCTAGCGCAAGGTCCAACTCGGCAGCCAGAGCTACGCTGTGACAAAGTTCTGCCTCATGTGTTCCCACTTTAGCGCTGAGACTCTTTAGAATCCTCTCTATTTCACGCGCTTCTTCCATCACAAGCTCTCGAAGTGCGTTTCCCTGCTCCACAACCGCCCATGGCTCAACAAATATCGTGTCTCCCGTATTAGACACGCTGTGGACAATGCCTTTCATTTCTCTGCGAAATTCGACCTTTATTGGAATAACATATCTCCCCTCCCGCTGGGTGATAATGGGCTCCTGGATTATCCTGCGCCTCTTGGGTGAGCTTATTATGGCTTGCAGGCTCTGTAGCAATTGCTGGCGTAGCTCTTTCAACTGCTGCCTGACCGCAGCCAGCGTGGGCGAGGCAGAATCCAGCAATTCGCCCGTTGGCGCTATACACGTGGCTATATCCTTCTCCAGCGGGCGCATCTCTGCAAGCCCCTCTGCGATATTCCAGAGCAACGGTAGTTCGCCTGATAAGTTTACCAGAGTGCTGCGCAATTGGCGCATAGCAGCCACAGTCTGTCGGATTTCTATAAGGGTCAGAGGCTCAAGGATTTTGCCCCGCGCTGCCAGCGCTACTGCCTCTCTAATATCGAAAACTGTGCCGATGGAAAAACCGGGCTCCATTGAAAGAAGCCGACGAGCCTCAGCGGACTGGCTCAGCAGCAGGTGAATCCGTTCGTAATCCGAAAGTGGTTGAATTTGAAGGGCCAGTGCGCGGCTGGCCGAAAATGTCGTGAATCCAGCGACTATCTCCGTGATGCGGGGGAACTCGAGTACTTCTAGGCTCTTGTCATCCACAACGGCAACCTCAGTTTATCACACAGATTATAGCACGATGAGAGGTAGGCACGAGACGCTATCATGGCTGACTCTTTTTATCTCAGGCCACCAGTGTGAGCAAGCAGCATCCTACATGCTTGACTCATTACGGAAGCGCTGATACCCCTCTAAGCTCTGGATTTTCTTATCCTATTTCTCTACGCTAATTCACGACTTGATATTAGTTAGTGCAAGTAGCTGCTGTCTGCGCTATGAGATCCCACGCGAATTACTTGAGCAGAACAGGGCAGATAGTTCAGATGAAACGTCCCTGCGTCAAATTTGCCTGCAGATAACCTATGAACTCCTCTGCTTTCTCACTGGGTGGTTTGGTGGCGAGGCTGACAATGATGAATAGCGGGAGGCTGACGATGACGCCCCAGATAGCTGGCCACCATCCTAAAGGCTTCCAGCCGGTTAGTTGTAACAGCAGGACGACGATGGCGCCAGCGACGCAACTGACTATAGCACCGGCTGCTGTGGCTCTCTTCCAGAAGAAAGCGCCGAAGATAGTTGGAACGACCATCAAGAGGCCAGCGGCAGCAGCGGCCGAAAGTGGCGCTATCATAAAAGCTAGTCCTGATTTTCCTGTAGCCCACCATGCGAAAATAAGAGCGATGATAGCCATTATTGGAATGACCCATTTGCCTACCCGTAGTTCATCGGCCTCAGAGACTCGCGGGTTGATCAATGCCCTGTGGATGTCACGAGCCCACATTGAGGATAGGCTAAGCAGGATGGAGTCAATGGTGGATATGGCTGCTGCGGTAATGCCAAGCATAACCACTATAGCTAGAGCCATAGGTATTATCGGCAGTGCCAGCAGGCTCGGCGTAGCCAGGTCTGCGTTTTCCAGTCCCGGGACCAATAGACGAGCGCTAAATCCCCACAATACCGAAATCAAGGTATATGCAAGGCCAAAGATTAAGAATCCGCCCACCATCTGTTTCATGGCAGAGACCGATTTCGGTATGAATAGTCTCTGGCTTACCTGCGGGTTGGATATCAGGAAGAAAAACCAGGGCAGTGATAGCCCTATGAACATATTGATATCCCACTGTCCGCTAGCAGTAGGTACCCTGAGTAGCCCTGGGACGTCCGATTCGATCCTGTTAAAGAAGGACTCAAATCCGCCGAGTGCATTGACGACAACTCCGAGCACGGCAGCGGAAACCACAATCATAACCAGCGCTTGGAAGGTATCCGTCCAGGCAACGGAGCGCAACCCGGCGATGCTGGACCAAGCCACAGCACACAAAGTGGCAATAATAATTCCGGCAAATACTGGGATACCACCTTGGCTGATACCATTCAGCACAAAGCCGACACCCATCAACTGGACTGCTGCGTAAGGCACTAGAAATACCAGCGACAGTATTGTAGCCGTAGCACCCACACCTTTGCTCTGATATCGGTCGCTCAACAGTTCCATTGGTGATATGTAGCCATACTTTCGCCCCGCTAGCCAAAAACGTGGCAGAAAGAGGACCATCATAAACATACCGCAGAGATAAGTAAGCTCAAAACCAAGGGCGCCGACACCACCGAAATAGGTCAAGCCAGCGAGTCCGACCATCATAAAGGCGCTGTAGGTAGTGGCGCTATAGGTGAGCGCTGAGACAAAGCCGCCAACCCGGCGGTTAGCGAGGAAGAATTCGCTCACTCCCAGACCCAGTTGGCGTCGCGCTATTATGGCGATGGCCAGTCCAAGCGCTACATAGGCACCGATGCTGATCCATGTCCAAGAGGTAGCGGTCATCACTTAATCTCTTTCCATCTTAGAAAGATCACGAAAGCACTAATGACTGATACTGCTGCCCATATTACCCAGAATAAAAAAGAGCCACTCATCGCTTCTACACTAGCGAGGGCAAACCATGGTACCGCTATATCGAGGATTACCAGAAACACTAGCCAGGCCCATGCCCACTTCAATCTACTCATCGGTTACTTCTATCTCGATACTCTAATAAAGCTAGAGCCTATTTTTAAATCAGTCAATTGAATTGCGCATAATGATACGCTTTGCTGTCTAAGTTGACAAAGGGCTAGCATTTAGACGTTCATGTATAGCCATATACGTTTCACAAGCCGGGGAATAAGACCTTCTAAGCGAATGCCAATCTAACGATATCTGCTTGTCACCTTTCTATGGCATACTGAGCAGGCAATTTGCTGCCCGGCGTAGTTCCCTAGCCGAAGTGCCATAAGCTTGAAATCGTTACCCCGAATCGAAAGCGTATCTCATATGTTACCACGGGCAAAGCTCGTATGCCTTTAAGAAGTTATATTATAATCTGGACAAAATGAACTTTTCTCTCGGCTCTCAATTCCTTGGCGGGGAACTTATACGCCGTAGATGGTTCCAGATATCGGTCTTTGTCGTGCTATTGGGTCTTTCTATCGGGCTTTTTCTTATGGCGCGCTCTTATCTGGATTTGGAGGAAGTGCTTCGTTATGGTTACCTTGGGATCTTCTTAATAAGCCTTTCCTGTGTAACCATAATCCTCCCTCTTCCCTGGGAAGCCGTTGTTATCGCAGCGGGGACTGCCTTAGATCCGATTTGGGTGGGCATGGTAGCCGCTACAGGAGCTACCATTGGCGAGCTTAGCGGTTACCTGGTCGGCTATTTAGGCAGAAAGGTAATTCTTGATAAATATCTGGGCAAGTATCAGCAAGCCGAGAGGTGGCTCAAAAAGTATGGAGTCGTTGCTGTTTTCCTTTTCGCCCTCTTGCCAGTTCTTATTTTCGATCTCCTTGGGCTTGTTGCAGGCTCCTTTAAGTATCCTCTATGGAAGTTCGTTCTTGCCTCTTGGGCTGGTCGCCTGATCAGGTGCGTCGTAGAGGCTTACTTAGGGTGGAGTATGCTTGGCTTATTGCCTCAGCTGTAGCAGCACATGAGGCCCACTCTCTGACCCGGCAGACAACGTATCTTATCCTGGCTGGAAGATTGAAGAGCCATGCTTTCCCCTATCCCTCAGCCAAAAGCATTTCGTCATGGTTATTGTGCTTGTATTCTCTGAATTGCTCTCGCTATTCAGTAAGGTCCGCATCTAGTGGCTTGTGGCCCGGTCGATGCCAGTTTCACCATGATCGCGTAAGCCACATTGTGGATATCCTTATTGAAAGTCGTTCTCTTCAGTGGTAAATGCATGATTTGGACATACTTTCCAGAGTCTTTTAGGGCATCGTATTATGCTTGTTGGGCAAGTCGTCGCAACGCGCGGTTCTAGCTCTTCGCGATTGTCTGCTGCGGAACCAACTCGATTCCAGCCTCTCCCCAGATGGCATGACCTTCGGCATTTATCCTCTGGACAAATGAATAATCGGGTTGATGCGCATCGCCGCCGCTACTCCAACCTGCGACAAAGCCACCCGCCCTGTGCGCACATAGCTCGAGGGGCCAGTGGCAAGCATTGCTAGCTACTAAGAGTCCCTCCTTGGCCCATAGTCTTTGACCGTAGGCATCCAGCGTCTGAGCGTAGAGATTGCCGGCTCCAGCTATCCAGGCAACAATGACTCCGCCTTTGCCATCAAAGACTGCATGAAACCTTGGTGAGACCTCCGGCAGGTCTGTGCATACCGGGACGCCGTTTTCCTGCCATGATGGCTCTCCCTCGGCGCTAATTCTCTGGGCGAAAAGTGCCATGCCTTCGCGGTGGTCCTCCCAGACGACGAAAGCTCCTCCCGAGCCATCAGCTACAAGCTGTGTGTAGACGTTGGCCGTGGAGGTCAGGTCACGTACAGGCCCATCACAATCGACGTTGCCATCGGCCTTTATCCTGCAGAGCCAGATATAGGATGGCATGCCACCGTGCGTTGGCTCTGCCCAGGAGACGAAGGCACCGCCTGTACCATCACTGATAATTTCGGGTTCTGGTGGCAGTGCCGTCTCAAGGTGCTTTATCCTCACGCCTTCCAACGTACCTTCTTCACCCCACAAGGTCTCGCCACCGGCCGACAGCTTCTGAATCGTAAAATAAGGGTTGTCAAAGTCTCGCCATAGTATAAATGACTCGCCGTTTTCCCCTGCTGCCAGCTTCAGTCCGTTGCCGCGGCTGCTTATCGCGTGTGTCCAGAGTGTGTTACCTGCGTTATCCTGTCTCAAAACATGTTGGCTCTCTTCGGTTGTCCAGACCAGGACTATTCCGCCCGTGCCGTCGGCCACCATATTAGTTCCCTGTCCATCGAAGTCCTGTTGCAGCTTGGTTGTCCCTTGTCCATCTACCCTAATCAGGATATTCCTGTCAAAACGGTGTGGCCCCTCTTTACCGTTTTCGGGAGTCAGCACTTCCGAGGCAACAAAGACTCCGTCCTTATCATCCTCTACCATACCCACAACGCTGGCGCGCCTATTATCACCGACAAATAATGCTTTGTCCCAGAGCTCATGGCCATCGTTGTCAAGCTTGAGCAGATGGATGTCATGGTCGCCGGGGCTTCTTTCCACCCTGTAGGCGACAAAAGTATTGCCATCCTCAGCTACCAACCCTGACGAAATGATACAGCGGGCTGTATCATAAGAACTGGAATCGTTGCCCATGCAGCCGGCGGCGAGCAACAGTGAACAAACCAGAGTCGTCAGAAGTAGTCTTCGTATCATGTAGACCTCGTCGTAATTATTATACTGGGACTCAGCTGTCTTGCCTGGAAGGCCTGGGGTCAAGACTCGTCCAGGTATGCCTTGTAGCATCCCTGGCGAATCTGAGTCCTCTAGTCCCTCCCTGTTTTCCATCGCTGCTGTGATACACAAATGCAGGTGACTCATCTCATCTTTGCAACAGCTTAAAGCTTGAATCTATCTATTTACTTCAGGATGGCATAGGCCACTTGAACCGTAAGGCTTATCTCTGTCTCCCCCGGGCTGATGACTGTTGGGGGTGCTGGCGCCGGTACCGGTACTGTTGCCCCCACACGATCGTATTCTATCCATGAGAAAGGGGGTTGCTGGGTGCCCTCAGAGATATATGTTGCCTTGCCCAGAGTTTCCCCGGTGAGCTCGGCCAGTTGCTTCGCTTTGGCTTCAGCGTCCTCTATCGCCTTCCGCCTTAATTCTTCATAGTAGCCGGAAGGGTCTTCCACGGAGAAGCTGACTCCTTCTACCCGGGTAAGGTCGCCACCAGCCTGGGCTACAACATCAATTATGCCTCCTACCTTGTCCATGTTCCTGATTTTGGCGCTCACTGTGTTCGTGACTCGGTATCCTGTTATGACCTCTTCCTCCTTCTCGCTAATCCATCTTGTTACCGGGTAGATTCTAATGTATTGAGTCTGTATATCTTTCTTCTCTACCCCCTGCTCCTCCAGTGCTTTCATCACCTTATCCATGGCTTCGTTCGCCTCAGCCTGAGCCTCGGCCACACTGGCTTTCTGAGCTTCAACACCTAGCCTGAGAGTAGCAATATCAGGGGTGACACTCATCTCTCCTTCGCCAGTGACCCATATGCCCTCTTGCTGGGCATTCAGCTCAACTTCTAAGCCATTTGGCAGTTCTATCGGGCTGCTTTGGCTGCAGCCACATAGCCCGACCATTGCTAAGACTAATACTAAGCTTATAGCAAATAAGGGATTGCTCTTCATCGCTGATAATAGGTTCTTTCTCATATTGTAGGCTCCTTCCATTTGTATTAGACTCTTATCGGTTTTTTACCGCTCATCTCATTATGCACCTCCTCCTTGCTGAAGCCCTCACTCTAGAGGAATATGGAATTCCCATGGCCCTTCCCTGTCACCCAGTCTGGTTACGACGAATGCCATTTCCTTTGTTCCCTTCGACACCGGGTCCAACTTCGTCCAGGAATGTATCATGCCATCTTCTAGAAAGCCAATTCCCGATGGGCCGGCCTGTATCGCTGGTCCTCCGTCCAAACTGTACTCAGCTTCTGCATGCATCCAGAATGAAGGCGCTGGACCTGGTTGTCCCGGCGGTAGGCTATAACCCGGCGGTGTATTGAAGGCGTATAGTTCCATGCCTGTAGCGCTTAACTCCACTCGATTCAAGATGAAGGTAATTCCATTCGTGGTTATTGACTCGTGCATTTCTATGGTCTTCTCTATAACTCCCTCAGCGGGTAGTATCAGAAACTGGCGGCTTCCCGAAAGGTGCAGTGACATCGTGTGATCTCCTAGCCTAATCTCCCCAAGGCTAATGCTATAGCTGCCATAGGGCACTTGCTGCTCCTGTTCGTCAGTCTGGTCCCATGTCAGGACATATGTTGCCACTTCGTCCGAATCCAAGGACTTGGAGGTCTCTCCCGGGGGGAAGGGCCGCAGCAGCTCGCCGTGGTGGCTTATCTCTATCAAAGGTGGGAAGGGGTCTATCTCAAATGGGTCTGAGGTCACATTCCTAAAAGAAAACTCGATGATAATTTCTTCGCCGAGCAGATAGCTGTCCTTATTCATGCTCGCATCTGCCTGTATGTATATCGTTGGCCCCGGCGCAGGAGATGGCGTTGGAGCAGGCGCAGGTGCCGGTGTGGGCGCGGGAGTTGGAGCTGGTTTTGATACTGGCGGCTCTTGCCCAACTCCACCGAACTGCCAGATACTGGCCACTACTGCTATGATGACAACTGTGGCTGTGACCGCAGCTAGCTGCCATGTCTTCTTTGGCAGCAGCCTTCGCACGCCATCGAGCCAGCTGCCTTTGGTGTCCAGTCGTGATTGTACTTGTTCCCATATCTGTGGTGAGGGATAAACCTCTTCAGCCGTTGACTTCATCAAACCACGCAGACTTGTCCGTGTGGCTGATAGGGCTTCAAGCTCAGCCTGGCATTTCGAGCATCCTGACAGATGTGCCTCGATTTGCGCCTTTTCTTGGAGCGTGACCTCGCCGTCAAGATAGGCGGTTAAAAGCTCACGCATCTGTTTGCAATCCATTTCCTCTTCTCTCATACCTGTGTCTGTCCAAAGTTCATCTGTTCTTTCAAATACCGCAGCGACTGATTCAGCCTGGACTTTACTGTGCCCAGCGGGACCTGAAGTGCCTCGGCAATCTCCAGATATGACAGGTCGTTGAAGTACCTCAGCACCAGTACCGAGCGGTGCTTCGGATCCAGTGAATCCATCGCCTTGAGCAGCCGCTCATATTCCATTTTGCTAATCAGTATCTGCTCAGGTTGATAACCGTGCATCGTTTCCGGCAAGTCGACCACTTTCTCTCCCAGCAAGACAGTGGTGGGTGCCTTTCTTGCCTTCTCCCTTGAGCACTGGTTGACGGTGATACGGTGCAGCCAGGTGCTGAGCTTGCCTTTGTTCGGGTTGTAAGTATGCCGTGATTTCCATACCGAGATAAATACCTCCTGCAAGACGTCCTCTGCCGCCTCTTTACTGCCGGTGATGAGGTAAGCCGTTCTGAACACCGGCTTCTCATATTGCCGAAATAAAGCCTCAAAGGCAGCCATGTCACCCCCTTGCCACTTCTCCATTTCGCTGGCCATCCACTTAAGTATATAGGCAGTTCTGGCTGAAAAAGTTCATTCCTTCTCTGTCTTTTTTGCCAATGAAAGGTAAATTCATAGAGTAGAACGAGTCAGGAGCCGAAAAGTTTATTTGAGTGACACGCTCGGCGATCAATGCTCTGATTGCTGTACGGCAGCAAAGAGCTCTGCTGGACGTACTCAATCTAGACGACTTGTGCCAATAAGGATATACCAGTCAGAATTGTGATGCTGATCTTACTAACCCCTGACTGGTTTGTACTTTCCGAAGCTATAGAGTCTGGGGAAGGTGGCTTTACGTATTTCTTCGAGAGCGAATAGGCCTCCGGCAGCCAGCACCACGATCCCCCAGTCACTTAGAGTTAGAGGGAAAGTCTTGAAAGCGATCTGCAGGAATGGCACATAGACTACTGCTATCTGAAGCAAGATTGCCACACCGATAGATACTATAAGGGCACGGTTACGGAATACACCTAATCTAAATATCGTATATTCATCAGACCGGGCGCTGAAAGCCATTAACCATTCGAAAGCGACGATAGCGCAGAAAGCCACTGTCCGGGCTTCCTCGATGCTCATTCTGAGTTCAGCCCATCTGAAAATCAGGAAGGTTCCCAGACCTATCAATATTGCCATCACCGCTATTCGCACTAATAGCCCGGGGTACATAAGACCAATGCTGGGATGCCGTGGTGGTTGCTTAAGTTCGTCACCAAATTTTGGTTCCATGCCTAGAGGAATATCTCCAGCCGTATCCGTGACCAGATTGACCCAGAGAATTTGGACTGCCAGTAAAGGAGACTGACCGACAAATATCATGGCGAGTATTAGAGCTACGAGCTCACTTAAATTGGTATTTAGAGTATAGAAAAGCACGTTCCGCAACCGGTTGAAAATAGCCCTGCCTTCATCCACTGCTGATACTACGGAGGCGAAGTTATCGTCAGCCAGAACCATATCGCTCGCCTCTTTGGCGACATCTGTTCCAGTGATACCCATAGCAATTCCGATATCAGCAGCTTTTAATGCCGGCGCATCATTAATGCCGTCTCCGGTCATTGCTACAATTTCACCGTTTGCCTTGAGGGCCTTCACTATTCTCATCTTATGCAGTGGCTCTATGCGTGCAAAAACTGAGATGTTTTCAATCTCGGCGGCTAACTCATCATCGCTCATTTTTTGTAGTTCTGCACCTGTTATCGCTTTCCCCTGAGTAAGACCAACCTGGCGCGCCACCGATTCTGCGGTTATCTTGTTATCGCCGGTTATCATTTTTACCTTGATGCCAGCTTGCTTGCATAGAGCAATGGCCTCTTTGGCCTCATGCCGCGGAGGGTCCGCCATGCCAGCCAAGCCGACAAATATCAAATCATCCTGTATCTCCTCCTCACTCAACCTGGTCGATTTCTGCGGAAAATCGCGGTAGGCTATAGCAATTACTCTCAGAGCATTATTACCCATATCCATTACGGCGCGGGTTATCTCTGAGCGATCAGACTCTGTAATACCAGCCACCTGCCCGTTCTTAAGAATATACTTGCTATAGGAGAGAATCTTCTCCGCCGAACCCTTTACATAGGCTGTCTTCTGTCCCGCTTCCGCGTGGAGCGTGGCCATATAATGAAGGGTAACCATATACTGTTTTTCGCTGGCAAAGGGCAACTCATCTTCCCTTGGGTAAGCTGTCTCCAAATCTGTCTTATTCAATCCTGCTTTCGCTGCCGCTACTACCAGGGCTCCCTCGGTTGGATCGCCGAAGATGCCGTGTTTCTCATCCGTTCTGGTCAGCGAGGCATCGTTACACAGTGCGCCTGCCCGTAGCAGCAGCACTATTTGCTTGTCCTCGGCAGGATTAATAGTCTTCCCATCCTGCGTGAACTGGCCCTTCGGGTCATAGCCTTCACCGGTAACCTCGATATAATTACCGTTGGTAAAAATCCGTCGGACGGTCATCTGGTTTAGTGTCAGAGTACCGGTCTTATCCGAACAGATGACCGTAGTAGAGCCCAGCGTTTCTACGGCTACAAGTTTGCGGATAATGGAGTTGCGCCGAGCCATAGCCCTCATACCGATCGCCAATACCACAGTCACGACAGCTGGTAAGCCTTCAGGGATAGAAGCTACGGCTGCTGCTATTGCCAGCATGAACAGGTCGAAAAGCCTCAAACCCTGAAGGTGGCCAACGATTACCAGAAGGGCACTAACCCCTAGAAAAACGAATACCAGATACTGGCTCAGTCTCTTAATGTTTCTCTGTAGCGGTGTATCTTCCTGTTTGACTTCTTCGAGTCCTGTAGCTATCTTCCCGATTTCGGTCTTCATGCCAGTAAGCACTGCCACGCCGATAGCTCTACCAGCGGTGACAATGGTGCTGGCGAAGAGCATATTTACTCTTTCGGGAATAGTGGCGTCCTCAGCTAAGGGAGCGAGTTGTTTCTCAACCGGGACAGACTCGCCAGTGAGGGCGGACTCATTGACCTTCAAGTTTACACTCTCCAGCAGCCTGGCATCTGCCGGGACTCTGTCTCCAGCTTCGAACAGTATGATATCGCCGGGGACTATCTCCCGGGCAGGTATAGTCTCAATATTGCCATCCCTCCTTACCTTAGCTTTAGGTGCAGCCATGCTCAACAGCGCTTCCATCGCTCTTTCAGCCTGGCTCTCCTGTAAGGTACCCATGACAGCATTGAGAATAATCACGCCGAAAATTACTATTGCATCTATATAATGTGCTTCTCCAGTGAATACCTGTGATACTAGAGAGATGATGCCGGCAGCCAGCAACACATATATTAAAGGACTGAGGAACTGTCGTAGGAAGACTACGATGAGAGGAGTTTTCTTCTTACCTATTAGCTCGTTGAGGCCATATTGGGCTAAGCGTTCTGTTGCCTCTTGCTGTGTAAGGCCCGAAAGCTGGGACCCAACCTTTGATAATACTTGCTCCTGCGTAACGCTGTGCCACGCAGTCTTAGAGTCTTCCATGTGGATAACACTTTATCCTATTTGCGTACCGTGTTCAACGGTGTTGTTGCTTCATCGTCAGTTAAACGAGAGAGGTCAAATCTGTCCAATAGAGGGAAGCGTTTACCTTTGATTGGAAGAGGAGTCTCGCTCCGATTACTAACTTAATGCCCCAAATAATGATAAAATACTTCGACTGTTCATTTAATTTGATTATGAAATTCGGCATTGTTGTTTTTCCAGGCACCTGGAGTGACCGTGATTGCTACTACGCGCTCCATGTTGTACTGGGACAAGAAGTCAGTTACATCTGGCATAAAGAGACGAAGATATCAGACTATGATTGCATCGTACTACCGGGTGGTTTCTCCTACGGTGATTACCTGAGGGTAGGCGCTATAGCCCGTTTCTCTCCCATTATGACGGCTGTGGAGCAATTTGCTAACAATGGAGGGCTGGTTATCGGGATCTGCAATGGCTTCCAGATTCTTTGCGAGGCGGGCCTTCTACCCGGAGTATTGTTGCCAAGCACACACTTACAGTATCGCTGCCAGTGGGTAAACCTCAGGGTTGAAAACAATTCTTCGTCTTTTAGTTGCAGGTGTGCAAAAGGGCAAGTGTTGAAAATCCCTATTTCTCATTATGAAGGCAATTACTATGCTGATGAGGCTGCGGTAGAGGAGTTGGAAGCTAATCAGCAGGTTGTTTTTCGCTATGCCACCCCTTCGGGTAAAGTGACTCAGGAGGCTAATCCGAACGGTTCTTTACATAATATTGCTGGCATTATCAACAAAGGGGGCAATGTGTTAGGTATGATGCCTCATCCCGAGCGAGCCTGCGAGTCACTTCTCGGTAGTACAGATGGTAATTTAGTCTGGGAGTCGATCATTGAATATTTCCAAAGAAGCGCTGGATAGAGTTGCTTTAAGCGAAAAAGAGTATAGGATCATCGTAGAGCAGTTAGGTAGAGAGCCGACTGAAGTAGAGCTGGGCATGTTCGGCTCTTTGTGGAGCGAGCATTGTGGTTATAAGCATTCCAAACTTCTGTTGAGACTTTTGCCCTCTCGAGGTAAGCGCGTTCTTGTTGGGCCTGGAGAGGAGAATGCTGGAGCAGTGGATATTGGTGATGGGCAGGCTCTGGTAATGAAGATGGAGTCTCACAACCATCCCTCGGTAATTGAACCTTATCAGGGAGCGGCCACCGGTGTAGGTGGCATTGTGCGTGATATCTTCACCATGGGTGCCAGACCCATAGCCCTGCTCAACTCACTACGGTTTGGCCCTTTAGTCGAGCCGCGCAACCGCTATTTGTTTAATGGAGTGGTCGGAGGTATTGCCGGCTATGGCAACTGCCTGGGAATACCGGATGTCGGTGGCGAAGTATTTTTTGCGGACTGTTACTCGTCAAATTTGTTGGTCAACGCCCTCTGCTTAGGTATTGCTAATAAGGATAGTCTGGTTAGAGCGAAGGCTAGCGGTATCGGTAGCGTGCTAATGTTAGTGGGAGCCGATACCGGTCGCGATGGAATCTACGGAGCTTCTGGCTTGGCCTCGCGAACTTTTGATGGAGAACAAGAACTGAGGCCCACAGTCCAAGTAGGTAACCCTTTCCTAGAAAAATTGCTTATGGAAGCATGCCTCGAACTCAGCCAGACTGATTGGATTGTGGGCATGCAGGATTTGGGAGCTGCTGGATTGACCAGTGCTGCTATAGAATCTGTAGCAAGAGGCGGAGTAGGCGTTGAAATAGATGTTAATATGGTACCCCGCCGCGAAGATGACATGACCCCTTACGAAGTAATGCTCTCGGAATCACAAGAGAGAATGTTAGTAATTGTGAAGCAAGGATATGAGGACAGGGTAAAGAAGCTGCTGGACTATTGGGAATTGCATTCTGATATTATTGGTCAGGTTACCGATACTGGCCTAGCTGTGATTAAGGAAGGAGAAAGGGTTGTCGCTGAAGCTCCGGTGAATTTATTGGTTTCTCCACCTCTGTATCGACTGCGCGGCAAGAAGCCGGCATGGCTTGAGGAGATTCAGTCCTTTAATATGTGCGATGTCCCAGACATCAAGTCAAGACAATCTAATTCCGTCCTGCTTCGGCTACTAGCCTCTCCAAATATTGCCAGTAAGGAGTGGGTTTATCGTCAGTATGACCATCAGGTGATGGATAACACTGTGGTGCTGCCCGGAAGCGATGCTGCGGTCTTGCGTATTAAGGGCACGGGGAAGGGTATTTCTTTGACCACCGATGGCAATGGGCGATACTGTTACGTGGATCCTTATCTCGGAGGCGTCATTGCTGTATCGGAGGCCGCTCGCAACCTGGTCTGCAGCGGCGCTGAACCTCTGGCCATTACAGATTGTCTAAATTTTGGCAATCCTGAAAGAGACGATATCTATTATCAATTGAAAGAATGCGTTAAAGGTATGGCCCGAGCCTGTCGCGAACTGCGAGTCCCTGTTATAAGTGGCAATGTCAGCCTTTATAATGAGACCAAAGGTCAGGCTATTTATCCCACTCCTGTTGTGGGAATGGTAGGGATTGTGGATGATGTCGACAGGCATTGTACGATGTCTTTCAAGGACGAGGGTGATTTGGTAGCTATGATAGGCCCTACGCTGAGTGGCGGCAAAGAATTTCTTTGTGGCAGTGAATATCTTGCGTTGATGCATGGCAGGGTAGGAGGCAGACTGGCTATTGATTTGAAGCTGGAAAAAAGGGTCCAGCAGTGTTGTTTGGAAGCTATAAGACGCGACATAGTGAAATCAGCTCATGATTGCTCGGAAGGAGGGGTGGCAATAGCCATTGCGGAAAGTTGTATCGCTGGCAGCATTGGCTTTAGAGGCGAAGATTGGAACATATCAGGCAGATTGGATTCTGTGCTTTTTGGGGAGCACCAATCACGGATTGTGGTGACGGTATCACCTGCTTCAATAGCTAAATTGGACCGAACAGCCAGAAAGTGGCAAGTGCCATTAACCTGGATAGGAAAAGTTGGAGGCGAGCGTTTAGTCGTGGAGAGTTACATTGATCTACCACTGGTGAAAATAGAAAAGGCCTGGCGCTATGGCCTTAAACAACTACTAGTCTAAGAAAGTGTCTACAAGGGTAATGTACCGGAAGGAATCTCAGGGGAATGGCTGAAGTCAATCCGCTTAGAGGTGTACGATATAATGAGCAAATAGTCGGGGACCTGGACCAGGTTATCTGCCCACCGTATGACGTTATTGCTCCTGAAGAACAAAAAATCTACTATCAGAGAAGTGATTACAATGCTATTCGCTTGGAGTATCAAGCAGAGCAACCAGAAGACAATGCCACAAGCAACAGGTACACTAGGGCAGGCATCACCCTGCGGCAATGGCTTAAACAAGGGATTCTCAAAGTCGATGAGGCCGAAGCGTTCTATCTCCATGACCACTATTTTCATTATTTGGGACAAGAGAGGAAGCGTCGCGGCTTAATAGCTCGTGTTAGGTTGGAGCCATGGGGCAATGGTGTATATCCGCATGAAGAAACATATTCTAAGGCCAAGGATGATCGCCTACAGTTGATGCGAGCTTGTCAAGCCAACTTTAGTCCGCTATTCTCGCTATTCCAGGATCCTGAGCAAGAAGTTGCCCTGATCCTAGCCGAGGCATCTCAAGCCAATCATCCCATTATAGATATTGAGCATTCCGGCGAGAAACATATTGTATGGGCGATAACTAGTCCAAGATTGCAGCAGGATATAAATCAGGCTCTCCTAAGCAGGGCCCTTTATGTGGCTGACGGCCATCACAGATATGAAACCGCATTGGCTTTTAAAGAAGAGAGAGCTTCAGCGATGGGGAGTCTTTCCAACCAGGAGGCCTTCAACTACGTAATGATGACGCTGGTTGACTTTTCTGATCCTGGCCTTCTTGTGCTTCCTGTGCATAGATTGGTACGTGGTATATCGCCCTCTGGTCTAGGAAAACTAAGAAATCAGCTTGGGGATTTCTTTGTGCTTAATGCTGTTCCATTAAGCGCAGACTTATTTACAGCGCGAGCCTTTGAGAGGAACGAGGCTATTTGGAAGGTGGCGGATAGAGCAATCGGGGCAGTATTAGGATTGGACCGCGAATGCCTCGTAATTCTAGAGCGACGGCAGGATATCTCCTTGGATTCTCTGATGCCTGCTAATCGTTCGCAAGCTTATAGAAGTTTGGGTGTTAGTCAACTGAACCACATTATTTTAGAAACAGTACTGTCCTTAGCGCCATACAGCGACCACATAGCTCATACCGTTGACGCCGTTGAGGCTTATCAACAGATAATGGAGGGCAAATATCAACTGGCCTTCCTACTAAAGCCAATGCAGCCTGAGACAGTTAAGGCTTTCGCTGATGCCAAAGACAGGATGCCACGAAAATCGACTTATTTCCATCCTAAACCACCTACCGGGCTAGTTATGAACTCGCTGGAGTAACTCTCATGGGCCGGATGTCATTCGCTGAGGCTCATTACTAGCCGACATTCCAGCAAGACTTGTTTATGATTGTCTGGATAATCTTGCCATTTACCCGGATAGGGATTAGAGTGCGAAGCAATGGAAGCATTTCGAGTCTATATTGGAGACAGGATGAGCAAGACGCAGCGAACACATGTTGTCACCGAATAATCTGGATAAATAAAGGATTAAGGTCATTCATAGTTTCACTGGCTTAGCACCATAAATATTAGGTATTGCCAATATCTCTTCAAGTTGCTCCTCGGGCAATGGTTCGTCGAGTGCTAGAATCATAAGTGCTGATCCTCGAGGCTTGAGTCGGGATAAATGCATAGAACTGATATTGATATCAGCTTTGCCGGTTATGTTGCCAATGATACCCACAAGTCCAGGGCGGTCAAGGTGGTCACAGAAAAGGAAATAGCCGCCAGTAGGGACTATATCCATCCAGAAGTCATTCACCTGGACGATATGGGTTTCATTGTCTCTAGCCGCACCCGATATGCTAATCTTTCCTGTGCTGGTACTAATTTCCAGAGTAAGCAAGTTAGAATAGCTTTGACAGGCGGGCTGCTTTTCCTCGCTGACTTTCAAGCCACGCTGGGTGGCGATGATACCAACGTTAACCAGGTTGATTCTTTCCTCGCTCGCCTGCTGTAACAAACCGCTGATGGCAGCTGTCCTGATAGGGTTACAGTCATAGTTGCTGACTTCGCCACAATACTTGATGTGTATAGAGCCTAATTGCCCCTCTACCAACTGACTTGCAAGGCTACCGATGGTCGATGCTACTTGTATGAAAGGCATCAGTTCCGGCGAAATATGTGGCGCGTTAACTGCGTACTTGCTGAACTGCCCTTGGAGCACAGCCACAACTTGCTCAGCTACATCTCTGGCAACATTGGTCTGAGCTTCAACAGTAGAAGCGCCCAAGTGAGGAGTGACGATTATCTTGTCTTCTTGAAATAGAGGACTCTCTGTTATCGGCTCTTTGCTGAACACATCAAATGCAGCGCCAGCTACCTTCCCTTGCTTAATTGCTCTAACCACTGCTTCTTCGTCAACGAGTCCGCCTCTAGCACAATTTATGATCCTCACTGTTGGTTTTACGGAGGCCAACTCCTTAGCGCCAATTAGCTTCTCGGTAGATGTTGTTAGTGGCACGTGAAGAGTAATAAAATCAGCTTCCCTGAGAAGTTGCTCCAGAGAGACTAAGCGGACTTCAAGATGATGGGCATACTCTGCGGAGACGAAAGGATCGTAGGTAATAACATCCATTTCAAAAGCCTGGGCTCGCTTGGCAACTTCAGAGCCGACATTGCCTAAGCCAACAATGCCAAGAGTCTTACTTCTGAGCTCGGTGCCAACCAATTCTCTCCTCTCCCATTTGCCTGATTTGAGCCGAGCATTTGCTTGAGGTACATTACGTGCCAGGGCAAGCATAAGAGCAATGGTATGTTCTGCTGCAGATACAGTATTGCCTGTGGGGGTGTTAAGCACAACTATGCCTTTTCTGGTAGCAGCGTCGACATCAATATTATCTATGCCTACCCCTGCTCGGCCAATCACCCTGAGCCTCTGCCCGGATTCAATAATCTCCGCGGATACCTGGGTTTCACTGCGCACGACCAAGGCGTCGTAATCGCCAATGATTGCCTTCAGTTGCCCGGGCTCCAGGTTGGTCTTGATATCTACTTGAGCGAAGTCATACAGAGATCGTATGCCCTCTTGAGCGACCGGATCAGAGATGAGAATCTTCATGCTATCTCTATCTCCTTACTCGTGGCAAGACTTTGCTTATTGCCTCTAATACCGACTTCATGTCCTCTTCATACACAAGGCCGAGGTGGCCTATACGGAATATCTTGTCTGATAGCTTCCTCTGGCCACCGGAAATGACTACATCATGCTCCTCCCTGAGCAGTTGAATCAACTTCGCTATGTCGATTTTGTCGAAGGCATTGACCGCGGTTACCGTGTTAGAAGCACAATCTTCTTCAGGGAAAAGTGATAATCCCAATGATTTCACTCCATCTCTGGCTACTTGAGCTACTCTGGTATGCCTGGCGAATATATTTGCCAGCCCTTCCTTTAGCATCAAGTCTAAGCTGGCATCAAGCGCATAACAGGTGGAAATTGCAGGTGTCCAGGGAGTCTGCCCTATTTGCAGGTAATCTCGGGCTTTGGCAAAATCCCAATAGAAACGTGGCATTTTGGCTTGAGCGTTAGCTTGCCATGCCTTTTTGCTTACGCTAACCATGGCCAGCCCGGGAGGCGCCATCCAGCCTTTTTGAGAAGCGGTAACCACAACATCGCAGTGCCAGTCATCGACGGGCAAATCGATAGAGCCCAGGCTGCTCACTGCGTCAACCAGAAGAAGCTTATCGAATTTCTTGACTGCGGCGCTTATCTTCCACAAATTATTGGTGACGCCTGTGGAGGTTTCATTGTGAGTTACCAGTACCGCCTTGATATCACTATCTGCCTCTAAAGATCTTTCCACTGCATCAAAGCTGACCTGTTTCCCCCACTCAAAGTTTAGCTGGATAACTTGTGCGCCGTATTGTTCAGCGATGCCAGCAAAGCGGTCACCGAAAGCGCCGTTCGAAGTAGACAGGACTTTGTCACCTGGCGATAGTGTATTGACGATAGCTGCTTCCAGGCCTCCGGTGCCTGAAGAGGTCAGTATGAAGATATCCTCCTTCGTCTGAAAGACTTGTTTCAGTTTCTCTGTCATCGAGTTGAGAATCTTGCCAAATTCCTTCCCCCGATGATTTATCATTTCCCTGTTCATGGCTTGGAGAGTCTCGGGTGGGCAAGGCGTTGGTCCAGGAATACGAAATTGCATTTTTCAACTCCTTTACATCTTGTCAATTGCTATCTTGACAAAACAGTGTTTTCCAATTTTGAGAACGCTGCCTTCGTAAGCGTTAACAATGCTACTGGTTACTTTGTTTCCATCTAGCTCTATGGCCTCCTGGTAAAGCAAGCGTTTCAGTTCACTCTTACTCTTAATTAGTCCCTCTTTGACTAGAGTCGGGGCTATGTCAAGCTGATATAGCTGATCTCCAATATATTCAGCTGCAAAAACATAACTAGGGATCTCCTCCGGTACTTCCCTCTTCTGGAATACCTTGCTGAAGTTCTCTAGTGCTTCATCTGCTAATTCCTTACCATAGAATTGTTTCACGATTTCATGAGCCAATTGTTTCTTAATATTAATAGGATTGACCGAACGTTTTTCCAGTTGCTCCTTAAACTCGCAAATCATGGCTTCAGGAACATCGGTGACCAACTCAAAATAGTGGATGATAAGAGAATCGGGGATGGACATCACCTTACCGCATATTTCCTGGGGAGCTTCGTCAATGCCTATCTGATTACCCAGACTCTTGCTCATCTTCTGGCTGCCATCGGTGCCGATGAGAAGGGGAACCAGAAAGACCTGTTGCGGGGTTTGTCCCAGAATTTGCTGCAGCTCTCTACCTAAAAGGCAATTGAACTTCTGGTCCGTGCCGCCAAACTCGACATCCGCTTTAATAGCTACCGAGTCATACGCCTGAAGTAAAGGATAAAGCATTTCTGTTAGAGAAATAGGGTTGCCGCAGCTATACCTCTTGTTGAAATCCTCTCTGGCAAGAAGTTGCGCTACAGTGAATTTGCTGGTTAGCCCGATCACCTCGTCTAGAGTGAATTTATTATACCATTCGCTTTGCCATCTCACCTCTGTCTTATCCTTGTCTACCACTTTGAAGAATTGTTTCAGATAGGTTTGGGCATTAGCTTTAACCTGGTGCAACGACAGCATAGGGCGAGTAACTGACTGGGCACTTGGGTCACCGATTCGGGCTGTCCAGTCACCAACTATCAGAGTAACCCGATGCCCAAGGTCTTGTAACTGGCGCAACTTTCGCAGGCCAACCACGTGCCCCAAATGAATGTCAGGTGCACTCGGGTCAAAACCCTGCTTCAAGTTCAAAGTCCTTCCTGATTCCAGTAGCTTTCTCAGTTCAGACTCAACAATAGTCTCAGCTACGCCTCGCTCAAGTATGGAGTTGAATTTAGGTGCAACCATGTTCAATCCGCTGGGGGTCCCTTGATTGCATCAGGGCTTCGACCCGCTGAATATCCTTAGCGATTTGTGCTCTGAGTTCCTCTGGAGAAGTGAAACGCAACTCTTCCCTCAACTTCTGGACAAATGCTATATTAATCTCCCTGCCGTACAAATTTCCTTCATAATTTATCAGGTGAGTTTCTACCCACTTCCTGTCCTGTTTAAAGGTAGGCCGCGTGCCAATATTAGTTGCTGAAGCAAATTGCTTTCCACCAACGTCTGTGACAGTAGCGTAAACACCGTTTCTAGGCAACGCTTGTTCGGCTTGTACATCCAAGTTAGCAGTGGGAAATCCTAAGGATTGACCACGTTTATCTGCGGTTGTAACCTTACCTGTAAGGCAGAAACGACGCCCCATCAACTTCTGCACTCTTGCCATATCACCTTTAGCCAGCGCCTGACGAATAAGAGTGCTACTTACTATTTCACCATCAATGGTAAAGGGAGGCAGAGTCTCTACGCTGAACCCCATTTCCAGTCCTAAAGAGCTAAGCACTTCAGCATTGCCCTCCCGACCCTTTCCAAAGGCCGAACTAGGGCCCACCATAAGGCCTCGCATCCTCAGATACTTCTTGAGTAGCCCGGTAAACTCCCTGGCACTCAGTTGTGACAGCTCCGGAGTAAAAGACAGCAGCGCGACTAGGTTTATACCCAGTTCTTCAATCATCTTGATTCTGTTTCTCAAAGTGATAAGCCAGGGCAACTGCCTGTGCGGGTGCAGTACCGACTGTGGATGTGGGTCAAAGGTAACTACCCCGCTGAGCAAACCTTCCTCTCTAGCTCGCTGCATCAAATTCCTCAACAGATACTGATGTCCCAGATGGATACCATCAAAGACACCGATGGTAAGAAGTGTTTCCTTTTGGGGAGACAGGCTGGCAAGTTCTTGTATAATTCGCATCTAGTTCAGGATTCAACTCTTGTCTTAGAAACAGCTAATCTTCTACCCGCTGCTTGAGCAATAGGTGCCAATTGCGACATAAGTTTATGAAAGTTATCAAAGGTCAGAGATTGTGCTCCATCTGCAAGCGCCATGTCAGGGTTCGGATGCACTTCTATCATTAGGCCGTCTGCACCTGCTGCTGTTGCTGCCAATGCTAGTGGGGTCACCAAATACCACTTTCCTGTTGCGTGGCTGGGGTCAGCAATGATAGGCAGGTGGCTGACTTTCTTGATAATAGGGATAGCGCTGATATCCATCGTATTACGAGTTAGGATCTCAAAAGTCCTGATGCCGCGTTCACAGAGGATAACCTGCTCATTCCCTTGAGCCAATATATACTCAGCAGCTAGTAGCCATTCTTGAATGGTAGCTGATAGGCCCCGCTTCAGCAATACGGGTTTCCTTAGTTTTCCTACTTCGTCAAGCAAAATGTAGTTTTGCATATTCCTGGCCCCGACCTGAAGTATATCAGCATAGCTAGCTACTAACTCGACATCTTGTGGTGACATTACCTCAGTTATGACTGGCATCCCGGTTTCCTTACGGGCTATTGCCAGCATTTCAAGCCCTTTCAGGCCTAACCCGCGAAATTGGTATGGTGAGGTGCGGGGCTTAAAGGCACCGCCGCGCAGTACATTTGCACCGCTTGCTTTAACCTGCCGGGCTGTAGTTAACAGTTGCTCTTCGCTTTCCACCGCACACGGTCCAGCCATAACAACTAATTCTTCATTCCCGATGGTGAGGTCGTTCACTCTGACCACAGTATTCTGCGGATGGAACTCGCGACTCGCAAGCTTGTAAGGCTTGCTGACAGGGATTACTTCCTCTACTCCTGAGAGCAGTTGTAGTGTATCCTGAAGCTCAGGGAAGGTTCGCCCCAAAACGCCGATAATAGTATGCTCGACACCCTGTGAGATATGTGCCTTCAACCCTGATTCTTCAATTCTCTTAGCAACTTCATTTATTTCGTCGCTAGTGGAGTTAGACTTCATGATTACAATCATTTGCTGCCTCCCAATTGTCGCGATGTGTCTGCTTTAACTTTGTTGCTTCTTCTAAATAGACATGTACGATTCCATCGGGGCTTTTCTCACTATTTGCCAGCATCAGAACTCTCACGCAGCGCGGTAAACTGCCTGGGACGTTCATTTCATGCGTGCAGAGCAAAGCGAGATGGCGTGGCCATCCCAGCTCTCGCGTCGCCGCTGCTGGGAATGTGGCATTCAAGTCAGGCGTGGTAGTAAAGATTATGCTAGCTATATCGTCAACTTCAATGCCGTTAGCCTGCACCATTTCCTGAAGCAGTCTCTTGGTCGCAGCCATGATGCTTTCCTTACTGTTCTCAGGAACCGTAATGGCTCCTCTGATGCCACGACACCACATTCCAATAGTTCTCCCTTCTGGCTTTAAGGCGATAGCCTATATTATTTTGCAGTGCTCGTCAAGGAATTATTACAGCATGCTAACCCCCGAATAGGTGAAGAGCGCTCGTCAGAGGTGTAGCCTTGAAGCCGATATATTTAACCTATTCTGTGAGCAAGAGAGGGGCATGCGCAGCAGAATCTTGTGAGCTATTCCCCATTTATCTCATGACAAACGTCAAGGCTAAATCAGGGAAAGCAGAGTACCAGGAGAGTATGGTCTTCCAGGACACTGCCGGCAAGAGCTACCTGGCGAATAGCCTGAAGACGTATTAGCCGCAGGCTTACTCATTAACAAGCTCTCCTCAACTGGCACATCTATAGCTGCGTTAGAGTATAACTCACACGGCGCTACTGATCCTCAAGGTCGTGTACTTTCAGAAATATCATTGCGAGTGACTCTCGGGGAACCGCACATGTTTGTATAGCTGTAAAATCAGGGCATTGCTCAAGGGGCAGTCGGTCAAATAGTATATCCTGAAGTGGCCAGGAATATAGCTCGATTGTGGGCAAGACAATAGTTGACAAATAGGAGATAAAGTAGCTCACTATTATGCAGGACCTGCTTGACATAAATAATCTCAGCCTGGGCGAAGACAGTAACTGGAGAGGGGACCCGCCGCATTTGAAATTACGGGTAATCTCTGGCGGCTATAAAAATGAATTAGCGGCAGGATTGTAATATCTCTTTCTGGGTGATGGTGCGCGAAGACTGCCGACGTGTGTTTGAGAAGGTTGACATTCTTAAGTTCGGGCGGGTTAAATTCAGTTAAGCAAGCGACAGGAGGTAATAGGAAAATGGTGACAGCAGAGGTGATTGTTGTACCCTTGGGAACGAAGACTGCTTCGCTTAGCGTGTACGTAGCTAAGGCGATCAAGGTCTTGCAACAGGAGAGAGATGTAAAGTATGAGCTGACAGCTATGGGAACGATCATGGAAGGCGAGCTGGACAAGGTTTTAACAGCGGCGAAGAAGATGCACGAAGCAACTTTTGGTGACGGAGTTGTCAGGGTAGTAACAACAATTAGAATCGATGACAGGCGAGACAAGCCCTTGAGCACGGCTAGCAAACTAGAATCGATAGGCAAGTATTTGGGGCACTGAATTGGCAGGCATGAACGTGCTTCAGCCTGCTCTTAGCTACTACAGCCTGTGATAACCAGTAGCTTCCTAGCTGGGCAGCAGATAGCCAAAGCGTTCAGGGGTTCTCACAATTCCCTTGACTTCGGCTGAGAGCTTGATCACCTAGGGTATTTCTAGTATCTGTACTGCAGTCGGTATCGACACATCGAGGGCAGACCACTACCCAAGTCACGCGACTTCCCCGTATCGGCATGGTGAGCGAGATAGCTTTTACCTATGTGTCATGCTAAGACCCCGGCCAGCTGACTGAGAATCTGATTATCGGTAGACTGCTGGGCACTGATCGCGTCGCTAGGGCATGCTCCCGCACAAATGCCGCAGCCCTGACATAATGCCCCATTAATTCGACAGACCTTCTTTTCTTCATCAAAAGAAACAGCACGGAAAGGGCAGAGAACAAGACAAGTCCTGCAACCCGAGCACATTTCTTCATCAATTGATGAAATTGCAGCCTCGAGGGTAATTTTTCCCTTGCTTATCATCGCCAGAACTCTTGCCGCCCCGGCAGAAGCTTGAGCCACAGTGTCAGGAATATCCTTGGGACCCTGAGAGCACCCGACCACAAAAACACCCTCGGTAGATGTAGCTATCGGATCAAGTTTAGGGTGCCTTTCCAGGAAGAAACCTGTTGCCTTTCGACCTATATTGAAAAGGCTCGCTACCTTCCCTGCATCAAGCTGGGGCTCTACGGCGGTAGCTAATATCACCATGTCAATTGGAACACGGACCATTGTCCCGAGAAGAGTATCCTCGGCTACTACAATAAGTCTTCCCTTTTCTGCTTCACGTGTGGCTTTGTTGGTGACCTGGGCCGCTTTTCCCCGGATGAAGGTAACACCTTCTCTTGAGATGCGCTCATAGAATTCCTCATACCCATCGCCAAAACAGCGCATATCTATATAGAACTGGTAGACATCTGTGTCCGGTAATTCTTCTTTGACATAATGTGCCTGTTTCAGGGCATACATACAGCATATCCGTGAGCAGTATTCATGATAATTCTTGTCCCTGCTTCCAACACAATGCACAATGGCTACGCTGCTGGGGCGACTGCCATCCTTTAGGACGATTTTCCCCCCAGTGGGTCCTGTAGGGCTGACTATCCTCTCGAATTCAAGTCCGGTAATAACGTTTGGGTATTTGCCATAGCCGTACTGTGGAATAGATTTTGGATCCATAGGCTGGAAGCCTGTGGCTAATATTATTGAACCTACCTCGAACTCAGTTATCTCGTCGGTCTGATGAAGAAGAGTTTCTACAGTTATCGCACCCGGATCACAGAACTCCGCACAAGCTCCGCATTTCTTCCCTTGCGACTTAATAAAGATACAAATATCTGGATCGATCGTGGCAACGAAAGGAATAGCTTGGGGGAAAGGTATGTAGGCAGCTTTCCTCTTGGTTAGGTTGAGTTCAAATTTGCTATCGGTCTTATAGGGACATTTCTCCGTACATAGACCGCAGCCAGTGCATTTGCTTACGTCTAAATGTCTTGCCTTTTTCCGTACCTTCACTTTAAAATGCCCTACATATCCCGAAACCTCCTCTACCTCGCTATAGGCTGAGAGCTCAATGAAGGGATGATGCCCCACTTGGCTCATCTTCGGACTAAGGATACATTGAGAACAATCCAAAGTGGGGAAAGTCTTATCAAGCTGGATCATATGCCCGCCAATTGAAGGTTCCTTTTCAACCAAATACACCTTGTGCCCGGAGTTGGCAATCTCCAGGGCAGCCTGAATCCCGGCAATACCTGCGCCGACAACCAGAGTATCACTATTATATGGCGCTTCTTTAGTTTCCAAAGCCTCATGGTAATAAACACGCCCAACCGCACCTTTGACCAGAGCTTTGGCTTTCTCCGTGTTTGCGCCCTTGTCTTGACTGACCCAGGAACACTGTTCTCTTATATTCACCATCTCAAACAGATATGGATTCAGGCCAGCATTGTTACAAGCTTGCCGGAACGTAGCTTCATGTAACCTAGGGGAGCAGGAAGCTACGACAACCCGATTGAGTCCCAGTTCCTCTACGTCCCTCTTGATGAGATCCTGGCCCGGGTCAGAGCACATATACCTATAGTCGCGTGAAATAGCTACATGCGGTAAGGCCGCAGCATATTGAGCTACTGCTGACGTATCAACCGTGCTGGCAATATTGACGCCGCACTGGCAGATATAAACGCCAACCTTTGGCTCCTCCATTGAATGTCTCCGTGATTTCATTGCCTCTATAAAGAGCCTGTCTTATCAGCCGAAGCGCCGGTATCAGCTCTTCGTCGAGCAAGCAGAATCCAGTACACCCTGAGACTGGCTAGCTCTTATTTCTTGAAGTACTAGCTCGACGACTTGGGGAACCGCCTGCTTAACCTCTGCGGTTAGATCTTGGGCAAAGCTAGTGACATCAACAGCCTCTACAGCAAGGATGGTAATCTTCTGGGGTAATGCCAGACCAAGCTTCGCGCCCAGTTCCAAAGCGGCACCTAGACCAAAACTGTGAGTTGTAGCAGGATACTTGTCGCTGCTTAAGTCCTCTGAGGTCAGCCTGTGAATCTGGCCTCCTTTTCCCTCTGGAGTCTGGATGGCATCTATGATGATTGCCTGGTCATAACCTGGCAAGAAATCCAGCAGGCCAAGACCACCAATATTGCTGTAAACCATGGTTACTTCTGGTCCGTGCGTTTCTTCTTGTAATACCTGTGCAATTTTATTCCCTACGCCGTCGTCGCAGCGAAGTGGGTTACCCATCCCTAGAATTAATGTCCTCAAAGCTTATCCTCTGACAGGTTACAAATTGATTGCTTAATGAGATGTATCAACTGCTTGATGGAGGTCTTGACTTCGTCTGACATCGAAGCACCAAAACAGATTCTCTTTGGCTGGATGCCGAGAATAATCACCTTGGAATTAAGCTCTCGCTCAAGGTATCCAGCCAGCATATCCAAAGAAATGCTATGGGTGGATGGTTCTTGGCTTGCTATCTTGGCAGGGTCAATTCGCTTGATCATGCCGGCTCTCTCCCCCATTTCCGCAGCATCTATGATCAGTATGTGCGATGGGGACAGCTTGCGCAGTAAGCCGGTATAGTTCTCTGGAGCAGTTCCGGCAGTCAGAATATTGACTCTGGGCGTACACGTCAGATTCTGCTCTAACTCTTGTGCTGCCAGGAGTCCAAGACCGTCATCGCCGCCAAATTCATTCCCAAGGCCCAAAATGGCTATTTGCCTCCAGCCTCTTAACTCCTCCTGCAGCATCGCGGCTGAAGCATCAACAACACTTCGTTCACCTTGCATGGTTACCATTGCTTTGATATCAGCGACTCCCTGTCGTATTGGGCAAGCTCGAAGTCATCCGACAAGGTGATTGCGCCAAACGGGCAACTATCAGCACACTGCCCGCAGAATGTGCACCTGTCCAGAAGGAAAATGGGACGACTCGCCTTTTCGCCTATCTCTTCCATTACTATAGCTTTAGCAGGGCAGTCAATAGCACATACTCCCTTGCATGTCAGAGAGCACCTCTCCTGGTGGAAGATGGGTTTACCCCGTAGCTTCCTGGGCAAGTCCAGCCTCTCAAAGGGATACAGGACTGTAGCCCTCTTCTTAAAGAGCTGTCTCCAGAGTTCGGGAAACATATAACCGATTCTTGCCATAGCAATAACCTCTATCTGTCAGCGTACCAACTAATGCCATACGCCTTCAGGTCTTTCCAAGTTATCGTCCCTCTGCTTTTCTCCCCGGCGCCATCCAGTAGAATGACCCTGTCCATACAAGCCATGCAGGGGTCGATGGCTGCAAACACGATGGGGATATCAGCAATATAGCCGCCCTTAAGAGACTCAATAACCGAGGTGATATTTGCTAAGGTAGGTGTCCTGATTTTTAACCTTTCCGGATGGTCGGTACCGTTGCTTCTAATGTAGTGGACTAACTCACCCCTGGGAGCTTCATATTTGCTTACTACTTCGCCAGGAGGCACTTTGCGTGCTGCCTTTGCTATGATTTTGCCTTCGGGCAACTGCTCGACTATCTGGCGACATATCTTACAACTCTCTATTACTTCTAGGACTCTAACAACGGTTCTCCCCAGCACGTCACAGCGGTCTGAGCTTATAACCTTGAAGTCTAAATAAGGATAGGCGGCGTATGGATCGTCTTTACGGACGTCATATTCTATGCCGGAGCCTCTGGCAGTGGGACCAACAGCACAGAGTTCTATAGCTCTTTCCTTGGACAAGATACCTATTCCCTCTGTTCGACGTAGAAAAGTAGCCTCAGTACTAGCTACCTCAAGATAGTACCGGGTTCTTTCTTCCAGTTTCTTGATATCCTGCAAGATCTTTGGTCTCATCTCATCACTTATGTCGCGTCTGACACCGCCAATGGCATTCATTCCGTAATTAACCCTGTTACCTGAAATAAGCTCAAGTAGATCCATGACTATTTCTCGGTCTCTCCAGGTATACATGAACAGGGTATCGAAGCCAATTTCATGGCCTGCCACCCCCAGCCAGAGTAGATGACTATGTATCCTTTCCAATTCACATATCAGGGTACGAATAAAAAGACCCCTTATGGGAACTTCCAGACCAAGCAATTCCTCCACTCCCTGGCAGAAGGTCGTTGAGTGCGACATAGAACATATGCCACAAACACGCTCAGTGAGATAGATGTCTTGAATGTAGCTTCCCATTTCAGCACCCTTCTCAATTCCGCGATGATTGTATCCTAGGCGCACATTCACATCTTCTATTCGTTCCCCATCAACCGTTATCGTCATGTTAATGGGTTCCTTTAACGCTGGATGCTGGGGACCAATCGGAATCGTTACAGCCAATTCAACCCTCCTTCATCTTGACCCCGTAATCTTTTCTCAAAGGATAGACTCCGTCCGGCCAGTCTTCCGGCAGGATCAATCTCCTTGGGTCAGGATGCCCTATTACCTTTAAGCCTAGCAAATCCTGTATTTCACGCTCATAGAGTGTGGCACCGGGTATGATTGCTGTGATGGTATCGATCACTGGATTCGCTTTAGGGACAAATGTTCGTAAACTGAGCGTCACTCCTTGGCAGAAGAAATGATACAGAAGCTCTATTTCTTCCCCAACATCAATTGCGGTTATGGTTGTAATATGGGTCAAGCCCCAATTGTCTTTGAGGTAACTGACAGCTTGCTTAAGCTGGGGCAAAGCGATTGTGACGAACAATCTGCGTTCTCGGGCTGCCTTGACCTCAGAGATCTGTTCCCCAAACGCCGCCTTCAGTGCATTTTGAATTTCATTCTCCGCTGACATGAATCTGCCCTTTTCCTTTCAGTTCTTCCAGAAGTTGGATATAGTGAGGGTCCAGTGCCCCTAACAACTTGAGTACTCCGTGGACAATGGCATCCGGTCGGGGAGGGCAGCCTGGAATGTAGACATTTACGGGGATCGCTGCATCTATACCGCCTAGGACGTTATAACAGCCCCAGAATACTCCGCCCGAGCAAGCACAGGAGCCCACAGCAATAACAAATTTTGGGTCAGGAGTCTGTTCATATATCCTAACCATTCTGTCCCTTACCTGTCTGGTTATCGGTCCGGTGCAAATAAGCACATCGGCATGTCTCGGCGACCCTTTTAGCACAATGCCAAATCTTTCAACATCAAATCTCGGTGTGAGTGTGGCCAAGATCTCAATATCACATCCATTGCAGCCCCCGGTGTTCAGGTGACATACCCAAGGTGATTTAAGTCTGGACCATCCAACCAAATCCTTAGACATATTCAAGCTCCTCCAAGCGTTGTACATGCCGTCACTGTTTCACCATCTCTGGCCTGGCCATCGGCCCAAATCTTCTGGCCGGGCGAATTTCTTCTAATATTTGTAGCTTGCCGAGTTTTTCTAGGCGTCTAATAATCAAATCCCAGGCACAGTCTTTCTTAGAATCGACCTCGCACTTGCCATCCGTGGACCCTCCGCAAGGACCGTTGAGTAAGCCCTTGGCACACTTTGTGATAGGGCAGATACCACCTGTCAAAGCTAAAATGCAGTCGCCACAGGCAGCGCAGCTTTGCTCAAAAGTGGCCTCCTCTCTGTTTTCCATTCCTATAAACATGGTGTTTTGGGCAGGGAAGACAGGCAGGCCTGGTAAGAATTGAGTTATGGTCTGCACTCCTACCCCACAGCTCAGTGACAGGATAGCTTCCACATCTTCTGTTTGAAGCTTCAGCACAGTTGATGCCAGATAGGAATCACACTGTTTGGGCACCGTGGTCGCTTTGACTCTAAAATCCTTGCCCCTTGACCTTCCACCAAGCTCAACTAACTGGGCTAGTGTCTGGGCCTCTCTCAGACCTCTGGGCGGCTGGGTACACCCATCACACCCAGCGACCAAGATCGCAGTGTAAGGCGACAGGAAGTCCAGAATCTCATCTAAAGGCTTCTGAGTCGTTACTATCATTGCCTGATCCCCGTCATATGACCTTCGATTCGTTCTTTAAACTGCTCCAACTCTTGTTTGAAGGATTCAGGATATCTAGGGCTGGAAGAGCAGAAGGTAAGTCTGCCGTCAAATCCAATTTGGCTTAATGTCGCATCCAATTTATTGACTAACCGCTTAGCCTCCTTACTTCCCTTCTCCGATCTGCAATCTTCTTCAGGGCAGGCTGCTACCAGAATGCCATCGATACCGCAGCGGAAAGCTTCCGTGATGTGCAGAGGGTCAACTCTTGCGGCACAAGGCAGGTCTATTGCACGAACATGGGGTCCCCACTCCCCATCCAATGAAGGGAAGACTGACCATTGACATCGCAGCACCAAAATCTTTGGTTCTACCATCTCTGAGGCTAGCCTGGAGATTAAAGCGGATATGAGTTCCTTCTCCCAGTTCTCCAGATCTAAAGCTAGAGCGGGGCACAAAGTGACACACAAGCCACAGCCCCGACAGAGATTCAAATCAAACTCGGCAGCTCCGCTCTCCAGCTCGGCAACATTGTAAGGACAATAGAATGCACAGTTGCCGCAAGCTATACACTTATCGCTGTCCACTTTTACTTTCACACTATGACGTTTCAAATCGATAACTGCTTTGCCGTAACCAAGTTGCTCCAGCAGTAGATTAGACGCTAGAATGCGACGCTCAGCAATAGAGTTTCCTTTCTCAAATCTGCAGTAACCTTCTTCGCAGGCAAGCGTATAGATTCTTCTTATTCCCATTGCGGCTATGGCTTTCAGAAACAACTCTTGCGGAACACGACCAACGCATGGGACAGATAATGGAATGAATTTGGAAATCCCAAACATCCTTTCTATACTGCTAAAATCCGGTGCACACCCTTGGCACATAATGACTAGCGAATCAGACTGATATTCATGCTTTGCCCTCTCAAGATATTCGGCTAAAGAGTTCATATCGTAGTAGACAACCTCGATAGCTTCAGCCGGGCAAGCAGAATAGCAAAGTGCGCATGCCTCACACCTATCCGTCTCCAGAAGCATTTTGCCACTGGCGGGGTCTCGTCTAATTGCCTCGTAGGGACAAACGGAGGAGCAAATCAAACATCCGCTACAGTAATCGTCGTTTATTTTCACGGCTACTCTCGGTTCTTTATTTGACTGCATCTTAATCTTCCCATTCTTGTTCGAAAGATTTTAGGGCTGCATCAGGAATCCCGGAAGCTTGAACATGTATGCATCATTTAACTGCCCCCAATTATCCGTCTGATAATTGACTTTTCACCTCTTGTGCCTCTTGCCGGCTATACTCTTAAATTGCAGACCTCGGGACTATTGGTAAGATTCCTGGTTAACCTCTTGATTTCATTGGCATGGTGATCACGAATGACTATCTCCAGTGGCATTTCTCCCGGCAAAGTGTGCGTGCCGCAAGCCATACAGGGATCATACGCTCTGAATGCCATCTCAACCATGTTGAGAAGACCATCAGATACCTGGCCTTTGTGTATCAAAGACCTGGCGGCTTTATCGACCGACATAACGATTGGGGCCATGTTGTTTGTCGTAGCCACAATCAGGTTGACCTTGGTGAGGATCCCATTCTCATCAGTTTGGTAGTGATGGAAAAGGGTCCCTCTGGGCGCCTCTACAACTCCCACACCCTCTTTGGGGGTTGCAGTCGGCAGATTCACGATATCAGGAGACGTAAGTTCAGGGTCACGGGCAAGTTCAAGTATCCGCTCTGAGGCGTAGAGCGCCTCAATAAGTCGAGCCCAGTGAAAAGCCATAGTGTTGTGCACCGGCTTTCCTCCCAGTGTTTCAAACATCTTTTCGTAGGACTCTTGTGCCAGTGGTGTAGCCATGCCATCGGATGCATTTAGCCGAGCCAGTGGTGCTACTCGATAAACACCACTATCCTCTCCATCAACAAACCCCTTCCAACCCACATTCTTAAGATAGCAGAACTTCATGTAACTCCATGGCTCGACATGCTCTCTAATATGGTCGAGGTATTCACTGGCTGCAAACTTGGCAAATTCTTTACCGTTGGGGTCAACTACTCTGATCATGCCGTCATAGAAATTTACTTTATTATTCTCGTCCACCAGTCCCATGTAATAAGTCCTATGCTTGTATGCGTCACCCATAACGAGGTCAACATATTCTTTATTCTTCAGCACCACATCGTCGAATAACCGCAGGGCAAATTGGCAAAAATCCACCGCATACTCCGCTGCTTCTATAAGCGTCTTCCTTTCCTCCTCGCTAATCGCTTTCGACACTCCTCCTGGTAGTCCGCAGGTGGGCATGATTGGCTTGCCACCGATTATTCTCAGAACATTCCTCAGCCTTTTCCTGACTTCGATAACTTTTCCGCCGGTTTCCAATCCAGCCTTAGCGATAACACCCAGGATATTTCTTTCTTCAGGGGGCGCTGTTGGTCCCACGACAAAGTCAGGCCCTCCCAGGAAGAAGAAATGCAATAGATGGTCTTCTGCTTGGAAGGCGTTATACATCAGCATTCTTATTTTCTTTGCCGCTGAAGTTGGCTCAACTTTCCAAAGGTCATCAAGCGTCTTTGTCGACGCCATGTGATGAGCGGTAGGACACACACCGCAGATCATGGTGGTTATCCTAGGCATCTCCTCTGCCGGTCTTCCCTCACAGAACTTCTCAAATCCCCTAAGCTCCGGCACCTGGAGATAAGCTTTGTCAACGTCTCCGGCATCATTAAGAAATATTTCTATTTTCCCATGCCCCTCGAGTCGGGTTATTGGGTCTATGGTTATCTTTCTCATTCTATTCCCCCGTCTATTCCATTCTTTTCCTTCTAAGCAGAGAAGAAGGCAAACTGAATCTATAGAAGGTTCCCGCAGGGTCCACGATTTGGTCGATCAACTGCTGGACACCTTCCGCTGTCAGCCTATCTTCGCCTTCGAGTCCCAATATAGAAGCAATGGCTGAGAGTGCCTTTGCTCCTTGGTCGATGACTCCATCTACAGGACCGAAGCAGCCCCGGCAGGGCATATTTGCCCTGATGCATGTTTCACCGCATCCTGAGCGGGTGGCAGGTCCGAGGCAGACTAGTCCTTGCAACAGGAAGCATTTTTTCGAATCTATTTTGATCTCCCATGGTCTTTTTATCTCTTTTATAGATATCTTCTCCGGCTTAGTCTCATTTCGCGGGCACGTATAACATAGGGCCTTATCAGGAGCTAGCACCGATCCTTTCTCCGGTAAACTGCCGGAGAGGATGGCATTGATAGCATCCATGATTAGGTCGGGTGGTGGTGGACATCCGGGAAGGTAATAATCTACTGCGATGGTCTGGTCTAGTGTCTTGACCGTATCATAAAATGCCGGTAAAGAGAGCTCACCAATTCCGACGTCGGTCTTCTCCTCTGGAATAAGTCCCCCGGGATTTTCAGTGGACGGGGTCTCATTGTAAACCCTTTGAAATATTGTATCTCTTGTCCAGAAATTGCCCAGCCCAGGTATCCCTCCTAAATGAGCACAGGCGCCAAAAGCAACCACGAGACTCGATTTATCCCTGAGGAGCTTCACCATATCCTCTTGCTCTTCAGTTCTTATTGACCCGTTTACAAAGCTAACTGCTATCTCCTTGTTGCCCAGACTCTCTACGTCTTCCCTTTTGAAATCCAGGGCAACAGGCCAGAAGACTATATCTACGGCACCAACTACTTTCAATATATCTTCATTCAGGTCAACTACTGCCTCTTCGCATCCTCCACAGGAGGCATTCCAATAAAAAGCAACTTTTGGTCTAGCCATCTCCATTCTCCTTCGTCAGCTCTTGCTCTTTCCAGCTGCACTTATTGGCCCAAGCCCCTTAATAGTCTCAGTAAAATCGGTAACCACCTCGGCAAATCTTGCCCCTTCAGAAGCGGAGATCCACTCTAACCGCACTCTATGTTGCTCTATGCCGAGTTGTCCCAACATCTTCTTGAGCAGCGATATGCGTCGCGCAGTCTTATAGTTTCCCGCGATATAGTGACAATCACCGGGGTGACACCCGGCGATAAGCACACCATCAGCTCCCAACTCAATAGCTTTGAGTACAAAAGTGGGATCAACCCTGCCGCTACACATCACCCTTATTATTCTTAGATTTGGTGGATAGTAAAACCTTGAGACACCAGCTAGGTCAGCGCCCGCATAGGAACACCAGTTACAGCAGAACCCTATTATTCTTGGCTCAAAGCCGTCCATCATAACCGCCTTTCAGGTGTTAAATCGTCAACCTGTTCTTCAAGTGATACAGCTACTCTATTCGTCAAACCTGCATCTACCCGGTAGTCAATACCCGCAGGCAGGAAGCCCTGACCTCAGGCTCAGACTATCACTCCAAACCAAGGCTTCTCAGTCGTAATTTACATGGCCCATCTTTAGTTGCTGTCTTTAGTCGCTCTCGATCAAGCATGGCAAGTTCGCTGGCTGCTAGAGCACTTCTAATAACCTGAGCGAGGTTAGGAGCGAACTTGTGTAAGTTTTCCTCGTCAATTGAGTACATCACCCAGAGACCGTCACGCCTTGCCTTTAGCAGGCCAGCATCGCGAAGAGCAATCAAGCCACGGGAGGCGCGTGTCTGAGGGATCCTCATCGCTTGCATTACTTCACAGACCGAGCATTCCCTTTCCAGCAGCACGTTTATCATCCGCAGCCTCGTCTCATCTGAGAGGGTCTTAAATACCTTTAATATCTTCTGCATCTGGACCTCTGTTGACAAATATTTACATATTCACATATAATATACTATGAATAAGCACTTCTGTCAACTGGTCGATTCTGTCGCCTGGCAATTCATGCATTGAGAACCGAGGTCAGGCTAATGATTCAGTTGATTAATAAGGACTCATGGCAATGAAAACGTATATGGAAAGGCGTTTGGGAGCGACGCGAATGTTTCATTCTGACTTGCACTACAGCGAAGAGGAAGGCACGGCATTGGTGCGTGCATTTGCGGGATTGGCCCGAACGAAGAGACGGAAGCCTTAACCCAGAACAATTTAATGAATAGGAGGTGGAACATGAGAGAGAAAGTAGAGGCAGCGCTGAAGGAGATAAGGCCTAATTTGCTAGCTGATGGTGGCGATGTCGAGTTGGTGGATGTGGATGTGGATGAGGGTGTGGTCAAGGTGAGACTAACGGGTGCCTGCAGGGGCTGCCCCCTGGCAACGATGACATTGCGAAATGGAATAGAAAGATTACTCAAGAGCCGTGTTCCCGAGGTTAAGAAGGTAGTATCAGTCTGATAGACGCATACGATGCAAAAGAGACATTTCGTCTGTGATTTCTGTGGTAAGGTGGTGGAGTATATAGCGGGGGAGCGACCTTGTGACGTGCTGGAAGGTTGGTTCATAGTCTCCCAATGGAGGGGCTTAGGATTGGTTGACCGCTACAGTTTTTGCTCCTTGAGCTGTATCAAGAGCTGGGTAGATGCTCGAGTTCCCGAAATACCCGAGCCATTCCGAAAGGCGTTTGAGGAAGAAGAGAATACATGATGCGGAAGGATGACCGGGGAAGAGTGCCAGAAAGGATGATTGAGATAAAGCCAGGGTTAGCCTTGTTGTTGGCCCTAATAGCGCTTATGATGCTGGCCCCATTGGTTTCATGTACTGGGCACGCATCAGTGACTACGAACCCAGGGCCGACGGTACTGAGCTACACAAATATAACTGCGGAGGAAGCTTACGAGATGACCCAAGAGCAAGCGACTGTGTTGCTCGATGTGCGTACGCAAGAAGAGTATGACTCAGGCCACATTCCAGATGCCGTCTTGATTTCACTATCTGAACTTGAGTTGCGACTGGGCGAATTGGAACCTTCTCGCCGTATACTGGTATATTGCCTCAGTGGGGCCCGCAGCAGGACAGCAGCTTCCATCCTAATCGATAACGGCTTCACAAATGTCTACAACATGGAGAGAGGGATGCTTCAGTGGCAGGCCTCGGGTTTTCCAGTCTGTAGTGAGCCAGCTTCAACTGCTGGCCCGGAGCCAAAGTAAGATGCTATAGGTATCCAGGCAAAGGCGAAAGGTATGACCTGTGACATGATCAACCAGCAAGACACAGAAGAAGCAGCGGCGATAGAGCTTAACCAGGACTACTGTAGCAGATGTAGGCTCTGTTGCTCCGTATGCCCTTTTGAGGCTGTATCCTTTGACGCGAATAAGGATCGCGTTAACCTGGAGATAGAAAGATGTCAGCTTTGTGGGCTTTGTGCTAGCACGTGTCCCGCACATGCTATAGAACTAGCTTACTATGATGAAAAACTATTGATTGCCAATGTCACACAAGAAATGAGTGCTTCAGTAGCCACGACTTTGATGGTGATGTGCCGTGGAAGTTGCCCACCATCGGCGGAAGTGCCAAATCTATTGAATCGACAAGATTTAAACGGACTTGTCTCTATTCGAGTGCCATGCGTAGGGCGGCTGTCCCCTGAGTTCTATTTGAGATTACTATCCATAGGTATTAGTGAAATCACCGCAGTTCACTGCGGTGAGAGATTGTGCCGCTTCAAGATAGGCAGCGATGTGAGTATTCGCAGGTTACAGCTCTTGAAACTTGTGCTAGAGCAACTCGGCTATCGCAAAGACACCTTACGGCTTATTACGAATTCCTCGCAGGCGGTATATAACACAGAAAGATGTGTTGGGTGTGATAAGTGCGAATTTGTGTGTCCCTATTATGCTATCGAAGCTCAGCAACTGGCCACACCTCAAATTGATTATGGCCTGTGTAAGGGTTGTGGTGCATGTGCCCTTGTCTGTCCACACTCAGCCATTCAGCTTGAAGGCTTTGAATATGATGTCTTATCCCAAATGATTCAGAACTACGAAGTCAAAGCGAGGGACTTAAAAGCAAATGGAGTTTCACCTATTGTCCTGGTTTTCTGCTGCCAATGGGCTGAGTTTTCTGTTCTCGATGAACCCGGCCACAGTCTGAGGAATGAAAATGCCATGATTGTGGAGATTCCCTGTTTCAACGCATTGGACCCGGTTCATGTGGTAGATGCTCTGCTTTCAAGCTTCGATGGAGTCTTGGCCCTAGTTTGTAAACGTGACGATTGTAAGCTTCAAGAAGGTAGAGGAATAAGTGAGGGTAACATTTTAGCTTTGGAAAGAGTGTTGCGGGAACTAGGCCTCAAGGAAAGATTTGAGGTCTGCTACACATCACCGAGATATGTAAACAGCTTTGATTCAAAATTGAGTTCTTTCGTCAGGAAGATAGCGTCGGTTTCAGTTGGGGATTAATCGAATAGGCGAACTTGGATGAATGAGATTGTAGTCAAAAAGGAGCTTGCTCCAAAAATAAAACTCTTTGATATCTGTGCGCCGGAAATAGCAGAAAAGGCAAGGCCCGGCAATTTCGTTATCTTGCGCATAGACGAAAGAGGTGAAAGGTTCCCACTGACAATCGCGGGTACTGATATGTTCAGAGAAACGTTGAGGCTGGTTTTCAACGAAGTGGGCAAGAGCACCCAAAGACTGGGCTGTCTTTCAGAAGGTGATGAGATTCTGGATTTGGTTGGTCCGCTTGGAAATGCGTCCGAGATAGACAATTTTGGAAATGTGTTATGTGTTGGGGGAGGGGTGCTCGTTGCTCCTCTGCACTTCGTGGCCTCAGCACTGCGGCGAGCTGGTAACCGTGTTATTAGCGTCATCGGCGCCAGGAACAAGAGCTTGCTGATTTTCGAAAGCGAGCTAAGGTCCGTGAGTCATGAACTCTATATTAGTACGGATGACGGTTCAATGGGTTGCAAAGGCCTTGATTTTGTTAAGGAGATTCTAGATAAGCAGAAGATAAATCGGGCTGTTGCTATGGGGCCGGTAGCAATGCTTAGGGCTGTTTGTGAAATCACAAAGCCATACAATGTGAAGACTGTAGTAACATTGACACCCATAATGGTTGATGGAACGGGGATGTGTGGCTGCTGTCGGGTTTCTGTGGAAGGACAAACTAAGCTGGCCTGTGTGGACGGGCCGGAATTTGATGGGCATCAAGTGGATTGGGAACTCTTGCGTTCCCGCATGCGTACGTATTCAATTGAAGAAAGGGTATCCTCTCTTCTCTTTGAGAGGCTAGGAGAAGAGAGACTGAGGATAGGCAGCAATTGAGGTTATCTGATTTGAAGCATGTTCAACAGGAAATGAGAGGAGCCAAAGCGTAGGCAGCTGCAAAATCAACGTGTACGGGAATATAGTTGAGAAAAATCAGGAGGCAAAGAGATTTAGATCTCATCTCAAGTTCGTCCGCTAGAAGGCAGGGGAGATTGGAATATCATACGCAGTAGCGATACCGACTGGTGCCACTGTCTGTGACAAGAGGTCAAAGTGAAATGCATGAACTTGCAGTAACTCAAAACATTCTCAGCATTGCTTTGGAAAAAGCCAATGGGGCGCAAGCTAGCAGGATAACTCAAATCGATCTGGTTATTGGCGAGCTATCAGGTTTCGCGCCCGATTGTATTCAATTCTATTTCGATTTGATTAGCAAGGATACAATTGCTGAGAGAGCAGATCTTCACTTTCAGTTAAGGGCAGCCCAACTCCGCTGCCGGCATTGCTCTGCAGTTTTCCAGCCGAAAAACAGCGAATGGAGGTGTCTGGAGTGCCAGAGCGAGAGCGTGGAAATAATAGGAGGCCGGGATTCGTACATAGAAAGCATTCAGGTAGAATGAAGAAGATAGAGATATTGCAAAACATTCTTGAGGCTAATGAAGCTATTGCCTCCCGGAATCGTCAACTCTTGGATAAGCAGAAGGTTTTTGCCATTAATATCATGTCTGCACCAGGTGCCGGCAAGACAAGCCTTGTCTTGCAAACCATCGCTAGGCTTAAACACAAACTAAATATAGCTGTTATTGAAGGCGATGTCGCATCGACACTGGATGCTGAAAAAGTTAAAAACGAGGCAATTGATGTGGTTCAAATCAACACAAGAAACATGCCAGAGAGTTGTAGTCTGATGGCAGCTATGATTGAGCAGGCTCTCAAGGACATGCCCCTGGAGAAAATCGACCTGATTCTTATCGAGAATCTGGGCAATCTCATCTGCCCTGCTGAGTTCAACCTGGGGGAGCACAAAAGAATAGTCATTTCCAGCCTGCCTGAAGGAGATGACAAGCCCACCAAGTATCCCGTGATATTCGTTGATGCTGACGCTGTGATAATAAACAAGATGGATCTTCTTCCTTATGTTGATTTTGACATCCGTGCCTTTCGCCACAAGGTTGAAGGGCTGAATCCCAAAGCTAGAATCTTCCAGGTTTCGTGTAAGACCGGTGTTGGAATAGAGGAATGGTGCAATTGGCTGCTGAGGGAAGCTAAGAGCGGCGATAGAAAGGTGTAATAACAAAGCAGAATCATCGCGCCAGTCCTCCATAAGCTTGGCTGAAACATTGGAGAGTGGTCGTTCAGCCGGGGCCAGTCTGAGGCTGGTTGGGCCAGTCATAACGCGGCGTTTGGAAGAGAAGAAGGCGGAAGGGGCATAGCGTAATAGAAGTTGCTCGATGCATTCTGTTTCACGACTATAGTCTATATCGGGGGAGTTGTCAGCTTGTATTGCTTGCGATTGTGAGGGTCAGTGATGTCCAGGGTTGAGAATGTACAATTGGCTCGCGTCAGCGTCCGTGGCATAGTCCAGGGTGTTGGTTTCCGGCCTTTTGTCTATAGCTTAGCCACAAGGCATGAGTTGAAGGGATGGGTATGCAACACCTCTGGGGATGTTAAGATTGAAGTTGAAGGCAGAAAGGAAGTCATTGAGCAATTCAGGCTGGAGTTGCAGGCGGAGGCACCCCCTCTGGCCCATATTGAAGACATAGCCATTAGCTATCATCCCTCAATCGGTTATGATAGCTTTGAAATCCGCAGTAGCATCGCTGAGGCGGGGAAATATCAGCTCATCTCCCCGGACGTCGCTACTTGCCAGGCCTGCCTGAATGAAATCTTGGACCCGAGCGACCGCCGCTATCGTTACCCGTTCACCAACTGCACCAACTGTGGGCCGAGGTTCACTATAATTGAAGATATGCCCTATGACCGGCCCAAAACGACCATGCGCTATTTCAATATGTGCCCCCGGTGCCAGGCCGAATATGGCAATCCACTGGACCGGCGCTTTCACGCTCAACCGAACGCCTGCCCGATATGCGGGCCTCATGTTGAATTGCTTGATGCACTTGGGAATGCCTTAAGCTGCACAGACCCAGTAGCCAGTGCTAGCCGCCACTTAAGGGAAGGAGCGATTGTTGCCATTAAAGGTTTAGGCGGATTCCTGCTGGCCTGTGATGCTACCAGTCAGGCTGCGGTCACAACCCTGCGGCAGAGAAAAAGACGCTTATCGAAGCCCTTCGCCATCATGCTAACCGATATAGAACAGTTGAAGAAGCATTGTGATTGGTCGGCAGATGAGAGTAAGTTGCTAAGCTCGCCTCAAAGCCCTATCGTGCTACTGAGATGGAAGGAGGACTCATTTGTATCCAGGGAAGTAGCCCCCAACTTGCACTATTTGGGAGTCATGCTGCCTTACACACCCTTGCACCACGTCCTGCTTCGAGATTCAGGACTGCCCTTGGTGATGACTAGTGGAAATATCAGTGAAGAGCCGATTGCCAAGGATAATGACGAAGCAATTAGAAGGCTTTGCGGGATTGCCGATTACTTCTTGGTCCACAACAGGGATATCTATTCTCGCTATGATGACAGCGTTGCTATGGTAGAAAGAGGAACCACTCAGCTTATAAGACGCGCTCGCGGTTATGCCCCACATCCTATAATTCTCCCCTTCAAAGCGAAACAGGTGCTAGGTTGTGGCGCTCAGGAGAAGAACTCCTTCTGTCTAACCAGAGACAATTATGCATTCTTATCACAACATATTGGAGATATGGAGAACTTAGAAACCCTGGAGCATTTTGACAGCACTATAAACTTATACAAGAGGCTATTTCGCATCGAGCCTGATAGGATTGCTCATGATTTGCATCCTGATTACCTCGCCACCAGATATGCTCATGAGCTAGTAGCTAAATCTGGGCTAAGAGTCGTTCCCGTACAGCATCACCATGCTCATATTGCCAGCTGTATGGCCGACAATGGACTCGATGGCAGACAGGTCATTGGAGTGGCCTTCGATGGCACTGGTATGGGCACTGACGGACATATCTGGGGAGGTGAGTTCTTGATAGCCGACTATCGGACTTTTGCCAGAAAGGGGCATTTGGAATACCTACCCCTGCCGGGAGGTGATGCCGCCATTAGAAAGCCTTACCGCACGGCCATTGGCTATATCCTCAGCTTATTGGGTAAGAGCGCTTTGGATCGCGGCCTAGCCTTTATGCCGCGAGTAGGCGAGCTAGAAGTGGAAATAATCAGGCGCCAGATAGAAAAGGGAATAAACTCGCCTCTTACTTCCAGCGTGGGGCGTCTATTCGATGCTGTATCAGCCTTGATCGGTATAAGAGGCGAGATAAATTACGAAGGCCAAGCGGCTATAGAGCTGGAGATGGTCGCGTACGGGGGTGATAACAGCGGAACCTTCTCTTACTATATAGTTGAAGATGAGGGAATAAGAATACTAAGGCTGGGCAACTTACTGTCAGCAATAATTGACGACTTGGAGCATGGCACATCCAGGATGGACATATCAATGAAATTTCATAACACTCTAGCTAGAATGACCACAGAGATGTGCCAAATAATAGCCACTGAAAACGGCATTCAACAGGTAGTCTTAAGCGGGGGTGTATTCCAGAACCGGTTGTTGTTGAGGAAAACGGTCCATTTGCTTGAGAAGAGCGGCTTTGAAGTATATACCCACAGGCAGGCGCCTTCCAATGATGGTGGTATATCTCTGGGGCAGGCAGCTATTGCCAGCTTCGCTGAATAGTCCTGGCCTCGCGACGCTTCCTTGCGTCACGTACTCCGTTTGTACTAGAATATTATTGTCATGTGTTTAGCGATACCAGTAAGGGTTGTATCAATAGAAGGCGACGAAGCCGATATTGAAGTCGGGGGGGCAAAGCGCCGGGCTAGCATAGCACTGACCCCGGAGGTGAAAGTAGGAGACTATGTTTTACTCCACACCGGGTACGCTATCGGCGTTGTGAATGAGGCTGAAGCGGAGGAAACCTTGAAGCTCCTGCGACACATAGCGAGCCTCAGTGAAGTTCATTGATGAGTATCAGAATAGCGACCTAGCTAGGGGATTAGCATACAGAATTTCTCACCGTTCTACCAAGACAGTCAGGTTGATGGAATTCTGTGGCGGGCACACTCATGCCATACTGAGATACGGAATTCGCCAACTGGTGCCTGAAACGGTTCAGATGATGTCCGGTCCAGGCTGTCCCGTATGTGTAACGGCAAGTTCTGATCTAGACAAAGCTATTGCCATGGCTCAGCTACCCGGGGTTATCACGACTACCTTTGGTGACATGATGAGAGTTCCCGGCAGTCACTCCAGTTTGCAGCAGGCGAAAGCTGAAGGAGCAGACATACGAATAGTATATTCCACCATCGATGCCCTAGAGATAGCTGAGGCCAATCCTGAGAAACCAGTCGTCTTTGTCGGAATCGGCTTTGAGACAACAGCGCCAACCATAGCAGCTTCCATACTCAAGGCGCAGCGAGAGCATGTAGAGAACTTCCACGTTCTCTCCCTCAACAAACTGACTCCGCCAGTGATGAAGACACTGCTCGATTCAGGTGAGGTCAAGTTGGATGGCATTATTTGTCCCGGGCATGTGAGCGTTATCATAGGCTCCCATCCCTATGAATTTATCCCGAAGAATTACGGAGTTGCCTGTGTTATCGCAGGCTTTGAACCGTTGGATATCCTTTTGTGCCTCCATAAGCTGGTAGAGCAAATCGAAGATGCACGGCCTAGAGTTGAGATAGCTTATCCTCGCGGCGTGAAGCCAGAAGGGAATACTAAGGCATTGGCACTAATGGAGGAGGTCTTTGAAGTTGGCGAAGCCAACTGGCGGGGCATCGGACGGGTGTCACAGAGTGGCCTAAAGATAAAACGAAAATATGAGCAGTTCGATGCTGACAAGGCTTTTCCAGTGATCATAAGACCGGCGAGGGAACCAAGAGACTGTCTATGTGGAGACGTAGTCCGGGGCGCTGCCATGCCATTTGAGTGTAAGCTCTTCAAGAAAGTCTGTACGCCGGAAAGGCCGATAGGCCCATGCATGGTCTCCAGCGAAGGAGCTTGCGCCGCCTATTATCAGTATTCCGGCTAGCAAGAACGTCGAGGGCTCGGAGCAGATGCAAAGAGAGAGTCGGCTGTTAATGAGGGAAGTCTGAACATAGATATACGAAGGAGCCAGTATGGGTAGTTCTGATTCCTCTGCTCAGAGTAAGTTATCGAAGAAGGAAATCATCCTCTTAGCTCACGGCAGCGGGGGAAAGGTAAGCCACGAATTGGTGGAAAAGAAATTCCTGCCCTTCCTGGCTAACCCGCTGTTAAACAAGCTAGACGACTGTGCCGTCTTTGAAGCCAGCGGGCGTCTGGCTTTCACCACCGATAGCTATACAGTCAACCCGATCTTCTTTCCCGGCGGAGATATAGGCAGGCTGGCTGTGTGCGGTACGGTTAACGATTTAGCTATGAGCGGAGCTACGCCTCTGTATTTAAGCCTTTCTGTGATACTAGAGGAAGGCTTGCCTATGGATGAACTGAAGCAAATCGTCAAATCAATAAAGCGAGCCGCTAAGGAAGCTGAGGTGCAAATAGTCACCGGGGATACCAAGGTGGTAAACCAGGGTCAGGCTGATAGGCTATTCATTAACACATCGGGAATAGGGATAATGCCTCCGGGCGTTGATATCTCAGGGGCTAATGCCAGAGCAAGGGACAAGGTTATCCTTAGTGGCTCTATCGGTGACCATGGCATAGCTATAATGAGTCAACGTGAGGGCTTGAGGTTCTCCGTGCCTGTACAAAGTGATTGTGCACCCTTGAATAAACTGGTGGCTCAAATGTTGCTTGCCTCAACACGAATTCACTGCCTTCGGGACCCTACCAGAGGCGGTTTGGGTACAACGCTTAACGAATTCGCCCGACAGTCTCACATAGGTATTGTAATAGAGGAAGATAAGATACCAGTGAAGGATAGTGTAATAGGTGCGTGTGAACTTCTGGGCCTGGACCCTGTTTACGTTGCTAACGAAGGGAAATTGGTAGCCATAGTTGAACCTGAGGACGCTGACAAAATTCTGGCTCAGATGAAGCAAAATAGCTATGGTAGAGACGCAGCCATTATTGGCGAGGTGACGACCGAGCATCCTGAGAGAGTGATAATGAAAACAAAGCTAGGACCAGCCCGAATTGTAGACATGCTCTCCGGCGAGCTACTACCACGGATATGCTAGATGACTTCATGACTGAGTGATGTGCTTCCCTGTTTAGGACAGAATAGGTGCCGTGTCAGGCTCGGTTTCGCGATCTCTCAGTGAGTCCTGCAAGGCTGCGAAATGCCGAATATTTTAGAAATGGAACTAGTTGCATGACCTGATCCTTTAATCACTACTGTCTTGATAAGCCGTCGGGTACAGCACTTCATGCTTCACTGCTATGCCATAGAGGCTCCATGAACAGGTTGTCATGATAGCTTCTTTTCCCAGCCCATGCTTATTCTGACTCCATGCTGCCCCACTAGAGCGGTGGCGGCTCGTATTGTCAACCGGCTGCATTGGCATGAGCTTTTCACCGCGCAACAAGAAATGTTTTAGGACTGTCTGGCATAACACGTATATCCGGCCACTAATGCCCTGCTTAAATGCGATAAACGCCTCCTAAGATAGGTCGAAGGCCAGTTTCAAGCCAAGCCGGTCAGTTATCCATGGTATGAGGCTCAAAAGACTCGTTTAAGGGTTGGGATCACAGCCTGTAGTAGATAGGAAAGTAAAGAGCTATTATTGTGACACTTCCCTGAAGCAGGCTCTTGCTCCCCCATGACTCTGGCTTCCAGTTAAGCATCTATACCGGTTGCCCAGCGAGACAATTATGGCAGTCTTTGGTCGCTGCACGGGGTTGAGTGCTAGAATAAAAATATGCCAGCAAACTTGCCGCCGCAGTATTTCGAAGCTGAAAAGAGATACAGGCTAGCCAGAGAGCCTGAGGACAAGATTGAGGCGCTGCAGATTATGCTTGCTATCATGCCGAAACACAAAGGCACCGATAAACTCCGTGCTGAGCTAAGAGGTAAGATCGCTAAGTTCTCTCAGGAAGCTGAGAGAAAGTATGCCACAGCTAAGAGGGCGGGCTTCTATATCAGAAAAGAGGGTGCCGGACAGGTGATGCTAGTAGGGCCAACGAATGCAGGTAAATCAGAAATACTGGCAGCGATGACCGATGCTATTCCAGACATAGCTGAGTATCCTTTCACCACTCGAACGCCTTCCCTGGGAATGGCGAAGTTTGAGAACATTCAGCTGCAATTAGTGGATACGCCACCCATAGGGCGTCGGGAAGTGAGAATTTTGCTGGCTAATGCCCTCCGAAATGCCGACCTCATTGCAGTGGTAATAGACTTATCCTTGGAGCCAATAAGCCAGGTGGAGGCGACTCTTCGGGAGCTAGGAGAAGCAAGGGTAGAGCCTATACTGGACGGTGGTGCTTGTGTAACTCCGGGGAGTTATCCCATAGGGATCTTGATTGTGGGGAACAAGAATGATCTGGAGGATTCAGACTCCAATTGGAGGGCCTTACGTTTGCAATACGGGGGAAGATTTCCCCTTGTTTCTATTTCTGCCAGAGAGGGGACTGGCTTGGAGGAACTTAAGAGGACAATTTATGAATCCCTGAATATCGTCCGGATTTATACGAAGACTCCCGGTAGCAAGGCTGACTTAAGCGACCCCATGATACTGGAGAAAGGTAGTACAGTAGAGGAAGCAGCTGAATCGATCCATAGGGATTTCCGCAGCAATTTGAAGTATGCCATCATTTGGGGTTCGGGGAAATACGATGGGCAGAGGGTTAGTAGGGGACATGTACTGTGTGATGGTGATATAGTGGAATTTCATATGTAGAAAGGCGGGGCTTTGCTATATTATTGTCTCCTGCCCAATCTGTCCTTACGTTGCTTATGAGGGCAATGTGGCTAAGTTCCTAATGTGGCAACAGAGCCATAATCAAAGTTCCATTTCCAGTATATGTGGATCCGACGCAGCCAAGCCTGCTAATAAGCATACGTTCTCTGGGAAATAGTGGTTCCAGACGCTCGACAAGCATCTCTACCTCCTTGGACGGGGTAGAGTAGGCAATGGCCATCTCTTTCAAACCCTGAAATTCACTGGCCCAACGTTTCAAGCGGTTCAAGGCCATTCTACTACCGATTACAAAGGATGGAGAGCGTATTTTGCCGCCGTCATAGACCTCAGCTAGCAAATTGATATGCAGTACGGTGCTTATTTTGCCTAGAATAATCAACTTCTCCGATAAGCGAAAGCGCTTCCCCCTGAAAAGATAGGGGAAGTCATCAATCTTGCCGAACATGCGAATCCTTGGAATCATTCTCTGCACAAGTTCAATAATCTGGTTCAGATTCTTGCCCTCCCGGGCTGCTCTAGCAGCGGCTATAACAACAAGGCTCAGCCCTACGGAAACTGAGTTCGAGTCTATTACTTCTACGCGGCAATTATTCTCTACGTAGCTCTTAGCTAATCTTGCTGTATTATACGTGCCGCTATACCCTGAAGAGAGATGAACGGAAATGATTTGGTCAGTTTCAAGAGCTAGGTCCTTATAGACTTTGATGAAATCGCCTGGAGGAGGTACAGAGGTCTTGGGAGCTTCTTGGCTATGAGCCAGCTCTTTGTAGAACATATCAGCATTAATATCAATGCCATCCCTATAAGTCTTACCCCCAAAATGGATATAGAGTGGCAGTATATTTATAGACAGCTCGTGAGCTAGTTGAGGAGGTATGTCACAACTACTATCGGTGACTACTTTGACCATTACAATTACGTGGCAGCGTATGAGATTATGGCCGAAATTGACAGTGGTCTATACGCGTTCAATTTCTTAGGTTCCATCACTTCCTTTCTCGTCATCTAAGGGGCACAAAGCAGCGATGCAGCCTAACCTCTGTCTGCCTTTCTTTCTTGGATCGCTTTGCTTTCTCTTCATAATGTCCAGTGTTTGGGCTCACTATGATAACATTAGGGCCTGCCTTATGAAAAGTCGCTACCCTGTGGCTATGCTGTCCAATGCCAGCTATTGTAACCACGATTTCATTGCTATGACCAGAAGGCAGGAGATACTCATATATAGCCAAACGGGCGCACTCCGTTGACACGCTTGATTTAAAATGCTAAATTTGTACATTAGCAATCAACGAGTGAGAGTGCTAAATGGCTTTAGAAGGTAGAAGAGAGGTTATCCTCAGACTGATAATCAGAAGTTACATCGCTGAAGCGGTGCCTGTGGCCTCAAAGACTATTGCTGATAGATACGGGCTAACTGTGAGTCCGGCCACAATCCGTAACGATATGGTGTATTTGGAGCAGGAGGGATATATTATGCGCCCGCATGCTTCGGCTGGCAGTGTGCCGACTGATAAAGCTTACCGCTATTATGTGGCCTCTATGAGCGAAGATGTCGGACTTCCACCGGTTGAAAGGTATCTGGTTTATCAATTGTACCGTGAAACGAAAGAGGAGACGGAACTGTGGCTGAAGCTAGCAGCAACATGGTTGGCACGATTCGTTCATAATGTGGCCGTGATAACATCACCCAAAGCGGCTCACTGCCGCCTGAAATATATCGACTTGGTAGCTTTGCAAGATTTCATGGCCCTGTTGGTCTTAGTTCTGTATGAAACTAGAGTTAGGCGGCAGGTTTTATCTTTCGATAGGAAGCTCAGTCAAGATGATTTAACAAAGTTGGCTAACAAACTTAGCTCTATTTATGATGGTATGACTGGCAGTGAAATATTAGCTAGCAAACTAGAACTTTCGCCTGAGGAACAGCAAGTATCTAGACATATAGCGAAAATAATAGCTACTGAAGAGGAATTAGAATACGGCAAGATTTATCTTGAGGGGTTGCGTCTTATGCTAAGTCAGCCTGAATTCGTTAATAGCCCCAGAATATTAAAGATACTAGAGGTATTGGAGGAGGAGAACTGGCTTAGGGACATATTTTGCCATAGACTGGGCAAGGGAGAGGTAAAAGTGATCATTGGGGAAGAGAACCCGGAGCCGGCTTTACAGGATTTAAGTTTAATAATTAGCCAGTACGGGGTGCCTGATAAGACTAGTGGCATCGTTGGGGTAATCGGGCCGAAGCGTATGGATTATGCCAGAGCTATGTCTTCACTTAACTGCCTTTCAGTGTTACTGAGCCAGTCAATATATGAATACACCTAGGGGGCAAAGTTGGCTGAGGAAGAAGAACTATCGAGGAATGAGACAATCAATGAAGAAGTTAGCTTAGAAGATATTGATGATTTGAGGCGATCCCTTACTGAAGAGAAGAAAAAAGCTGAGGAGTACTTAGCTAACTGGCAAAGAAGCCAGGCTGATTTCATTAACTTCAAGAAGCGCGCCGGGCATGAAAGGGAGGAAGTGATCAAGTTGGGCAATAGCATGCTTATCGAAAGACTGCTGCCCGTCGTAGATGATATGGAGAGAGCTTTTGCTGCATTGCCATCTCATCTGAAGAGCGCCAGTTGGATTGACGGGGTCAGGCTCATCTATAATAAGCTCAAGTCAATCTTGGAGGCAGAAGGGTTGCTTGAAATTAAGGCCGAAGGTGAGCCATTCGACCCTAACCTGCATGAAGCGGTAATGACTCAAGAAGGGGAGGATGGGATAGTCATTGAGGAAGTCCGAAAGGGCTATAAGTTGGAGGGCAGAGTGATACGCCCCAGTCAGGTAGTGGTTGGTAAAGGCAAGGAAGAAAGAAAAACAAGAATGAAATGCGAGAAGGAGGAGTAAACATGGGAAAAACAATAGGGATTGACTTAGGTACTACACTCAGTGTAGCAGCGGTGATAGAAGGAGGCGAACCCAAAATTATCCCCAGCGCGGAGGGGGGCAACCTTGTCCCTTCGGTAGTAGCTATAAGTAAGACGGGTGAAAGATTAGTGGGAGAAATAGCTAAACGGCAGGCAGTGGTCAACCCGGAGAATACAATCTTTAGCATAAAGCGACTTATCGGGCGCAAGTTCAAGGACCCCACAGTTCAGTACGATATAAAACGCCTGCCTTATAAGATCAGCGAAGCACCCAATGGCGATTGCCGGGTAGTCATGGGAGGGAAAGAATATAGCCCGCAGGAGATTTCTGCCATGATATTGCAAAAGCTGAAGACTGATGCTGAAGCCTATCTTGGCGAAAAAGTCACTGATGCTGTGATCACCGTGCCAGCGTACTTCAATGATAGCCAGCGAAACGCAACTAAAGATGCCGGCACTATAGCTGGTCTTAACGTCTTGCGCATTATCAATGAACCTACGGCCTCATCACTGGCGTATGGGATGGACAGGAAAGAGGAGGAGACTATTGCTGTCTATGACCTTGGTGGTGGCACCTTCGACATTTCTATCCTGGAGATAGGCGAGGGTACCTTCCAGGTGAAATCAACTAATGGCGATACTCACCTCGGTGGCGACGATATTGACCAGAGGGTCATGGACTGGATATGCGATGAATTTAAGAAAGAGTCGGGTATTGATTTAGGACAGGACCGAATGGCATTACAGCGATTGAAGGATGCTGCAGAGAAAGCAAAAAAGGAGTTGTCAACAGTAGCCCAAACAGAAATCAGCCTTCCCTTCATTACTGCCGATGCGACGGGTCCCAAACATCTGAGCATGGTACTAACTCGGGCTAAGCTAGAGCAATTGTCGAGCGATTTAATAGAAAGGAGCATAGGTCCTTGCCGTCAGGCTTTGAGCGATGCCGGACTTACAGCAGCTCAGATCAACAACGTAATCCTGGTTGGCGGGCAGACAAGGATGCCGAAGGTGCAGGATACTCTGAGACAATTCTTTGGCAGAGAACCAGTTAAAGGAGTCAATCCTGATGAGGCGGTAGCGTTAGGGGCTGCAGTCCAGGCAGGAGTGCTTAAGGGTGAAGTAGGAGAAGTTCTGCTCCTTGATGTCACTCCATTGACTTTGGGCATAGAGACTCTAGGTGCTGTCGCTACGCCCCTGATTTCCCGAAATACAACTATCCCAACCTCTAAGAGCCAGATATTTAGTACCGCCAGTGATAGCCAGCCAAGTGTGGAGATACATGTACTTCAGGGGGAGCGCCCCATGGCAGCAGATAATCGAACCTTAGGGAGATTTATGCTTGACGGTATTCTCCCAGCACCACGAGGTGTACCCCAGATTGAAGTGACTTTCGATATCGACGCTAATGGCATTCTTAATGTCAGTGCTCGCGACAAAGGGACGGGAAAGGAGCAAAAGATTACCATTACAGCTTCCAGCGGGCTTAGCAAGGAGGAGGTAGAAAAGATGCAGAGGGAAGCTGAAAGGTTCTCGGCTGAGGATGCCAAGCGTAAAGAAGAGGTAGAGACTCGTAATTCTGCCGATAGCTTGAGCTACAATGCGGAGAAGACAGTTCGTGATTACGGAGATAAGATACCGGTCGAGGTGAGACAAGAAATAGAAACCAAGATAGCTGCAGTAAAGTCGGCCCTTCAAGGGAAAGACGTAGATTCAATTCGAAAATCCTCGCAAGACTTATCCCAGGCTATGCAGAAGATTGGAGCGTCAGTCTACCAGCAGCCAGGGCAAGCTCCACCCGGTACGGAGCCGCCCGGTGACAAAGGCGGCGAAGGCGGTGAAGGAACGGTCGAAGGAGAATTCCGGGAAGTCTAGACCAGGGAATATGAAACACTAATAGCTGAATCTTAAAGATTCAGGAATCGTGTTCTGGATTTGTTAAGAATGCAGGAATTCGAGTCTAGATTCCATCAGGAGAAGTGTAATGTCAAAATTCAATATGGAACTATTTGCGCTGACGCTCAGTAGAATCAGGGAAAAAGCTGTAGCAGAAGGGAGACTAATAAACAACCCCGGCGCAGGCGAGTTGAGGTCGATTGTGGAGAAGGAGCCCGGCGTTAGGGAGACAATATATGGAAACTTTGTTGTCGAGAGTGATCCTTCCTCCAGAGCGGCGATGTTTACTGAAAATAGCATCGACCATCAATTCGGGGAAAAAGAGGAGATACTGTTGGCCCAATGCGAGGAAATCTTGGCTAAGGAGCGATTGATTTCCATTGATAGAACTGTAGGTCAGGAAAACAGCGGGACGACGGTCAGACTTACTATTCCTGAAAGGTTTGCCCATCTTGCCTATGGAGGAAACCTCTACGTGCCCGTGCAAGAGGAAGTTAAGCAGCCAAACTACGAAATTGTAATGTTTGCTGATGATGCCTTCGAGGCCAATCAATCTAAACCTCTTCCTCAGAAAGATATCACCATACGATTGGCCATGTTTGATGATGGCAGGGTGATTAAAATCGTTAGGAACAGTAACTACATAGGCGAATATAAAAAGGGAGTTTTTGCTTCAGAGGATTGGGTTGCAAAGAGCAAGCGAGGCGGCATTTTTTTGCACGCCGCCTGCAGAGAGGATTATCTCCAATCAGCACATGGAGATTACAAAACTGCCAGATCCCTAATCCTCGCTTTGACTGCAAATGGTAAAACAACTTTAAGCTCCAAAATCTTGGCGAGGAAGGGAAAAGAGAAATCCTGGCTCGTGCAAGATGATGGGGGAGTTCTTATGCCAGACGGCTCCTTTCGTGGTTTTGAAGCGGGAGGAGTATACGTAAAAACTGAGGCTGTAAATCCAGGAAGCCAAGTCGAGATATTTTACGGCTTATTGAAACCGGAAACCCTGTGTGAGAATGTCTATGTAGATGAAAATGGAGATTTTGATTTCTACAATTTCCAGAAGACATCTAACGGAAGGGCGATCATGCATAGAAGAGATTTCTTGCACGCCAGCCCCTATATTAATGTTGATAGAGTTGATAATGTGATTCTCGCGACCAGGGGGCCATGGATACCTGCCATATCACGACTAACCCGGGAGCAGGCAGTGGCGCTGATGATCTTAGGCCAATCAATGGAGTCTTCCGCTGGTGACCCGACCCGGGCGGGAAAGATTAAGAGTGAGTTCTTCTATGATCCCTTTGTAGCTGGTAATAGGGCAGAGCATGTCAATATATTCTATGAGATATTAAAGGGACTTCCTAATATAGACTACTACTTAATCAATACAGGCGGGATAGGCGAAGGAGAAGCATACAAAGATATAAGACTGGAGTATACTCTGGCCATATTAGATTCCTTGCTAAGAGGAGGCCTCGAAGACTGGATAGATTCGCCCACAGGGTTTAAGATACCAAAGGCAGTAAGGCAGTTAGATGATATTTACTTGCACCCTGAGAAACTTTGCTCTAAAATTGAATTCGAGGAAAGACAAAAAGAGCTCAATGCTATCAGGCGTGAAGCTATAGAGAAGCTTGACAATGGTTTGCATCCCGATATAAGAAGAGTTTTTTAATGAGCTAGTTCCCAGGTCTTCTGAAAAACAAACAAGATACCTTTGTAGTTATAGTGGCGAGTTGTTATGTTCGGCCAGCAGAGCCTATGATTGTTATGCCGAGTGCTATCACGTAAAGTCTGCGATCTGTTCTGAACTGAGGTGCCGAACGTACTGGAGGAGTCGCAGGAGCAGCGTTTAGGTATTCGTGTGCATTTGGCCCCAGCGGAACTAATTTTTGGGGAGGGGTAGCTATGGTTGATTACAGTAAGCTTTATCGAAGGTTAAAGAAAGAGAAGATACAGCTGTTGGAGCAATTGGACCAGCTAGTAGCCTCTGCACAGCCATTGTCGGAGAGAAGAGAGGGCAGTCCTTTTGGCAAAAGGGAGGAGGAAGCAGATGGCGCCTTTGAGCTAGAGAGAAGATTAGCGATGGAAAAGGGATTAAGAGAGACTCTCGGTGAGATAGAGCATGCTCTGCAGAAGTACGAAGCTGGTACTTATGGAATGTGCGACTCTTGTGGAAAACCTATAGAGCAGGCTCGCCTTGAAGCCCTACCCCAGGCAAACTTGTGTCTTAGCTGCAAGGCACATCAAAAAAGGGATGCACAAGGGACAAGGTAGCAGGTCCCCAGGAAGACTAGAGATTTTTCTGGGTAAGAGTGGTGGGAAGGCAGGATCATTCATAATCACAGCCACTGTAGTGGTTGCCCTCGACCAGTTAAGCAAGTGGTGGATTAGAGCTAACCCGCAGCCGGTGCAGCTGTTGCCGGGAATCCTGGATTTAGTCTATGGCCAGAATCCCGGTGCTGTCTTTGGTCTGCCTGTTAATACAACTTTCCTCATCACTATCATCATAGCTTTCTTAATAATTATTGTCCTTGTACTTGTCCGCTATATGTCTCTGGTTACTATCTTAACTAGTGTATCTGCTGGCTTAATTTTTGGTGGTGCCATTGGGAACCTGATAGACCGCTTTCGTTTCTCAGGCTGTGTAACCGATTTCATTGACCTTCACCTGCAGAATATCTTTCACTGGTACACCTTTAACCTGGCTGATACTGCCGTAACAGTAGGCATCTTTATTCTCATTTATTCCCTTCATGTCTCAGGACTATTTAGAACAGCATATGAACACGGGCACAACAGCAAAGACTAAAACCCTGCAGTTTGACTGTTCCACCCCGGACATTCGTCTTGACAAGTATGTAAGTCAAGCTCTGTCCATGTTTTCCCGAAGTTATATACAGAGGCTAATTGAGCAAGGCCATATATTAGTCAATGGGGCAAAAACAAAGGCAAGCCGCAAACTGAATATCAACGACAGTATAACGATTGAGGTTCCTGCTGCGCCCCAGCACCTCATAGCTGAGCCAATCTCCCTATCCATAATCTATCAAGATGAAGATATACTGGTCATAGATAAACCCCCAGGATTGGTTGTCCATCCTGGCCCGGGGCATCCCAGCCACACCGTGGTCAACGCTATCTTAGATTACTGTCCGGAGCTGGTTAGGAGTACTGACTTAATCCGCCCGGGCATAGTGCATAGATTGGATAAGGACACATCAGGTCTCATGGTGATAGCCAAGAATGATTCTGTGAGAAAATTCTTATCCGATCAGTTCAGAAGCCGTACGGTAAAAAGGGGCTACCTTGTCCTGGTCAGGGGGTGGCTGTCACCAAAAGAAGGAATGATCGAAGCCCCTATTGGCAGAGATCCCCATAACAGGCAAAGAATGGCGGTGGTGGCTATGGGGAAAGAGGCCAGCACCAAATATCAAGTGAGGGAATACTTAGGGGATTACACTTTAATTGAAGCCTTTCCTATAACCGGGCGTACGCATCAGATAAGGTTACACTTTGCAGCTATCGGTTTTCCTGTAGTTGGCGACCTTGTCTATGGAGCAAAATTTCGGCATGATTTGTCAGCCTTCTGGGTCAAAAGACATTTTGTTCATGCCTACCTGCTTAGCTTTCAGTTACCATATGGCAAGGGATACCGTGAGTTCAAAAGTCCCCTGCCGATGGACTTAAGACAGGCTCTACAATTTCTGTATCAGGAAACTCGAAAGGCTTGTTTGTAACTGTGAATATGTGATATGTTTCTGATACGGAACGCAAGCAATAAGGAGGCTGATGCTTTGAAGTCTTTTGAAGAACTTAGTCGAGAACAGCTGAGAAGAGAAAGTAGTCTGTTGTCCCGCTTAATAGGCGATGCCAAGATGGAAGATTTAACCCGCTTTGAATCTGACTTAGCACAGCAACAAAGCCAGGCTTTGTTTGAGATTAGCACAGAAATAGAAGATACAGAGGAAGCTTTGAAACAGGCTGAGCAATTGACGCAGAGGCTGAAGAAGCACCTGGAGCAATTGAAAAGCCTGCAGCGGGTTTTGTCCAAGCAGCATTAAGCTGAACTTCCCCAACGATATTCTAAGAGCTACATGTGCCATAATGCACAGACTATGGAATTTACAGTAGAGACAAAGGTCAGAGTCCGTTTCGCGCCCAGCCCCACAGGATATCCCCACTTGGGCAATATCAGGACTGCCCTGTTCAATTGGCTCTTTGCTCGACATCATGGCGGCCAATTCATCCTGCGCATCGAAGATACTGATGTTGCTCGCAGAGTAGAGGGAGCAGTGGAAGTTATACTGGATAGTCTGAAGTGGCTGGGACTAGACTGGGATGAAGGCCCCTATTTTCAGTCGGATCGGCTAGCTATTTACCATGAATTCGCTAATAGATTGCTCCAACAAGGTCACGCTTATCTCTGCTACTGCTCTCCAGAGAGATTAGAGGCAATGCGCCAGGAACAGGTGAGGCGACACCAGCCGCCAAGATATGATGGCCGTTGCCGCAATCTGACGCAGCAGGAGAGAGATGAACTGGCCTCAAGCGGGGTCACTCCTGTGATACGGTTCAAGACTCCGACGACGGGCAGCACGTCTTTCACAGACCTAATTCGCGGCACGGTGAGTTTTAATAACAATACCTTGGATGATTTCATCTTGCTTAAGTCCGATGGCTATCCTACATATCACCTAGCGAATGTGATAGATGATCACTTAACAGCCATTTCTCATGTACTCCGGGCAGATGAATGGCTTTCTAGCACGCCTCGACACATACTGCTCTATCAAGCTCTCAACTGGGAGCCTCCACAATTTGCCCATTTACCTATGATACTCGGACCTGACCGAGCCAAGCTCTCCAAAAGACACGGCGCTACCAATTTTGCTGAATACAGGCTTCAGGGTTACCTCCCGTCTGCAATGATGAATTTCCTGGCATTACTGGGCTGGTCGCTTGATGACCGGACTGAGCTGCTATCGCAAGAAGAACTGATCAAACATTTCTCCCTGGAAAGAGTGGGCAAAACAGCTGCTATATTTAACAGGGATAAGCTTGATTGGATGAATGGCATTTATCTGCGGAGGGTAAGCCCAGAAGAATTCGCAGATCTTGCCACTCCGTTCTTAATGGAAGATTTGCCATCATCGGTAAGAAGGCCATTAGATAAAGATTATATTCGCTGTGTCATGCCTCTAATCCAGGAGCGTGCCAAGTTTCTCTCTGAAGTACCTCAACTCGCGGACTTCTTCTTTCTCGACGAGCTGCAATATGACTCTGGACTGCTCTTAAGTGGTGGCTTAGACCCGGCTCAAGCCACCAGATCTATTGCGCTTACCTTAGAGAAGCTGGAAGTAGTGGAGGACTGGAGTGCTGCTTCGCTCGAGAGTATCCTCCGCCCACTGGCCGTTGAATTACATTTATCTACGGGGAAATTTTTCGGACTATTGAGGGTGGCCATTACAGGGCGCACCGCAGCACCACCTCTGTTCCAGACGATGACGATTTTAGGAAAAGCAAAATGCCTTGAGCGACTCAGGGCAGCTTCAGGTAATCTGTCCTCTATGTTCTCAATCTAATGTTATAATTACTTCTGGGTCTCTGAAGTCATCAACTTAGCCGCAGTAATCACTTTTTCTGGCAATACCTTGAAATGCCATTTTCTTTCGCGTCTAGGATTAGCGGAGTGGCTACAGTATGAGCTAAAATAATCTCGGCGTCAGTGAAGGTTCGCAGGCGTGCATTCGATTCCAAGCTGACTGACTGATAGCCCAAAATTGTATTTATTGATTGGAAACCCTCTTTGTTCAAAATCAGTTCTGACTTTCGTCTTACCGGAGACCAGCCGCGGGCAGTCGATAAGCTGGTCGAGGGGCTGAATAAAGGCTATCCGCAGCAGACCTTGCTTGGGGTTACCGGTAGTGGCAAGACCTTCACTATGGCTAACGTTATAGAGAGAGTACAAAGACCCACTCTGGTTATTTGTCACAACAAGACTCTGGCCGCCCAGCTGGCTACAGAGTTCAGGGAGTTCTTTCCTGGAAGCGCTGTAGGGTATTTCGTTAGTTATTACGATTACTATCAGCCTGAGGCTTATATCCCCAGCACTGACCTCTATATTGAGAAGGAAACCGATATTAATGAGGAGATTGATAAATTGCGTCATGCGGCTACCAAGGCTCTGTTTGAGCGTCGAGATGTAGTTATCGTGGCCTCGGTTTCCTGTATTTATAGTCTGGGCGCACCTGAGGAGTATCATAGCTTCGCTTTTACTATCAAGAAGAATGAGGACTATAAGCGAGACAAGCTGATTCGCCGCCTGGTGGATATGCAATACGAGAGGAATGATTTTGAGCTTACCAGGGGTAAATTTCGCATTCGAGGGGATACCGTTGAGATCCTGCCCGCTTATGAAGAGATAGCACTAAGGATTGAATTCTGGGGCGACCGGATTGAACGCCTTGTGGAAGTCGATCCTGTGACCGGAGAGCTACTTGTCAGACGGGAGCAGGTAGACATCTACCCTGCTAAGCATTTTGTTACCCCTTATGATAAGTTGACGGCGGCAATCGAGGGTATCAGACAGGAGCTGGAGGAAAGGCTGGGGCAGCTAAGAGGCCAGAATAAGCTTCTTGAGGCTCACCGGCTCGAGGCTCGGACTAACTACGATATTGAGATGCTTCAGGAGGTCGGTTATTGCACCGGCGTGGAGAATTATTCTCGCCATCTACAAGGTCGTGCCCCAGGAAGCACACCATGGACATTGCTTGATTATTTTCCTGAAGATTTCTTGTTATTCATAGATGAATCACATATTACCTTACCCCAGATAAGAGGCATGTATTATGGCGATATTTCTCGGAAACAGACATTGGTTGATTATGGCTTTCGCCTTCCTTCAGCTTTGGATAACCGCCCACTGAATTTTGAGGAATTTAACAGGCATATCAATCAGGTTGTTTACGTATCAGCTACCCCGAAGCCATATGAATATGAACGGAGTCAGCAAGTAGCAGAGCAATTGATCCGCCCCACCGGTTTGTTAGAACCCACCGTGGAGGTTAGGCCAATTAGAGGGCAGATTGACAACCTCATCTCTCAAATAAAGGCCCGCGTTAAGAAGGGAGAGCGATGCCTGGTTACTACTTTGACCAAGAGAATGGCTGAAGATTTGTGCGATTATCTCAGGGAAATGGAGATAAAGACACATTATCTTCATTCAGAGATAGAGACACTCGACCGTATGGAGATTCTCCGTGATCTCCGTCTTGGTGTCTATGATGTTGTCGTGGGCATCAATTTGCTGCGTGAGGGCCTGGATCTGCCGGAGGTGAGCTTAGTAGCCATACTTGATGCTGACAAGGAAGGCTATCTCCGGTCACAGGAAGCGCTTATTCAGACTATGGGGCGGGCTGCCAGACATGTGAATGCTCACGTCATAATGTACGCTGACACCATCACGAAGTCTATGCAACGAGCTATAGACGAGACTCAACGTAGACGACGAATCCAGGAAGCTTATAATAAAGAACATGGCATAACTCCTGAAGGCGTAAAGAAGGCCATCAAGGATATCAGGCAAAAGGTCCAAGCAGTAGCTGAAACGAGGACTCCCTATCAGGCTACTCCTATGTCCGTAGAGGAAATGGCGCACCTTATCAAAGAGCTTCAACGGGAGATGAAAGGCGCAGCCAGGAATCTAGAATTTGAGAAAGCGGCCATGATTCGTGACCAGATTCTGGCATTGAGGAAAGACGAACAATTATTGTCCTCTCATTAGTGGCTTACTCTACTCTCTACTAAGGTCACCGTGGAGACGCGTCTCCTCAGCATACAAATGTTTGACAGGGGGGTCTTCTTGTCGATGCCGAGTATCCTTTGTTCTTTAACTCAGAAACGAGCTTACGCTCCATATCCTCCTCACATCCCGAACAATGAAGAATCAGATTCTTCTTGGTTGACCCCTCGGGAGTGAACATATGTAGATTGCCAACTGTTATGCCCAACTTGTTTACGGTGGAGATTATTTCCTCCATCGCCTTGCCTTCGCAACCCTCCGGGATTTCGACTTGGATGCCTGGCAGGCAGTGTCCGTCCATGTCTAAGCAAAGTATTGGATTCACGACCTTGTAGAAGAAGTCATTAGCGGTGACTATGCCTACTACTCTGCTATCATCAAGCACCACGAGGGACCCCACTTTGTTGATCTGAGCGGTCGCCAGTGCCTCTTCGACAGTGGCATCCGGCGTGGTCGTAATAACGTTTTTTGTCATAATTTCCTTTACCGTAGTCTTCTCCAAAAGGTAGGTAAGCTCCCATACAGTAAGGCTTGTAGCTTTGGATGGAGATACTTGCTCCAGGCCCCGTACTGTTACTATACCCACCAGCTTGCCTCTGTCTACGACGG